>NZ_AP014548.1:1479778-1838813 GCF_000831385.1 Nonlabens marinus S1-08 | reverse complement strand
TTGGGAGATGTAATGATTGATCTAGGGGGTACCATGGGAACCAAAACGACTCAGGGCAACAGATCTGTTTTTCAAAGTACTCATGGGACTCTGGTTGCTCCAGTAATATGTTACGAGTCGGTTTATGGTGAGTATGTAGGTGATTATATTCAAAATGGAGCGCAGTTCCTAGCGATAATTACCAATGATGCCTGGTGGGGAAATACCCAAGGACATCAACAACATTTAAGTATCGCCAGACTGAGGGCCATCGAAACCAGACGCTGGATTGCCCGCAGTGCAAACACTGGCATTAGTGCGATCATTACTCCTACCGGTACAGTCACTCACCGCTTAGCCTATGAAAAAAGAGGATCTATTAAAGCAACCATCGGGCTCTCTGACGAAATCACTTTTTATAGCCGTCACGGTGATTATATTGCTAGAATTGCTTGCGGTATGGGATTATTTGTACTCCTATTCGCGATTTTTAAGCGAGGAAAGATGAAGCGCAAGTAAACCAAGTTGCTTCATCATCGCTGTGCTCTGATGTCGCTGACGTACGACTGGCTCGTTTATCGCTGAGCTTTAATCTTGCTGACAAAAGACCGGCTCCATCGTTGCTACGCTCTGATGTCGCTGACGTAAGACGTATGACATTATGGTTCTTGACTTCAGGTTCAATTCAAAAACAATGATGAATTCACTGCAACAAAAGTCTTTTGTCTTAAGTCACGAGAGTTCCCGCAGGGAACGCGAGTTGTCCTTTGTCCTACATCCACTGAATTTTGAACTAGACCACAATCTTGACAAAAGACTGGCTCCATCATCGCTGCGCTCTGATGTCGCTGACGTAAGACGTATGACATTATGGTTCTTGATTTTAGGTTCAAGGCAAAAACAATGATGAATTCATCACACCAAAAGTCTTTTGTCTTAAATCACGAGAGTTCCCGCAGGGAACGCGAGTTGTCCTTTGTAAGTGGTGCCCGCTGAATTTCGAATTTATCTATAATCCTGATCGAAGGTGTAGTGTTGCCATTTGGAGCTTGGAATTTGAGGTTTACTCCACCTACTGTCCTTTGAAAAATATAACCGTGCTCAAGGTTTTCACTAGAATCCGAATATCGAGGAAAATACTGCGCTTTTTGATGTAGAATAAGTCATACTGGAGTTTTCTTAAATGATCCTCATAAGACTCTCCATAGTTTGCCTTAACCTGTGCCCATCCTGTTAATCCAGGTTTCACAATATGCCGAGTTTCATAAAATGGAATTTTTTCTGTCAAGGTTTTTACAAACACAGGACGCTCAGGACGAGGACCTATAACGCTCATTTCTCCTTTGAGAATGTTGAAGAATTGAGGGAACTCATCAATCCGCGTCTTCCTTAGAAAATTACCGAAGAAGGTTACGCGCACATCTCTTTTTACTGTGAACTGAGCACCGTCTTTCTCGGCATTCATCACCATAGTACGAAATTTTATAATCTTAAACTCCTTTCTATTGCGTCCCACTCTTACCTGAGTATAGAATAACGATCCACGGTTGCCAAGTATATTTCCTAGCACTACTATAGGTAAAATCAACAAGCCTAATAAGACCCCAACTAAGGACACTAGTATATCAAAAGTTCTGTGATATACCCGGTATAATTGATTTTGATTACTCCGTGCAAATGGAAAGTATCTATAAAAATCTTTACCTACAAAACTTACAGGCACCCGGTCTGTCATCTCTTCATACACCTGCGTATATTCCCTGACCGAATAACCAGTTTCTACCAGTTCTATGAGCCAAGAATATATGGCCGGAGTAATTCCTTCCACATTAGCACTTGCAATTACAATTTCAGATACGTTCTCATGATTGAGTTTATCCATGGCTTCCTCCATGCTTAGAATGGGTAAGCGGTCGTCATGACCTATCATAACGCTAGCATCGGTATTGATATAGCCTTCAATAAAATAATTAGGATCTGCCTCTTGCAGGCTTTGGGCTATATCTACTGCATCCACTGCATCAGCGACAATAATTATGCGTTTGTTGAACCTAGAGCTTGCAAATAACTTAATGTAGATGGCCCTCCATATCATCAGTGAGCCTGTAATTGTAACGAAAAAATAGAGGATTTGAAGTCGGTTATCTGGTAGGGTTGGCGTTAAATATGGCGTCAATAAATAGGCTAGCGCTGTTAGTGAAGCCGTGTATGTCACACTGCGTAACGTACTGTTAATGCGACTGGCTTTTTTAAGGTCGTACAATTCAAAAACATTGGCAAAAAAGAAAATATAAAAACCAAGCATGACCGACCATTCCCAATTTTCAAGATCGATCTTGAAATAGCGCAAATCAAATAAGATACCAATCAGGTTTACAGCAAGCAAGACCACGCTTATATCAATGATACGTAAGAGAATCTTGCGTTCAGAAATTTCGAAGTGTATGGAACCAGTTTTGGTCATTTAGGGGATTGTCAAAACGGAATCAAATATATTGTTTAATCGCTCAACAAGTTATTCCACAGAGATTTAATGTGTTGCCAATCCATGTGTTCGACTAATTTACGAGCATTGTAAGAAATATCTTGAGCCAGTCCATTATTCTCGACTAACTCCGTTACGGATGCGCACATAGTCTGTACATCCCCATTTGATACTAGTAATGCATTCAAGCTATTCGTTAAAAGGAAGGGAATACCTCCTACATCTGTAGATACTATAGGAAGTCCTAGAGCCATTGCCTCTAAGACACTCACTGGCATGTTATCAAATTTTGAGGTGTTTAAAAAAATGTCATGAGTGGCGGCCAGTTCGATCCACTGTTCCTTGGTTAATAAACCAGTAAAAGTCACATTTAGATTTTCAGCTTCCGCTATTTTTTGACAAAGACCTAGACTTCCATCTTTATCTGGGCCTACCATGGTCAGTTGGGCGTTTGGGAATATGGTTTGCAAGGTCTTCAAAACCTCTAGTGGCATTTGCGGATGATATATCTCTGCAAAAGAACGTACCCATAATAATTTCGGTTCAAAAGTTTTGCGTTTGATGTAGGGATACCGCTCTAATTCAATGGAATTGGGTATAATCTGTATGTTGTGAAATCCCGCTTTCGCGAAAGCGTGCTTCAAATAATCACTTGGACTCACGACTTGATGTGCCTTTTCAAGAAAATTGAGTAATAATTTGGGCTGCGTTTTAAGTCGATTAGGAAGTGCACCACCGTGGAGGATCGGTATATATTTTAACTGAAGTTTTTCACACAACTTTCCTATTAGAATCGCATACCAGAAATTTTGAGTGCTGTACGTATCTATTAACACGTAATCAGACCAATTCGTATACCTAAGTGTCGCTCGTATCATATCCAACAAACGCAGCAACTTATTAGAAACAGAGGAGGCTGTGTTTACTTTAAAGCCTTCCTTTTGCAGTAAAACACTCAACGTATCAATGGTTGTGGAGGTCTTGCCAGCGTTTGACAATTGATTACCAATGTATAGAATGCGACCTGCACTCATGTTGATGGTGTTGCGATTATCGGAACTGAAGTTGATCGACGAAAGCCTCTTTTCTCCCAGCGGTTCAATTTTGCTATCGATCTTTTTTTCTTCCTATCTGGAATGACGTTTAGCAAGGCTAATCCATAAATAAACGAAGGCGCAGCGATTCGCATGGCGCTGTGATTGATCGTAGCAAACCAGAAAATTAAAAAGGCATAAAAATAGGTATTACGCCTGTGACTGAATCTATAAATGAGTGGTGTAAAAATCAAAACCAATAAGGATAAAATACCGATGGCTCCATGCTCCGATAATAAGCGACTGGTCTCATTGTGGGAAGCTGCAAGGATACCATCCTTTTTTGCCCTGTAGTATTTCACCTGACCCGCTCCTATACCGGCAATAGGATTTTCTGCAAAAGCCTCCAACTCAATAGTTATTAACTCTTCTCTACCAGTACTCAAGTCCTCTTTAATCCTTCCTGCGGCATCTTGATTGGCATAGCGTTTATCTATCAACCCTTTCGTAACTAGTGAGGTGAAGCCCCATGCTAATACGACACCGAACGCTAGAACAACTAATTTAGGCAACATAGAAACTCGAAATGAGGAACGTTTTAAAATAAATATAGTAATCACCACAGATATTATCATTGCCGCTGCGGTAATAACTCCACCTCTAGAGAAGGTAAGCCACGCCCGATAGGTCATTCCTATGAGCAGCGTTATGTCAATGACATTCGTCCAAAAGTCGCGTTCTCGTAAAAAACGGGCAAAACAAATAAACATACCTATACCCAGTGCAGTCGCTACTTGATTAGGCCCATAACCGCCTGATAAGGCAAAGTTAGAGGCAGTACTGGTCACAATGTCTCTCACATTTGGAGTGACTAGAAATAAGTACAACATCAACATTGCGATCGGACCAACTGATATTTTGAGTATTTCATCTAGTCGTTTCACCTCAATATTTCGTTGATAACAGTAAATCGCGACCACACCTAAAGTCACAGGACCGCTCAAGTTAAAGGCTACTGCTTTACGTAAACTTTCTCCTAGTGGTATGGCTTGAGATGCAACTACGATACTAGGGATCATTAAAAGTAGGTATATTACGTAGGGCAAAGACTTAATGGAAAAGCCACGGTAAAAAATACCTAAACTCATAAATATCAATACCAGATATTTAATCATTTCATAAAAGAACAAGACATTGTTCATGCGCAGAAACACCTCCCAACAAGTCAGATAACAAGCCGCCAAGAGGGCCTCATGAGCACGATCTGCATTTGAAAAAATCCGAAGCGTGAAATACCCTGTAATCAAATAAAAGAAAATGGTCGCTGTAAATGGAACTACCACAACCGTTAGCGCCATTATTAAGTGTGCTATAATGAGAATGGGATAAGAAAGCTTTTCAACCTTAATCATTCGTTCTTTGGTATATGTCTAGCAATTTATTCAAATAATTCTGGGCTCCATATGTATTTCGTACATGCTTTTGAAAGGCAGCTCCCAAAGTGGCTCGTAATTCTGGGGTTTCTATCAATTCAGATACTGCTAATTTTAAAGCATCAACGTTCTCTGCTGGTACGACTTTACCCAACCCTTGCACGACTTCTTTACAAGCACCTACATCTGTAACTACCACAGGCAAACCTGCTAATCCATATTCTAACAAAGCGAGCGGTAGGCCTTCAGAGGAAGATGATAGAACCGCAATATCTGAGCTAGACAAAATTTCATCTATATCAGTTCGAGCACCTAATAGGTGAACGCTAGTAGCTAATTGATTGTTGTGTATTAAGCTCTCTATCATTTCTTGATAATCGTCTTCAAAGCCCTTCCCAACTAACAGAAGATTCCATTCTGGAAAGATATAGTGTAACTCTTTCCAAGCCTTCAACAATAAGGCGTGATTTTTCTGAAGTCTTAAATTAGCTAGACATACAATGCGTTTACCATCAATGCCTGGTAACGATACTTCTTTAGTATCACTTCCTCTGTCTTCCACAAAATTGGGTAAGTAAAAAAGGTTTTTAGACAACTCATTTTTGAAAGCCCAGTTTTTAAGATCTGGATTGACGGAAATGATAGCGTCTACCTTTTTAGTAGCTAATTTAATTTTCCAAATGGGTCGATTTTCTAGGAACTGAGCATTTCCATAATGGTCATGCCAAATGATTTTAAGCTTGGGAAATATAAAAGCCAATAGGAAACTAGTATAAATAGAAGAGCTATGCGCATGAATATGAGTAATCCTATGAGCCTTTATAAATTTATTTATTCTAAAGATTCCTTTGAAACCCACCTGTCCCTCGCGATTTGCAAATAAGAAGACTACTTCAGGATGTAATTGTTGTTTCAAAAAACCCTCTTCCCTTGTACAACATAGAGCAGATAACTCTACAATACCCACGAGACCGTTTGCGATTTGAACAGCCATTCGCTCAGCACCTCCAGGATGTAGGGTGTCAATAATTTGGAGTACACGCATAGGGTATATCTTGCAGCGGTTAAAGGTAGGAATTCAATTTTTGTGAGTAGGAAGTTGAATATATGAAGTGAAAAACTAAAAGTGAATAATGAATAGTTTGATGTTAGCAGTTTTAAGTGACAAACTAAAAGTTAAAAGTGTGTGGTACTGTCTTTGAATATCTTCTACTCATCCAATTTATGTGTGATTTATTCAGTTGTGAAGAAGGTTCTTAATTGCTTCATCGAACTTTTCTAGAGTGTACTGTTGTGACCATTGTTGTGCTTTTTGAGACATGTGTTCATAATACACTGAATGGGCCATCATTATTTTGATTTCAGAAACGGTTTGTTCCATGGAGTAAAAAAGTATCCCGCGGTCTGTTTCCCAATTTACCTTTTTGTTTTCCTCCCTATTTTGATTTAACATCCAAGGAACGCAGCTTACTGGTGTGGCGATGGGTAGACATCCGTGCCACATAGCTTCCGCAATAACTTTAGGCCAACCTTCACTTTGGGATGCTAGAAATACGAAATGGGCGCCTTCGTAAGCTTTCTTCACAATACCTGCGGGTTGGTTCCCATGAAAATAGAATTGTGATTTGTTATAGTCAATGTCTTCATTGGAAGCTGAACTGTTCTCGACTGCTCCTTCGACAGGCTCAGGATGACAGCTCGAACTGACATTGTTATTGTTCTCGGACAAGCCTTCGACAGGCGCAGGCTGACAATATCGAATTAATTCTTGCCTCATTGGACCGTCTCCATAAAAGTGAGCTTCTGACCTGATCCCTTTTCGGTTCAATTCCTTGACTAGTTCAATTAATAAATATGGATTCTTATTTTTGGAAAGTGTTCCCACAAAAAGGAATTGGAATGGAGTTTGGAGCGTTTTACTATAGACTTTCCTTTCTACTTTACTATAAGTGGCTGTGAAAAACGGTTTGATGTTACCACTCTGTCCAGACCATTGACCGTAGGCCATTACGCTGGTGTTTTCAGACCATTTTGGGCTGGAAAACAATTTCTTTTGAAGGCGGTAGGACAAGGGTTGCTTTGCACTGGGGTCCCAATTGCCCGCATATTTGATGGTTTTCCGCTTTCGCGAAAGCGATAGAGCAACAAATCCGGCTAACAATGCTAAGTTTCCTGGAGCTCGCAGGTGCACGTGGTCTGCCTTTTTCATCTCGCTATACAAACGATAGATTTGAAACGGAATTGATAACAGCGATAGTACAGCTGCAGCAACTCTATGAAATTCCAACCGGCGCACCTTGACATGGTTGAATTCTTGATTTTCAAATGGAGTTATAAGTAAGTTGCGATTATATGTTGCCGGGCACAAAAACGTTGTCTGTGAGACATGTCGCATCCATAAATCCATTTCTTTGACATAAGGAGCATAGGCCATCTTCATGTCATTACGATATAAAATGGGCGCGTCTGAAACGATTAACAACTTCATTATATGTAGTCTCTACTATCATTATCACTTACCTGAACAGCCGGCACGCCCATCACGGTAGTGTGCGAGTCAACATTTCTAGTCACTAATGAATTAGCTGCGATGACTGCAGCATCACCTACTGTAATTCGACCTGCTATCACTGCGTTCACCCCTATGTATACGCGATTGCCAATTATTGGCACTCCGCGTTGGTCTCCACGACCGCTCACGCCTATGGTTACCCCTTGAGATATATTACAATTGGAACCTATAACAGCGTTTGCATTCACAATGATTCCGGAATGATGACCGATATATAAGCCTTCACCAATTTGAGTGCTATATGGTAAAGTGATCCCGGTAAGAATTTCTACTTTTTTCTGGAACAAAACTCCAATTACCAATAGTAGCTTTTTAAGTAGGCCAGGTAGCTTTGATCTGTAAATGGCATTAAACACACGGTAATAAAACAGAGCCCATAAACCCTGCTGCGTAAATAGTAAAAAGAGAACGTTCTTCCTATCACTATACTCCCGATACCTATTTATGTCTTTGCTGAATTTCAATTCTTTGGTTTATTTAATAGTAGTGTGAACATCCCTATAACCCTTCCTGAAAATTCTTGAAATGAACCAGATCGATCCCTAGTGGTACATATATTCAAAAAGCGAATAACAGCTAATAGGATAGTAATCACCCACCATTTGTACCTATCGTTCCAATTAGGTACAGGGTTGAAGGTACGCCAAACCAGCCAACCATTGCGAACCACCATTTTACCATAGTTAAATAAATTAGGTCTTCCTCCTGGATCATGGTGATGCTCTAATTGAGCCGCTGTGTTCAAATACAAATTGCCAATTTTGGATACTCTTAAAGTGAAATGTGCATCCTCATACAATCCGTAACCCTCAAAATATTCAGAGAACTTATGTTCTTTCAGCAGGCTTAGAGGGAAACTAGACACACCTCCCATTAACTGATTGACTTGATAGGTCTTCCCTGAAGGCGGTAGAAAGCTTATGGATCTACCATGACCAAATGTAGGATACACCCCAGGAGGTGTTTGCTGTACCAAGCCCAGCCGGCGTCTTAGCTTATAACGGCTGCTTTCCTTGCGACGGTATCCGTCAAAGTAAAAGTAATTGAGGTCTCGTGGATTGACAGATTTGGTTTCTTGCCACAGGATCTCATTAGTTATGTAACCCCCTACTCCTACCGCTGCAGGATGGATTTCATACGTTTGTAGCAATTTTTCAAAATAATCGGGTTGCAAGATGACGTCATCATCTAGAAATGCCACAATATCTGTGTCTCTAGAGACCTGTTCAATACCATAATTGCGTTGCTTAGTCAACCCACGATCTATCTCTGTAACCTTATGATAATTGATTTTACCGATTTCGCTTTCGCGAAAGCGAACTTCCGTTCGATCATCCTTGCTTCCATCAATAATTAGGATTTCATCTGGATAGCGGGTCTGCTGCTGCACAGAAGTTAAGAGGCTCATAATTGCCTGCGGCCGCTCAAAAGTACAGATGATGAGTGAAAGTTTCATTTATTTGTATTGTGGGCCTTTCTTGATCAAATTATGTGCATAGATCATAGATTCCTTAAACTGCTTTCTTTTATGCGCCAGCTTAGCAATTTTTATTGGTAATCCCAATAAATTTTTCTTCAATAATTGCTTAAAAAAGTAAATGTGTCGATACTCCTTGACCTGCTCTTGAGTAAAGTGTTTCAGATTAAAATAAGAAATTGTAGGGCTTGGAACTGGGATAATGTTAGTTACTCTTCGATCTCCTTCCCAGGGTTGTGGTTTTCTTTGTTTCCCTTTTCTTTTACTTTGATCTCCCCACCATCTGTAACCACCCTTAGCAGGTTTCAGATGTAAATTTTTAGAAAAAGGATTGTACATTACGATTGCACCATTTTTAACTAGCCTGATGCCATAATCGCTGTCTTCTCCGTAACCACCGTCAAAGTTGATGTCATTGAGTCCTATCTTTTCAATCCATTCTCGCCGCACACAAGAGTTGGCATTATTAAAAGATTGAGAGACACCGGTTCTAAAAAACCAAGGGTCAAGATGGTCTAACTTATAGCTGAGGTCATCTAGATTTTGCTCTGGATGGTCTGCCATAATATCTAGTCCGGTACAAGCATCTGCCTTATAAGTTTGTAAAAACTGGATGTGCTTTTCTACAAAGTCTGGCTGAATTTTGATATCATCATCTCCGAAAACAACAAACTCACCACTACTAAGCTCAATGGCCTCATTTCTCGCACGACAACTTCCTTGCGTCTCTTGCCATTTTACCTTGAGATTAAATGGAAAATTACCGTCATAAATACCATCGATTCTCTCAGCCTCTGGTGTTGCATCTACCAAAATTACCTCATGTAGGTCATAGGTTTGATTTGCAAGATCTTTTAAAAGGGAAGCTGTCATATGTTGCCGCATCATCGTGGGAATAATGTAGCTCACCTTCGGATTCCCTGAGACCGGAGCTAATTTCCTTGGTTTGATTAGCTCTTGATCATAGCGATTGGTAACTTTTTTGAGTTTGAGAAATGTGTTTATTTCAGCTAGTTTAGCAGACAAAGGCGCTCGATAAATCATGTATAGGCTATGATCGACCTTAAAAAATTTGAGATAAAATCTAAACCTGTCTTCTCGACTCACACTGAATCGCTTATCATCAACAGGAAATAATCGTGCTACATTTAGTACGGTCGCTCCAGCATACCTCAACATGCGGTAGGCAAAATCAAGCCCGGACATGAAAGCATCTTCATAGTTATGATCGAGTCCAATCGTTTGTTCCCATACCGTCTTGCGTACCACAAAAGCATCATGAGGCATGCGCCATGAAATGACGATATCGTTACTAGGAAAATCGTTGATATACCACCAGAAGGTAGCGACCTGAAACTTAATTTCCTGAAATGCATCCATGAGTCCAGATTGTAAGCCAGAATGCCACACATCTCCAGGACCGGCGGCTAATGCTTCCAGCATTTTGAAATCTGGAGCACCTATGTACAGCAAAACTTCTCCTTGAGTGGTTTTAAATTCCTTCATTTAATCAATAATACCTTGATAAAAATTTAAATTCAACTGCGCAATAACCTCTTGAGAGAATTTTGCCTTTACTCTACTTCTAGCTTTCAACCCCATTTCCCTGCGTAATTCTGGACTTATCAGGAATTCTACAAGACGTTGAGCATAGAAATTATGGTTATCAGGCGACACTGTAAATCCTGTTTCTCCTTCTACCATTACCTCATTAGCCCATCCTATGTCACTTGTGACCAGCGCCTTTTCCATCGCCATGGCCTCAATCCACGTCATAGGTAATGCCTCTGCATAACTGGGCAATGCGATGACGGTAGCCTTAGCAATTTCTGATCTCATTAATGCGTATTCTAATTTTCCTAAAAAAATGGTTTGTTTTTTCGCTTTAAGCGACAGCCTCTCCATCATTAATTCCTTGGTAGATCTAGCTGTTTTGATATCCCTAGTGTCAACTCCTGCTAGATAAAGTTTTATTTCTGGAAGCTTCTCTACCACCTGATTAAAAATCTCTATTAGATCTAATACGCCTTTTTTACGGATCAAAGTGCCAAAATACAATATTTGCAGTGGCTCTTCCTCTTCTTTTTCTGGTACAAAATAATCGAGATTCACGGCGTTAGGGATAATTGTGATCTTAGATTGTAATTTAAATAATTGTCGAGTTCGTACTGCGGTAAACTCACTTACTGAAACGAAATGGTCTGCACCATTTAATGCAAACTTCTCTAACCAGTAGTTTTTAAACTTTTGCTTACGACCTTCAAGTTCACAGAAATAAGCATCCGTGCCATGAAATCGCAATACTAGTGGGCATTTAAAGCTCATGAACGCAGTAATACCACTCCAGTCAGGAGCTTCTATCGCATCGATTCTCTCTGATTGTATTATTTTATTGATATAGTGTTGAACATGCTTTTTATAAAAAAACCAACTGAGTACTGGGTATTTCAATTGCTCTATAAAATATACAGTCACTCCGTCTTCCTCTATGACTTTTCCCAGCTTCTGGCTAATTAGAAAAACGCTGACCTTGACGTTTTGAGAAACCAATCCCAGCGCCATATTTTTCATACTGGTTCCAATTCCACCGTAAGCTCCCGTTCCTGAAATAGGGTACTCTGTAGTTATAAGTCCTATATGCATCAATTGATTGGTTTTAAATGGTCGATCACCATCTTTTCCAGAGTATACCCATTTCTAATTGTATCGCTTGTTGAAGTGTATATACCTTTTTCATTATTGAGTAAATCTTTCAGAATCTGTATTAATCTGGTGGTATTTTTTGCCTCAAACAAAAAACCATTTTCACCCTCAATAATGATTTCTGGATTACCACCCACAGTAGTGGTTATGACAGGTACGTTTGCTGCCAGGCTTTCCAGAATTGATAGGCTAAAACACTCCATATAAGTAGGTTGTAGTAGGTAATCAAAATCGGCTAACAATTCAGGTATCTGAGCTGAGCTGCCTTTAAAGAATATGCAATTAGAGAGATCATTTAGAGCAACCTGATCTTTTAGTTCCTTCTCCATAGGTCCAGAACCATAAATATGAGTTTCGACTTTTTGAAGTTCTGCAGGTTCTAATTTTGAAATTGCTGCAATCACATCCTGTATTCCTTTAGACTCCCGCAAATGAGAAACAATAATCAATTTTAATTTATCAGTCTGGGTATACGTTCTTGCTCGATTACGCTGACTGGTACACACCTGACTTGTGTCAATTCCATTATGTATAGTCGTTGTTTTACCAGCTACATGAAGGCCCAAATCTTTAATGATGTGATGACTGGTATAGTTAGAAACACCTATAAATTGATCGACGTATTTGTGATATAACAATCCTTTAACCCTGTTCTTTAGTCGTTTTTTGAACGTGAACCCATTCAATGGTCGTGGATTATGATCTACAACAATAACCTTCTCAAAATCCTGGATCTTTCTAGCTTGCTTATAAAAGGAATTGCATAAGGATGTAAAATGAGTGATCAAAATGTCGTATTCGTCTGCCGTTACGGCGAGTTGCTTCAAAAAGAAAGATTCCACATTTTCTCCATCAGCATTTTTGATGGTCAAGTTGCTATAAAAAGAATAGGGTTCAAATCTTGAGAAGTACCAAGTTACTTGAAAGCTGTTCGCTTTCGCGAAAGCATCGTACGCCACAAAAAAACGATCCATACCACCTACTCGATCTGGACGTACTTCATAGTTGCAAACGATGGCTATATGTTTTGGTCGCTTATACAATAAAATGAGTTTTCACCGCATTTAGAATCTGGGTGGCTGCATCGCCACTCCCGTAAGGATTGTCTTTATCCTGCTTTTGTGGCGACTGCTGGAGAAGATGAATAGCCTCTTTTACTATTTTACCCTTATCAGTGCCTACTAATTTGACAAAACCTGCTGTTACAGCTTCTTGCCTTTCCGTAGTATTTCTAGTGATTAGCACATTTTTCCCTAAAACCGTAGCCTCTTCCTGAATCCCTCCACTATCGGTAATTATAAAATCACAACGCTTCATAAGCCATAGAAAGCTCTCATAATCCAAGGGATCACACAATAATAAATTATATATATTACCCAACAGATCATATACTGGATCTTGAACATTAGGATTGAGGTGTACTGGATAAACAAGTTGCACGTTATCCAACTCTGAAATTTCTTTGAGTGCTCCTATTACCTCCAGAAGTGCCTTACCGAAATTCTCTCGACGGTGGCCTGTGACTAGAATTAATCGTGAACTTGGATTTAACCAGCTGTCCATTTGCTGGATACGTGGATGATTGTTTTTAATCATGGGTAATGCAAGTTCAACTGCATCAACGATAGTGTTGCCGGTCTTGAAAATTGAATTGCTCTTTACCCCTTCTTGAAGGAGCGCAGCAACCGCATTGTCTGTGGGAGCAAAATGTAAGGTGGCCAACTTATCACAGACTTGGCGATTCATTTCCTCAGGAAATGGCTGGGTAAAATCATACGTACGCAAACCAGCCTCCACGTGACCTACAGGAATCTGTTTATGGAAGCTCGCCAGGGTTGCTGCCAGACAAGTACTGGTGTCACCATGCACAAGAACTATATCAGGGATAACCTCTTCTAAGACATTGTCCAGTTTTGTAATTAACCTGCCCATTAGACCATTAAGAGATTGCTCTTTTTGCATGATGTCCAGATCGTAATCTCCTTTGAGGGAGAAAAATTCCAGCACTTGATCAGTCATCTCGCGGTGCTGTGCGGTATTGCAAACAATGGTTTCAAAGGCGTCATCTGCTCTAAAAGACTTAATCACTGGCACCATTTTTATGGCTTCAGGTCTAGTACCAAATACGATCAGGACTTTTATTTTCAACGGGAGATTAATTTTGCTAGTTCAGTACTGATCCTTTTTGAGGTTCCTTCTAATGGTTTACTTATTTGCAACTTAACCAATTCTCTTTGTTGTTTAAGTCTTGCGGTAGGATTTTCAAGCGAAAAATTGATTTGGTCGATTAATTCTTGTTTATTTTTTGCTATACTCACGGCACCGCTTTCTATCACTGTTTTATAATGTTGATATTTTAAAAACCGCTGGTCATTGTATAAACCATTCTCTGGATTCCCAAAAACCGTATTGATTACGGGTTTATCAAAGATCATGAAGTCCAGACTCATGGTAGAGCACATATTGACATTAATGTCGGAATATTCTAAAACTGATCTCAACTCTGCTATGTCCTCCCTATCGGGAATGCGCTGACTCCAAGGTTCAGGATGGTTCTCCCTAGTGAGTTTCCATCGAGGGTAGTTCCATTTGATTTCTGGATAATTATCTTTTACTTCCTTGAACCTGTCGGGATCTTCGGCTGGTGAGGTACGTACCAATAGCTGGGCGCCTTCTATTTCCTTGTTATCTATTGCTTGGGCTATGGATGCAATCACTATGGGATCGTTAGGGCCTATAGATTTATCCGCGCAACTGTAGCAGATCGTTTTTTTGTCAGGATCAAGATCGAATTTATTCAACAACCAATTTCTATCCCGGTGAAATTCTTCCAACACGTAAGGCTCAAATTGTGGTGTTCCCACCACGTGAACCTGAGATTCACTAACGTTTTTGTAAAAATAGAGGAGATCATTCTTCATCAATTCACTCCACGTGAGGTAATGATCAAAAGTGGAAGCCATTCTACCCTTGGAAGCAAGGTTATCCCAAGAGAAAATAAAGGTAGCTGTAGGTATTTTGCGTTTTTCTGCTGCTATGGTAAGAAGCGCAATAAATGGTGGCCGCTGGTGTGTGAAAAACAGAAGATCCACTGGGTAATTGTCCAATAGATTGTCGACAATCGTTTGTTCAGGGCTATCATTCAAACAATTGTTGCGGTACTTTTCAAATTGTTGCACGGCTTTCTCTGACGGATTGATCCACGTCCATGCATAGATGATCTTAACTAAAATATCGTTGGGACGCCAGCCAGTGCGGTAATTCATAGACAGATTATCCCTTATTCCATCATTGTTGGGAAACATTCTCAAATGGGCGATCTCCCGCAGCTTTCGCCAAAACCATTGTCGTTTCGTCTCTCTATATATGGGTAATTCCACAATCGTAAATCGTGTAACATCCAACTGTTCAAAAGCACTAGCAGGTAATCCTGAAAACAGCACCACTTTTTCGAAAGATGAAGCTACCGCCTTGGGAAAATCACTCAAAAGGAAATTACGGTAGCCTACGCCATCTGTAATAACTAAACCTAAAGTGCTATGTTTGGAACTATTGCTCATTTAAACGCTCAAGTCCCTAAACTGTTTTTGATGATCTATTCCCCAGATAGTTGGCTGTTCCAACACTTTTATAAAATGGTGAGCTGCAGTAACCTGTTGATGTATTTTACGTGGTTTTAGTTTTTGTTTTTTGGCTTTGGAAACACCTTCCAAAATAGCATTAGGATCGCTTAACGTATGAATAATGGTATCATTATCTAGATCACGGTTTTCCTGTCTTCGACCTATATTGACGGTAGGCACCCCTAAATAAGGTGATTCATGAATCCCAGCGCTGCTATTCCCTATGAGAAAGCGTGCGTGTTTCAATAATGTGATGAAATACTCAAATTTCAGGGAAGGAAATAGTTTGAATCGTTTTCCGCTTTCGCGAAAGCGGGCATACTCTTCTAAAATATCATTGGAACCCAAATCGTTGTTTGGATAGATCACCACGTAATTGGAATCGTCTCGTAGAAGAGCATCCACAAAACTGCGGGCATCCTTTTTGTTCTGGGCATTTGTGGTCACTGGATGGTATAGGGCAATGGCATACTCCTCAAACGGAATCCCATAATAATCCATCGCGGTTTTTAGGTCGGGCAGCTGAGCTGAAAATAGGATATCCAGATCTGGAGAACCTGTGGTAATAATCGATTCATCCAGCTCCCCCATTTGGCGCAACCTGCGGGCAGCGGTATCGTTGGAAACAAAGTGGATGTGACTCATTTTGCTCACCGCATGCCGCAATAGCTCGTCAACAGTACCAGAAATCTCACCACCTTCCACATGGGCCACCAATATATTGTTGAGGGATCCTGAAATGGCTCCCGCAAGGGTTTCCACCCGATCGCCGTGAACTACGATCAAGTCTGGCTTGGTTTCCTTTATAAATTTGGAAAACTCTTCAATGGTTCTTGCCAGCGTTAGATCCATGGTGGTCTCTGCAGTAGAATTGGAGGCTTTATAAATATTTTTAAAACCTGCTTTTTCAATCTCTATGACCGTACGACCATAAAGGTCCATCAAATGCATTCCCGTCGCAAATATGGAATACTCCAAAAGCGGACTTTGATCCACTGCCGTAATCAGTGATTTCAGCTTTCCAAAATCTGCTCGTGTACCGGTAAGAAATGCAATTTTTTTCATCTACCCGATGTCTTTATAGGTCAATTGCTCATCCAGCCCAATATCACTCAGCGCCTTTTTCCCTAAAATGTCATCATACTCTGCTGCTAGGATTTCACCAGTCCCAGGTCGCTTTACCCAAATATTTTCTTTAGTAAATACCTCTCCTTTTTTGATGGGTGCAATCGTGCAAACGGTAGCAAAGGCAAAGTCGATAGTCACTTGTTCCTCTGCTGCTGGACCTTTATGACCACCTCGCATCTGTGCCATAAGAGCACTTTGCTGTATCAAATCTGCGCAGGCTTGTTCATCCATGGAACAAACTATATCTGGTCCTGTGCGTTGCATATGATCTGTAAAATGTCGTTCCAAAATAGATGCACCATGGGCTACCGCACCCAGACACGCAATATTACCCAAGGTATGGTCTGAAAGGCCAAATACCTTATCGGGAAACGCCTGGTGGAGTTCCTGCATGGCTCCTAGTCGTACCAGGTGCGGTGGTGTAGGATATAGGTTTGTGGTATGCAGCACCGCTACGGGAACTTGATGTTTATCAAAAATGGCTACCGCTTTTGAAACACTTTCTATGGTATTCATTCCTGTACTTAAAATAACAGGTTTACCAAAGCTAGCAATATGCTCCAGCAGCGGGTAGTTATTACACTCGCCGCTCCCTATTTTATAGGCCACCACATTCATACACTCTAAACGGTCAGCAGCGGCACGTGAAAAAGGAGTAGAGATAAAAAGCATTCCCTTTTCTTCCACATAATCCTTTAGGGCAATCTCGTCTTCCTCATTAAGGGAACAAGCCTCCATGATTTCATAAATGGAAATATCAGCATTGCCGGGAATTACCTTTTTTGCGGCGCCAGACATCTCGTCTTCAACGATATGGGTTTGGTGCTTTACTACTTCCACGCCAGCACGGGCAGCGGCATCCACCATTTCCTTGGCGATTTTAAGAGATCCGTTGTGGTTGATCCCTATTTCTGCAATAACCAAAGGAGCATAATTTGTCCCTACTTTTCTTTGGGCAATCTGAAATATGGGATTTTGGGACATGGGAACTCTCTAGGAATTATCTCGTTGCCAAATATAACGAGCATAATCAAGATCTGCCTGATTGTCTATATCAATACTGGCATATTCATGGTCAACTACCATCGCATAATGGTTTTCATCGATCATAATTCCCTTCTTAATACTTTTGGCAGAACAGATATATAACAACCCATTCTCATAAAACAAGGGCTTTAGATCTTGAGAGCGTTGACCGTACCTATAATTTTCAGGATGAAATTGGTTGTTTTTAATAGAACCAAATTTGTGGGTCATCCTGCTACAAGTGAATAGCGTATCTAAAGGGTGCGAGTTCCAAGTCTCCATTGCGTCTTCCAATAGGCTCGATGGTCTCAGCGGATTAGTGGGTTGTAATAAAATAAGGGTTTCCACTTCTGGATAATCGGGTTGCTCCAATACGTGTTTCAAGGCTTCTACCGTAGTGCTCGTATCGCTAGCCAACACAGCTGGTCGCATCACCACAGCAACACCATGACTTTCGGCAACTTTTGCTATGGCTTCATCATCAGTAGAGACAACTATTGCATCCATGTAGGAGGAGTTCGCTTTCGCGAAAGCGATGCTATGTTCCAGCAGCGTTTGACTTCCCAATTCCATGAGATTCTTTCCTGGCAGTCGTTTAGAACCGCCTCGTGCTGGGATGATGGTTAGGGTTTTCATGAATTTTGATCTTTGGGTAACCAATAGATTTTTGCCTCTGGTAACTTTTCGTATAATTTTAATTCTTTAGATGTTAACCTAGATTCATTTTTATACGAAAAAATATGAAGGGTAAAATCTTTAATTACGTAAAATAGAGTTTGAGCCATTTTTAGATCACCATGAAACACAAAATTCTTCAGCTTGGAATATAGAGAATATGCGATTTTTAATAGGCCTTTTCTCACTGGGTAATACATCGCATACAAGTACCATCCAGAACGTATTCCTTTACGTAATCTGGTATAATAGTCCTGTCTATCTAGTTTGCGCGTTTTAAGATCTACACGATGGTGAACTCCTATGTCAGGGTAGTAATAAATATACCTTTCTTGTTTAAATAACTCCAGCGCCATTAAATCTTCTTCTCCATAAAATTCAAACCATTCAGGCAGCATACGTATTTTTTTCCAATCGCTCATTCTCATCGCGTGAGCACCTGCACCGAATGATCGAACGCGTTCTATCACATCCTGATGTTCAATAATATGAGGAGCTTCAATACCCCAAAAAATCCGAAACGCCATTACTGCCGCATCCTGATGGTCTTGAAAGAATTCTAATATTTCTTCTATTTTAATCTTTTTCAAGAAATGAATATCATCATCTACAGTTATAGCAAATGGAGTGCTCACTTTTTCAAACATGCTATTGCGACAGCTATGTATCCCATTACTGGTCTCATGTCTTAAGATTGTGATATGAGGATAATGCTGCTGCAAGAATTGGGAGGTTCCATCACTAGATCCGTCATCACAAATTATACATTCAACTTCTGGATCTTGAACTAAAAATGAACACTTCTCCAAAGTATAGGCCAGAGATTCCTTTCGGTTTTTTGTAGCAATGAGAAGGCTTATCTTTTTCATCCTAGTTTAACTTTTGAATCTGCTGCTTTAAAAAAATTGGCGACACATATTCATCTAGGTCAGCGCGATCCAGCAAAAGAACCTTATCACAGGCCTGCCATTTGTTAAATAAATTATTCAATAGTTCTTTGATATATTGAACATCATCGGCTTCGGCCGCATAGAGGTAATTCTTTCCCAATAGCCTTCTTGTTTCGCTGTTAGATGGTCCCAAGTGCAGTATAGGTGCATTTGCTATCACAAGTCCCGGGAATTTACCAGGTAGGAAAGGACTTTCTTTGGCAACAGCTTCCAAAATTATATTTACAGAAGCAAAAGATTCCATAGCACGCACCACCTTATAATCCATATAAAAAGGCTGTATAATGATTGACTCATCTTGAGCCGCAGCAAGTTCTAATTGAGTTCTAAAATGCTGGGAGTGGCCTACGATCGTGAGACGTGCATTTTTCTTAGCGTTTGGGTTTTCTAGTATAAATTCTTTCCATGCCAGTATGAGCGGCTGTGGATCGCGCGTGGTCATTAGGTTACCAGCATGAAGAACATTAAAATCTTGGACATTAAAAAATTCTGGTAAATTATTGATGTCAAAATCGGTTGCATCAGCCTGATGAGGTAAAATCACGGCTTTATGGGCGAACTGATCATTAAAAGCACTCATCCATGTGGCGAGATTTTGTGATGGATAGCCAAGATATTGGGCCTTTTTTATAACTTGAACGAAAAAAGCTTCTTTAAACTTATACCCAGCCTCGATCCAGTTATACGGGTTAGGATACCAATGAAATGGATATGGATCGTGAATGTAAGCAAGCCACTTGTTATGCCATTGAGGTAGCTTAAGAAGAGCTGCGTGTGTTCTATAACTAGCCCCTTTGCTTAAAGTTAAGAGCAAATCAAAGTCAGTTATACTTTCCTTTTCAAGAGCTCTTGCCATGCTAAACGCGTCATTTTTGAAAGTAAAGGAAAAGCCGAATAAGTTCTCTAACTGTTTTGAAAAATTCCTTTTTGAAAGTCGTTGTAATACTCGCTGCGAACGACTTAGCCAATAGTTAAGGTCACTTTTAATTTCTTTTATTAGAGTTACTTCGATTTGATCTATATAAATTTGATCGTGGGAGAAGTGATATATCTTAATTTTAAAACCGGCAGCATGTAAGGATTGTATCATTGCATGGTTTGCCTTTCCTGCACTGCTTGAGTTGGAGTCTATAGTCTCAGCAAGAATCAAGATTCTTTTAAACATAAAATTTAAGTGGTATCAAGAAGTTAAAATGCGCTGATTAACTAAAAAATAAATTCAATTAATTATCATCTATAAAAAACGTGTTTTCTAAACTTCTATTTACCACTGATTTAGCAATATATCGATATCCAACGCTTTTCATAAAACTATAAACTTCACTTTTCAAATCTTCTTCAATGTTAAGGTTTGATTCTACCATAACAACTTTTGGCCTATATTTTAGCCAGTCATTGGACTTTAAAACCTCTAAATCGTATCCCTCTACGTCTACATCAAAAAATGCTAGCTTATCGGATGTTGTCAGGTGTTGATCAAGAACTGATTTAAGAGATAAAACTGGAAGCTTTAGGATTGTCTTTATTTTATCCTGAATTCCATGATCCAACAAAAATTGGTAATCTAAGGTATTCATTGAGCTAAATTCTTCCTCCAACAAAAAATACTCCATATCAACAGAAGACTCTGAACCGATTAAGCAATTTACAAAATTGTCGTTTGGTCTGTATTTATTAAAAGTTGTCTTGATTAAAGGGTTCGCATCAATACATATACCCTTCCAACCTCTAGCATAGAATCTATAAGTATTTGATGCCTTTATAGGGTGCCAACATCCAACATCTACATATGTACCAGGTTGTGCAAAGTTAACAAGTTTTAAAAGTTGTATATCATCTCCTGTTCTCGAAAATGTGATGTCGTATCTACGATATATTACCTCTTTCAATCTCTGTGTTATAAACATATAATTAATATTAAATCTTAAAGATTGAAAAATTTCCTTATTCCCTTAAAAACAAAGTTTCTGAGAAAGTAAGTTTTATTTCTAGTGTTTTGGAAAGTAGAGAATTCGATTTCAAATTCGTTTATTTCAATAGAAGAATCTAGAGATTGTTTTATCGTATTAATGTAGTCATCTACTTTATTACCCATATGAAATGCATATGATTTACGTGTTGACAATCTATAAAAACCGTTTATGTCGGCAAGCTTATCGATAAATTCATCCTCATATCCATTTTCAAATACTTTTTTCGGGAAACTATAATCTCCTTTAAATATACTGGACTTATAAGTCGCCACAAAATGTCCTGATCCAACAATAGCTACAATATCCTTTTCTAAAAAATATTGTTTCTGAATCCAATCAAAATCCCGATTATTTCTCTCGTAGACTGCGGAGTTGCCTAAGCCTTTGATATACAATTCACTGTCGAGTTTACTAACAATTTTACCGTACTTTACTTTCCCTAAAAAATAATTGTCAAAAAACAAGGTGCTATTATTATTTAGGGCTAATCCTTGACACGGAAGAGGAGCGACTACACCAGCTTTTTTAAACTTTTTAAAGATATCGAAAACAGCATTTTCCCAACCTTCAAAGAAAGCTACATCCGCATCACAAATTGTAATATAGGGCTCATAACATGATCTGGCTTCATTTAGTATGGGATAAACTTTACCTTTGTTGAAAGTATATTCCACGTACTTATCTATAATATCATGGTTATTAAAGACTATGCTTTTAACTCTTGATGATCGACCATTGTTAATTACTGTAATCGCTGTCTTTTCTAGATTTATAGTTTTACGAAGGCTATTCAAACAAATTTCAAAAATTTTATCAGATTCCTCGTGATATTGATCGGGCTCATCAGGTATATAAACAGGAATAATAATCCGATTAAAAAATCGCTTATTCATGCACGTTTTATTCTTTTGTGGATTTACCCCTTCTCGCATAAGAAAGATATTTTAAAAAACACTTTTCGATAAAATCTATGAAACCAAATCAGAAATTGAAATTTTTTTATTTTAACAAAGCTTATATGATTTTCATGTGATGTAGTTATTAAAGATTTATTAATTTTAAGTAACATCTCCTTATTATAAGAATCTATAGTATAAACTTTAATGAAAAAAGCGTAGAGTCTACTTTCAAACAGTTGGTTGTTTTCAATAAATTCATACAATTTATCTAAAATATATAAACGAGAACCATGCTTAATAATAGAGTTTTTGGTAGTTGATGTATTCGTATCTTGATGATGTCTATAAAAAAATAAAAAATTATCGCAAGCCGCATAATTAGGTTTTTTAATAAAAAAAACTCTCAGATAGTATTCAGTTTCTTCAGCGAAATTCAATAATTGCTCATCGAAACGAAACTCACTCAATAGGCTAAATTTAAAAATAGGGCCTCCCGAGTTCAATCTAATATTTAAATTCAAAAAATCCCAAGCTAAATCATTAGACTGTACTTTCATGTCTCCAACATATTCATGCTTGTCAAGGTCAAAATCTCCTATAAAGCCTTGAAATTTGCACCCGACAATTTCTAAAAGAGGATCTTGTTTAAAAAACATCATTTGCATTTCTATTTTTTTCGGATGCATTATATCATCATCGTCAAAAAATTGAATGTATTTAGCATCCAACGCTTTGGCTAAATCAAGGCCAAAATTTCTGTTTGCGGAAAGACCATTTGGATATGATCTAGGTTTGCGATGATAGGTAAATCTCGAATCATTGATACAAAATTCGTTAACCACTTTTTCAGTACTATCCGTTGAATTATCGTCTGTAATAAGACATTCGAAATTTTGATAGGTTTGATTTTGAATAGACACAAGTGTTTCCTCAATTAATTGAGCCCTATTAAAAGTACTTAGCAGAATTGTGACTTTGGAACTCAATAGATTTTCCTTTTGATATATCGCAAAGGACTCATCAGCACCTTTCCTAATTTGTAATCCAACGATTGAAAAGCTTTATTCTTATTTCCCTCCAAATTATCTATTTTCTGAAGAAAATAATCTACAGTTTCCTCAAAATATTCTTTATACAACTCCTTATGTTTAGAAAAAATGTACTTCGTAAGCTGTAATCTATTTTGATTAGCCAGATTTGTCGTGCTCGTTTGCAACCGGTTATAGGTAAATAGAGTTTCGGGTAAAATTTTGCAACTACCACCTATCTTAAGTAGTCTTATATGAAATTCCCAATCTTCCCAGCCTTTTCTCATACTCTCATCGTAGCCACCAATTTCAAACCAGCTTGATTTACGATAAAGAAGATTTCCCAAAGCGGCATTTTCAAATAGGAAATTTTGCAATGTACCTCCTTTAGGTTTATAAATAAAACTTGCGTTTTCATAAATAACCTTTGCGTGGCAAGAAACCATTTGAACAGTTGAGTCATCAAGTGCCATACGAACCGCTTTTTCAATAAAACTAGGTTCAAAGGAATCATCTGCATCTAGTGTAACAATAAATTCTCCTTGGGATTTTTCAATACCACGATTGCGTGCCGTGGACTGACCTTGGTTCTCTTGTACTATCAAAATATTTATATGAGAAGACAATTTTTTAAGTACATTTTTTGTCACTTGATTAGAACCATCATCAACAACGATAATTTCTATATTGGGAAAAGTTTGAACTTTAATTGATTCAATCGCGCACTCAATGGTGTCATAATTATTATAACACGGAATTACAACAGAAACTAAATTACCAGTGTTTGCATTCATTGTTTAAGGCCCTCCATAAATATTTATCCATTGTTTCTGGATCACTTCTTGTGAAAATCTGTCTTTAGCAACCTTAATCGCATTGCTACTCATCCTCAATCGTTGGTCTTTATTTTGAAATAAATAAATCAGCTTATCAACTAACTGATCCACATCTCCTTCTTTTACTAAAAAACCACTTACTTTATCTTGTAAAGTATATTTGATACCTCCAGAGTCAAAAGCTACAACTACAAGACCTCTTGCTTGTGCTTCAATAGTTGCAATGCCTTGTGTTTCACGCCTTCCATATTCAACAGGAATTGACGTGGTAATATAAACATCATGTTGATCTAAAAGATCAATAATTTGATTTTGACTTTTTTTGCCTAGGAGAAACACTTGATTTATTAATTCTTCAGTCTGGATTGAACTCAGTAGACTCTCCTTTTCTTTACCATCCCCTACGATAGTTAAAGTCACATCAACACCTTTCATTTTGAGCTCTTTCATAGCTTTTATACATAGAGCATGTCCTTTTATCTTGTGAAGTCTTCCAATTGTGATAATTCGCAAAGTTCTTGAATTGCTTCTCATTTGAATAGGTGTCTCAAAGAAAATAGGGTCCACAGGTATATTGATCACTTTGATTTTTTCTTCAGGGCAGTCAATATTTATTAATGCCTTCTTCAGATAATTTGTATTTGCGATGATAAAGTCAGCATTAGCAAAAGCGTAATCATAATAATTATCTATAGGTATTACACCATTTATAGGAAAGAATGCATCATGCCCATGAAATGAGATAACTAATTTACCTTTTAAAAAACCTATCTGCTTAAGAATATCTACAGGTCTTGTGTTAGTTCCAAATTGCACATGGATGATATCTATATCAGTGAATTGTTGATAGAAAGAAAATTGATAAATATGAGCAAGGCTAAATGATTTAAAAGATCTACAATGCATTATGAGAAGATTCAAATCTATAAAAGCCAGCGCTGCTTTCCATAGTGCTATAATTACTCTTTTAAACTTATTATTAGGAATATTATAGTTTTCAATGAAGATTCTTGAAAGAATATCATAATTAGTGACCGCTACGGTATCAGTTAATATAGATACATCCATAAGCTGTCTCACTAAAATTTTAACATTGTAACCAGCATCTATGGCAAGTTTGATTTGAGAAATAATAAAGGTTTCCGAAAGGTGTGGAAACTGGCCTAATTTAAATAGGATTGTTTTTTGTTTATCCATTGATAAATTGTTTCAATCTCCTAAAATAATTTCCCAACCAGTGCCTTTGTTTGAATGCAGTACTTTCAAAAAATTCTTTATTTTCCGCGATTAATTCAGGGAAGTCAGACTTAATCCTGTCATAAACTAATTGTTTTGCAGTAAAAACGTAATTAAGTTGTTTTTTATATCTGATATTCAAAACCTTTTCAATCATCTTCCAACTTTTTATTAGATCTACCGCTTTACCATGAGAGTTAAGTACACTTGTTCTTTGTAGATCATCAGTGTTATTTCGGTAATAAGCGATAGAGCCGTCGCAATAGACCACCTGGCTTGATTTCACAAACACTCTACTCATAAATTCACCATCTTGATTGATCGACAATTTATCGTTCCAGCCGCCAGCTTCCTGAACAAGGTCTTTATGCATCAAATAAACATGTGGTGGAAGAAACCCATAGGAGGAAGATATACTTTCTAAAAAATCATCCACATGAGGGAATGAATTATACACTAATCGCGTTATGATCTCGAGGCCCGCTAACTCTCCGGTACTTTCAAAAGAACCCCATGCCGCTGTAAATAAAGTAAATTTATCATTTAAATGAGCTGCCTCCATTTGTATCCTAAGCTTATCTTCATGAAGTGCGTCATCGCTGTCGAGCCATTGTACATAGGAGCCTTTAGCAATTGAAAATCCTAAATTTCTACAAGCGTTTGCTCCTTTACCCACATGGCTCGGCCTTTCTAACAATTTTATTCTTTTGTCCGCTTTCGCGAAAGCGGAAACAACTTCCACAGTACTATCAATAGATCCATCATCAACAACAATACACTCCCACTGTGTATATGACTGATTGATCAAGGAGTTGATCGTGTCAGGAATAACACCAGCTCTATTAAATACCGGAATGATGATAGAAACTAAGTTTTTAACCAAAACCGATGGATTTTTTTAAACGTTTTAAAAAATAACGACCAGGTATAGTGGGAAATGCAGCCTTACATTTCATAGCAAAAATGAGCAAATTATAGGTTGCAGGTAGTGCTACAATTTGTTCTGGATATCCTTTTATGTCCGTTGAATAGGAAAGAACTCCCTCTAATTGATTAGTGATATTTCTTTCATGAACTACCTGCACCCATAAATTAGGAGTAGGGTCTTCAAGAACAGCAGCGTGATTGTGCCATTGATTATGCTGTTGGGCATAAACAGTTTTCGGTTTGTTAACAGCATCAAGTGGTTCAATATAACTTATGAATTGGTTAAGCTTATGATTGTAACGGGTAAAAACCACCGGATCTGCCTGCATGCAAAGCCCGTATGGAAAATCTAGAATAAACGGTTTCTTAATCGATCTGGATGTTACTCTTCTTACATGACTTGTAAACGAAGGTGAAATCATATCATCATTATCCAGTCGAGTGGTTATAATATTTTTAGTTTCAGGAGATATAAATTTTAAAATGTCATTAGGACTAGTTGCAACAAAATCTTCATAATCGTGCTTATATATAGGTTTAATAAAACTGTATTTACTCAATTCTTGTACAAGGTTTTCAGTCAGGTATTCATAACCAACCTGAAAGTAAATGATCCAAATGAAACTCTTTTCTTTTTGATTGAGTACACTAGGCAAACAGTACTTTTTAAAAAGTTGTATTCTTATAACTAGCCATTCTGTTTTATCAATTTGTTTGTAATTTTTATCTAACTTCCAATCTTTAGAGTTAAGATCAAATCTGGTAATTAAAAATTGCTGAATCATTTTATCTTATTTTTTATCTCCTTATCAAATCTGTACCCAATGACTTTTACTGAGTTTCCACTGACTATAGCAGAAGGTGGCACGTGATGCCCAACTAAAGACATAGCCTCGACAACAACCCTATCAACAATTATTACTCCAGACAGAATCACAGTATTGGCTCCTATCCAAAAATCATTACCTATCACTATTTCTCCCTTAGGGCGATCCTCTGGTTTTTTGTGATAGAATAATCGAAAATCTGCTCTCGTAAAATTGAGAAAAATCTCCTCCGTACTATCAAAGCTTCCATCATCCACCAAGATACGTTCCTAGTACTGGAAAGCCTGATCCTTGACAGACTCCAGTGTTTTCCCTATCAGGTGAGCGCGGTTATAAGTCGGTATAATTATGGTTACCAGCACTTCATCCATTATGAAACTGTTTTATTTGTCGCTTTATGAAGTACTTGTTTTAGGTTGTTAATATGCCGCTCAAATGAGTAATTTGAGGCCATATGCTTTTTGCCAGCCTTGCCTAATTGCATAGCATATTCTCTATCTGCTAATACTTTAACCATATTTGCTGCCATTTCATTTACATCGTGCTCTTCACACAAGAGTCCCGTTTTTCCATGAAGAATAACATCCGGAATTCCTGCATGGTAGGTAGAAATAACTGGTAGTCCGGCCGTACTAGCCTCTATCACGGCAAGTGGTGTTCCCTCCATATCTCCATTGAGTGCTGTAACACTATGTTGCACAAAAGCCATGGACTCTTGTAGATATTCTTGAAATTTTTCTGGTGTGATCACACCTGCAAGTTTTACTTTATCTTCAAGCTCTAGATGTTTGACAAGATTCCTACAGGTATTATATAGGACACCATTGCCTGCTATTATTAATCGTGCTTCTGGGAACAGATCCACTATTTTGGAAAAGGCCAAAATGGTGTAATAGGGCGCTTTTTTATCTACAAACCTACCTATGGCTATAAATTGTGGCTTTGAAAACTTACACTGTATCTGATTAAAAAGAGGCTGAGCACCGTAATGATTAAGGACTAGCTTATCAGCAGAGCACCCCATATCCATCACCATTTCCTCCATCTTCTTTGAGACAACAAGAACTGAAGCTGCATTTTTAAATACAGATTGATAACTATTATTTCCCTTTACAATGGTTCTTATGCTCGCATCATAACCATGAAAATGGACTACAAATGGTATACCGCAGCGTTCAAATACTGGAAGCAGGTGGGCGGCATGAGTTCCATACTGAATCAAAGCAATATCAATTTTATGTTGACGCAAAGAGCGTGATAATATGACCGCTTGATGATAGTGCTTAGGTTTGTTTGCTATTATACTGTAAGACTTATAAAACCAGTTAGATTTTTTATCAAAAACTCTTGCGCTGTTTTCTAATTGGGTATTGATACCTGTACCGTAGTAATAGAAGATATTGCCTTCTAGATAATTTTTGTGCGCCTGGATGAAGGTTTCTGAATACGGGTTTTGATTCGGTGAAAAAATGGCTATATTAAATTTTTCATTTATCATTTTTTGGCTGTAAAACTTAGTCCTGTAATCATCTGGCTTTCTTTAAAACTAACTGGTGTGCCTGCGTCCATTTTTATGAGTTTAGACATAATGGGCTTGATTATATAACTCAACACCTTTCGTGATCTAAGCGACAACCCAGATCTTCTTGTCCATAGACCCAGCATTTGTGCCATTGATGCATGCCAGCCGCCTGTTGCACAGATCTCAATTGCAGTAAATCCTGCTGCATGCAAGTGCCTTTCCAACGCATAAGGCGTGAAACGATATTCATCATGTGGCACCTCGTGTAATGGCCAAAGAAAAGGCACGGTACCCATAAAAAGACCGCCTGGCTTAAGAACTCTACATACCTCGTTAAGTATTATTTCAGGTGACGGACAGTGCTCTAAAACTTCTGTCCCTAAAGCACAGTCATAGGAATTATCTTCAAAGGGCATATTCATACCATTCCAGATATAATCTGGTTTAACTTGCGCATCGTAAGTAATTGCCTCTTCTATATCAAGACCTGTGTACAGGATTACGTTGCTTTTCTCTAGTATGAACTTCTTATATGGCATTTTACCACAGCCTATGTCTAATAATTTACCACTTAATACAGATAGTTGATCTTCTATGGCTTTTACAATAGAGGTGCGTATATAATATCTATCTAGATTGCTAGCATTAAAAGGTATTCTGGTAAAGTTATCCATGATCTACTTTTTTAAATACCGCAAGTACATTTCTACCTTTTTCTACTTTATTTACGAGTTTACCGAAATGTCTTCCTAGAACTTTTTGTCCTGAAATAAAGATTGATTTTCTTAAAGGATTGCGGCTATTGGTAATCTGACTTGATATATAAGCCTGCATACAATAGGACAATGGTTCATAAGACAAAGATACTGCTGTCATATCTAAAATATCACTGAGAGCTTTCAAAGAATCACCAGACCATAAACCGGCATGGTGTGGCGGCAAATTGAGTGTATGATACTTGTCATTTTTAAATAAAAATGGATTATTGTTGGGTACCCCTAAAATCAATCTACCACCAGGGTGGAGCACTGCTAGACATGCGCTCAAGAATGAATGTACGTCTGTGATGTGTTCAAGAACTTGAAAAGCACAGACCACATCGTATAATTTATTTTTTCCTGCTACTTGCTCCACTGTTTGCTGGAAAACTGGCAAGCCTTTATCCGAACAATGCTGAGCGGCGTGGGCACTTAATTCAATTCCTGTCACATCGTGAACACCACGCTCCTTAAGCAAAGTTAAAAAGATTCCATATCCAGAGCCTATTTCTAGGACAGATTCTTCCCTATCAATCCTAGCCGCTATCTGTTTGTGTTCCCACCTGGTAGAATAATAATTGCTGCGCACGTGTGCCAGGTCCTTATAGAATTGTGCATCGCCTATGGTTGAAAAAGGATAATAAAATCTATAGCCCGTTTGCGCACATTCATAAAGATCTATATTCTCAATGCCCTTAAAATGTCTAGAAACATCTAGTTTGATTTGGTCTTCGTACAACTTTATAATCTGTTGGGCTTTAAAACTATCAATCTTAAGAGCTTCTTTATGTGATATAGGACTATTCATGTATTAAGCAATTTCCCAGCTCGTATTTTTCTCGTTATAAATTGCAGACCCCTTTTTCCAGTAGTAATCCCGGCTTTCTGTTTTTACAACCTCAAAACCACACACCTGAATCAATCTGGAATAAGTTTTTTTAATAGTATTATCTGCTAGAAATGCATTTATCGTATAAATGCCTGGATAAAGTGCTAATTCTGGTATTATAGCTTTTAACATGACTGTTCCCGTAGTTTTTCCAAAATCTTGGTCTTTTGACAATATAAGTAAATGGACAAGAGGTGTTTCCAAGGTATCAACAATTTGAAAGGATAATGCAGCATCGTTAATACGATTTACTATTTTCAATTCAAATATGATGGTGAGTTGAGATAACTGATCCTGGAAAAATGATTTATTGCTAGTGATGACCTCAATTTTTCTAATTTTATTTACTTCATCTTCTTCCGTTGTATCAGAAAAAATATTTGATAAAAGAGAAGCTTTTTTTAGATAACTAGCAACAACTTCTACACAATCACCAACCTCCTTTATCGCGCCATTCTCAAGAAGTATTACTCTACCACATAATTTTTGGACGACCGCCATATTATGACTCACAAACAGCACCGTTCTACCCTCACCTTGCGATATATCCTGCATCTTACCAATAGCCTTTTTCTGAAACTCTGCATCCCCAACGGCTAGTACCTCATCTACCACAAGAATATCTGGTTCGAGAAATGCTGCCACCGCAAAAGCCAATCGTACCGTCATACCGCTGGAATAACGCTTAGTGGGAGTATCGATATACATTTCACATCCTGAGAATTCCACGATCTCATCAATCTTTGAGTGAATTTCTGACTTGGACATTCCCAAGATGGCACCGTTGAGATATATATTCTCCCGTCCAGTAAGCTCTGGGTGAAAGCCAGTTCCTACTTCAAGTAAGCTCGCGATACGTCCTTTGGTCTTAATACTTCCTGTTGTTGGGCTTGTAACTCTTGATAGGATTTTGAGTAGTGTAGATTTTCCTGCTCCATTTTTTCCTATAATTCCCAGTACCTCACCACGTTTTACCTCAAAGTTGATATCCTTTAATGCCCAGACGTAGTCTTCCGTAGCCTTACTTGAGCGATCGTTGACAGCCCCAACCTTGAGATAAGGATCCTCCTTACCACGAATCTTAGACCACCAGCGATTTAAATCATGCGATATAGTTCCTGTACCGATCAATCCCAATCGGTATTGCTTGCTTATATTTTCTGCTTTAAGAATGATATTGCTCATTACACCGTATCAATAAACGAACGTTCTGTTCTATTAAACACCATCAAACCAACAAGAAAAAATACAACACTAATAATAAAAGTATAAAAAAACATGGGCCAACTAAACTCTCCCAACCCCAAAGTCATAAATCGAAACCCTTCTATGATTTGTGTCAGAGGATTCCATTCAATAAATGGTAATACTTGGTTGACCCAGCCTTTATCAGAATTCTTAATCTCGCTTAACGAGTAAGGAACAGCACTCACATACATTAATAGTTGTACTCCAAAACCTACTAAAACGCTTAAGTCTCTATATTTCGTTGTTGCAGAACTAATCATCATTCCCAATCCCAAACCGGTCAATGCCATAATCAGAATATAAGCTGGAAGCAGCAAAAAGTATATATTAGGTGTTCCCGCACCGCCATTGTATGCAAAATAGAAATAGAACACGATAAAGATAAATAGTTGTATTCCAAACTTAAAGACATTTGAAAAGGTCACACTCATAGGAACGACGACCCTTGGAAAATATACCTTCCCAAAAATACCTGCATTCGCAGTAAAGGTATTGCTGGTTCCTGTAAGACAATCCCTGAAATAATTCCACATGGTAATCCCTGCAAGATTAAAAAGAAATGGATTGATGGAACCGGTTTGAATATCCCCAAACCCATTAAAAACCAAGGTAAAAATCACACTAGTAAACAAGGGTTGAATCAAATACCACAACGGCCCTAGTATGGTCTGCTTGTAAACAGTAACTATATCACGCTTGACGAACAGCACCAACAAATCACGGTACTGCCAGATCTCTTTAAAATTAAGCTGGATCAAGCTGCCCTTCGGCTTTATCTCATACAACCACTCTTCTTCTTTCATGTCAGTGGTTTTAATTAATTCCGCTTTAGTCCCGGATCGTTGTCCGGGATAGACTTCTTCGTCGCTTTGCTCCTTGAAAGCGAAAACAATTTCTTAATTTGTTTTTTCAATCGGTATGCGGCTGTCTTACTCGGAGTATTTTCATGATACCCATTTCCGTAAGCCCCATACCCATAGCCGTATCCATAGCCATACCTTGCACGGTCATCAAAATAGTTGAACAACAGACTCACGTTGCCTAGTTCCTCTTTTAGGTATTTGTCGTTGATGATGTCCAGCATTCCCTTTTTAGTATAGCCCTGTCGTACTACATATAAGGAGGCATCTGCGTGTTTTGAAATTTCCATAGCGTCGGATACCAAGCCCAATGGAGGTGTATCTAAAACAATATAATCGTATGCCTTGCGCAACTCTTCTAGCATATCTCCCGCACGGGCAGTCATGATCAGTTCGCTAGGGTTGGGAGGTACTGGTCCTGAAAGAATCAAGTCCAGGTTCTCAATCCCAGAGGACTTGATAATTTCATTAAGGGTAGCATCCTTCACTAGATAGTTAGACACACCAATCGTATTCTCAATATTAAAATCATCGAATATTTTAGGCTTCCTGAGGTCCAATCCTACCAATAAAGTTCGCTTTCCGCTTAGCGCAAAAATGGTGGCTAGGTTGATACTGGTAAATGTTTTTCCCTCACCACTTACGCTACTGGTCACCATGATAGTTCTCGAACCGTATTGCGACTCTGGGTTGTACATGAAATGCAGACTGGATCGTAAGCCTCTAAACGACTCTGCAATAGCAGATCTGGGTTGCTCATACACCACTAGATTATTGTCATGCTTCATTTGACCTACCACTCCTATCAGTGGAACTGGCGACAATTTTTCCAGCTCTTTAGGGGTGTGGATGAAGGTATCTAATAGTGTTAATATGAAAGCAACCGTTACGGGTATCGCAATACCTATTAATAATGCTATTAAGTAGTTGATATTGCTATCCTTGCTACTTCCTCCTTGTCCTGTATCCTTTGCCTCATCAATAATATAAACATCTGAAACGTTTGCTGCTTTTACAAGCTCTGCCTCTGCCCTTTTGGCTTGAAAAACGTTGTAGGCCTGCTGTGTAATATCGAATTGGCGTTGGATTTTTAAAAATTCTTGCTGCTCTTTTGGTAATCGTTTAATTTGGGATTCCAGTTTATTGATTTCCCTATTAATGACACCTAATTCATTATTAAGTAGCGCAGTAGAGCTGGTGATATTTTCATAAATCACGACTTTTAATGCATCAATGCTGCGGTCCAGTTCTCTAAATACCGGAGCATCGGGTTTTAATGTAAATTCTTTACGCTTGCGCTCCTCTGACAATTGTACTAGAGAACCCACATATTCACCTATACTCCCTTCAGAAATTCCCACTACAGATGGAGCTTGAATCGACGTATAGTCCGACCTGCGCTTCAAGTAGGATTCCAGATTTTCATAGTAATTCAACCGATTGAGCAAGTCCCGTTTTTGAATCTCAAAACTGGTCAACTTTTCATTAAAACCTGCATTCTGTGCAGACACGTCAATCAATTGACTATTGTCCCTAAAGGATTCCAGTTCTGATTCTGACTCCTTCAATAAGGCACTTTGTGTTTGAAGGCTGCTATCGATATAAGCAATGGTGCTTACTGCAAATTTATTTTTCTTTCGTAATTCCTCCGTCACTAAGACCTCACTACTGGTGTTGATGTAATCAATCAAACGCTGTTTGTTAAGTCCCTCTAAGCTTAACGCCAGTATAGAGGATCCGTCCGGTTGTTGGCTCACGGATATTCCCTTGTACTTCATGACCGTACCCCAGTAATTCTCCAATCGTATCACCCACTCTCCCGTTGCCGTATTTTCTGCGGTTCGTTCGATGGTTCCTTTGAAGAATGGCAAAGCTATAGACTCCCCAAATTGAAATTGCTGTTTCCAGGCTCCTTGAGGAACCTGAACTCGAACTGGTTCTTTGGCACCGTAGTCAAAACCGCTAGCGGTTGCTGCGGCGAAATTCGCACTCAATTCAAAACGTTCTTGATCCAACACGGTAATGCGAATGGGTTGCTGGTACAACTGCGCTTGAGTAGTGTCTATATAGACAAAAAATGGTGTCTTCTTATAGGCGTCTATATTGAAATAGTCTCCTTCTTTAATGTAGCCCACGTAATACTGCAAGCGGTCCACGACATTTTCTGCATGTGACCTAGATTTAAACTGAGTGATAGCTGTGGTTACTTTATCTGTTGTTCCACCCCAATTGAAAGTTAAGCTTTGGTTGTTTGTAAATAGCGGATTCGTATTATCCTTGATGCTGATCATTGCACCAATGTTGTAATAGGTTTGAATAAATTGGTTTTTGTAATACGCATAGCTTAAACCTATCACTAGGCACAACAAAAATAACCACCACAAACCGATGAGCTTTTGCAGAAACTGCTTGACATCAAACATGCCAGACAATGCGTTCACTTCTTTTTCTTCTTCCATCTACAGCCTTGTAAATAATAATATAGAGGTCACTAAAGCACTAAGCACCGTGACAATAGTCCCAAATGTAGAAAGACCAGTGGTTCCAGTTCCTATCACTTTTTGTGGTAAAGGATCCACCACAATCATATCGTTAGGTTGAATGTAGTAATAAGGAGAATACACCACGTCCAGATCAGTTAGGTCCAGTTTATGCACTTTTACTCCATCTGGATAATTGCGTATAATTTTGACTGCGGTCAAATCCCCTGTAACGGGAACTCCGCCGCCAGCGGCAATCGCCTCGATAATATTGATTTGTTCTTTTTGGACACTTTGCTGACCTGTTCCTGTCACCTCTCCAACCATGGTGTATGAGATTCCAGCGAGTTTTACGGTTAAGAACAGTTCTTCTTCTTGTTTAAAGTATTTTTCCAGTAAAATGTCCTTGATCTTTTCTTGAAGTTCTTCAGTAGTCAATCCAATGGCTTTCACTTTCCCTATTTCGGGCAACCGTATGTCTCCCCTAATATCTATCCCATAACCTATAGTACCAGCACCACTTGTTGCCTCTCCAGCATTAGGGGCGAAAGCAAGGGTTAGATTTGGGTCAGGACTATTCGCTAACGTAATATTTAACACATCATTCACCTGCAATCTATAAGGTGGTTGCAGCCGTCTAGCGGTCATCAAACTATCAGTGGCCGTCGACTTGGATTCTTGTAAGTAGGTAATTTTATTAAGCGGAATGCAGGATGCGGTTAAAATGAGCATTCCCACTATCAGTACAAGCGTTGCTTTACGCATATTCTCAAGTGTATAAGCGGTAAATATAAAATTATCTTAATGAATTGCCTAGCATAACCCGTTGTGTATAGGTGTATTCTCGTTAAACTAACTTATTTCTTGCATAATTATTGTAGTAAGTTCGCTTTCGCGAAAGCGAACTAATCATTAATCTACTTTGCATCTCCTATTTTAGCAATGTTAGTCAACCTGTGAAACTTTCATTTAGGGCCATCCAGCACCCCTAGAAAAGAAGTAACTTTGCCGCTTATTTCTGAGGAACTTCCATGAATTATATAAGTGTTGAAAATGTATCAAGAGCCTTTGCTGACAAAGCGCTTTTTGAAAATGTATCGCTGGGTATCAACCAAGGTCAAAAGATCGGTTTTGTAGCTAAAAACGGGTACGGTAAAACCTCGCTGCTCAACATTATTGCGGGAAAAGAACAACCCGACTCGGGTAGTGTGAACCGTCGTAATGATTTACGCATGGCTTTCCTTTCCCAAGAACCTGATTTGAATCAGGAGCAAACTATTGAAGAAGTGATTCTTGCTTCTGATATTCCTACCATCCAAATCATCGCTCGTTATGAAAAGGCGATGGAAAACATGGACGATGCAGATGCGTATCAGAAAGCTTTTGACCAGATGGAATCGCATAACGCTTGGGATTTTGAAACCAAATACAAACAGATTCTTTCTAAATTAAAACTGGACAATCTGTCTCAGAAGGTTGGTAAATTAAGTGGTGGCCAGAAAAAGCGTATCGCCATGGCGATTGCCTTGTTGTCTGATCCACAGCTGTTGATCATGGATGAACCTACCAACCACCTGGATCTGGAGATGATAGAATGGCTGGAAGAATATTTCAAGCAAGAAGATTATACCATTTTGATGGTGACGCACGATAGATATTTCTTGGATCGTGTGTGTAATGAAATTATAGAACTGGACAATGGGAATCTATATACCTACAAAGGGAACTACTCTTATTATGTGGAGAAAAAAGAGGAGCGCTTAGAGATTGAGCAAACCACTCAAGAGAAAGCGCAACAGTTGTATAAAAAAGAATTGCAATGGATGCGTCGCCAGCCGAAAGCGCGAACGACAAAGTCTAAATCTAGAATTGACGATTTCTACACGATCAAGGAAGCGGCGTTTAACAGACGTCAAGAGCACCAAGTAGAGCTAGAGATCAATATGCAGCGCATGGGAACTAAAGTGGTGGAACTACACAAGATTTCAAAATCCTTTGGTGACAAGAATTTGATTGAAAACTTCGACTACAACTTCCAGCGTGGCGAGCGTGTGGGAATCATAGGTAAAAATGGTACTGGGAAATCTACTTTCTTAAACATCATCAATGGCGACCTTGCTCCAGATACTGGTAAAGTAACCATAGGAGAAACCGTAAAAATAGGCTACTACACCCAGAGTGGTATCAATATCAAACCTGGTCAAAAAGTGATTGATGTAGTGAAAGAATACGGCGAATACATCCCGCTCAACAAAGGTAAAATCATAAGCGCGAGCCAATTGCTGGAACGCTTCCTTTTTGACAACAAAAAGAAACATGATTTTGTAGAAAAGTTAAGCGGTGGGGAACGAAAACGATTATACCTGTGTACGATCTTGATTCAGAATCCTAATTTCTTAATTCTTGATGAGCCTACCAATGACCTGGACATTCCTACCTTAAACGTTCTGGAAAATTTCTTGATGGATTTCCCAGGATGTATCGTGGTGGTAAGTCACGACCGTTACTTCATGGATAAGATTGTAGATCACTTATTAGTCTTTAATCAGTCTGGTGAAATCACCGATTTCCCTGGAAACTATTCTGACTTTAGGGCTTACGTTGGGACCACTGATATTGCTCTGGAAAAAGAGACCGTCAAGGCTCCCGAAGTCAAAGCAGCCCCAAAACCTGAGAAAAAAACAGCTCCTGCAGGAATCTCTCGAGAAGATCAAAAAGAGCTTTCCCGATTGGAAAATAAAATTAAGCAGCTAGAAGTCGATCGTAAAAAGCTTCAAGACAGCTTTCTTGATGAATCCATAGATCCAGAAACCATGACTGAGAACAGCATCAAACTGGGAGCGGTAAAGGAAGAACTGGAAGAGAAAGAAATGGAATGGCTGGAGTTGACGGAGCGGTTGGGTGTTTAGATATTTTGATATCTGTCATCCTGAACTTGTTTCAGCATCTACTAGAACAGGCTCAGATTTTTAGACTAGCAATAACCAAACAAAAAAAATTACAGTTGCTGATGGGATTTGCCCTTCGCAAGGAGAGACCCTGAAACGAGTTCATGGTGACAATAAAAGAGATGTGTCATGCTGAACTTGTTTCAGCATCTCTTGAATCATAGTCAGAATATTGTAGATTTCCACGATGCCTAGACGTTCCTTCCACAACTACACCGTGTACTTTCTCTCTAATAAAAAGGATGGTGTTTTATACATAGGTGTCACTGGTGGAATCGAAGGCCGCTTGAGACGCCATCGACTGGGTGATGGGTCAACTTTCACTAAGAAATATCAAGCTCATAAGCTGGTTTATTTTGAAGACTTTCAATATGTGAATGATGCTATTGCTAGGGAAAAACAGTTAAAGAACTGGCATCGGCAATGGAAGATCAATTTAATTGAAGCAGAAAACCCTGAGTGGAATGATCTAAGTCCTGAAAGGGAAACGAGTTGAAACAAGCTTGAGTTCTTCTTAACGGCAAGACCCTGAAATGAATTCAGGGTGACAGGTATGTCGAGAATTCTTTGTAGACGTTGAAACAAGTTCAAGGTGACAGGTAGATCGAGAATTCTTACTTTTACATGGTGCTTCACCAACTCAAACATTACGTTCTACACAGACTCAAATCCATTCACCTGCACGGGATCCACTCGCCATTTGTATTTGCTTTGAATCGGGAGTGTTTGCAAGATCAGTCTCATTATGCTGCTTATGATAAAATAGTTCGCTTTCGCGAAAGCGTAAACAACCACCCGCAACAACTTCAAATTGAGGATCATGGCGCTGGTAGTAAACGATTGCACGACGACATCCGGACATCTAGAGACATTTTAAAGAATAATTGCAGTAGTTTCAAAAGAACCAAATTATTGTACCGCCTTGCTTATCATTTAAAGGCAAAACGTGTTTTGGAGCTGGGAACATCCTTAGGAATAGGGACACATGCTTTGGCCTTAGCCGCTGACCAGGTGACCAGCATTGAGGGTAGCCGGGAAGTTTGGAAATTTGCAAAAGAAAAATTGCAAGAAACTGACTTCCAAAATATTGAGTTAATCTTAGGAACCTTCAGTGATTTTTTTGACGGTGAATTAGCTCTTAAACCTTCAGGAACTTATGATCTTATTTTTATGGACGGTCATCACGATGGCAATGCTACACTAGAGTATTTTGAGAATTTGCTGCCCTATTGCCATTCAAATACGGTTATAGTTGTAGATGATATACATTGGTCCAGCGGAATGACCAAAGCGTGGAAGAAACTAACAAGCCATCCTCAAGTAACCGCAAGCATCAACACCTTCCAATGGGGCTTGTTATTCTTGAGAAAAGAACAGTTTCAACAAGCTTTTTACGTCAAATTGTAACGATAGGAACTAGTTTGCGTCCTATGAACAACTAGCAAGAATCAATTATGAGTGAGAATGTCATCGAGGTACGCGATATCGTGCGTAATTTCAAATTGGGTCAAGAAGAAGTCAAAGTCTTAAAAGGTATCGATCTTGATATAAAACGAGGAGATTACATTGCGTTTATGGGACCTTCAGGATCTGGAAAATCAACCTTGATGAATCTGTTGGGATGTCTAGATACACCTACAGGTGGAACCTACCGCCTCAACGGCACTGATGTTTCTAGTTTAAGTGATGACCAGCTTGCGGAAATCCGCAATAAAGAAATAGGCTTTGTATTTCAAACGTTTAATTTGTTACCTAGAACGACAGCTTTAGACAACGTGGCGCTGCCGATGATTTATGCAGGGATGTCCAAAAAAGATCGCAACGCCAGAGCTACAGAAGTACTCACCAGCGTAGGACTTGCTGATCGTATGGATCACCAGCCTAATCAGCTTTCTGGTGGACAACGCCAGCGCGTTGCCGTAGGTCGGGCGCTAGTCAACAACCCATCCATTATCCTTGCCGATGAGCCAACAGGTAACCTAGATTCAAAAACTGGGGTCGAAATCATGGCATTATTTGACAAGATCCATGCAGACGGTAATACCGTGATCCTTGTAACTCACGAGGAAGAAATCGCTGAACATGCCCATAGAGTCATAAGACTGCGTGATGGTGTTGTGGAGAGTGATGTGAGGAATCGGTAGACGGTAAAAATTGCTTTTTCCATAGTAACACTCATATTGATTGGAAATCTTTCCAAGTTTCTACTGTTTGATGGACTATTGAAGCTTAAACATATTTATTCCTACAAAATATTCCTTAATTAATGTGAATTTCTTTAAGATTTCCTACAAAAATGTCGTAAAATTACAATCTAGTTTCCCCTATAAACTATTTATTTGTTGCCAAAATTGTAATGAATAAAACCGTCAAATTCCATGTAAAATTTGACATCATGCTACCCTAGCTTTTTAGAACTCAAATACGATTCCGCTTACGCGGAATCTAGACTATACAAATATGTCGAGACCAAATAATACGATCATAAACAAAAATGAACATCTCTAAATAAATCCTTTCTTTCTAATAAAATCAACTTTTCCATTATTATAAATTTTGAAACAACATCCAAACAACCATTAAAACTATTCTCATGAAAAAAACACTACTCATTCTCGCATTTGCATTATTTACTTCTTTCAACTCTTTTGCACAGCAAGAAGGTTTTATAGGTGAAGTAAAATTATTCGCCGGTAATTTCGCACCTCGCGGTTGGGCGTTCTGCAACGGGCAACTTTTATCAATTGCACAAAACCAGGCCTTATTTTCAATTATAGGTTGTCAATATGGTGGTGATTGCCGTACCACATTTGCCTTGCCAGATCTTAGGGGACGCACGCCTGTAGGACCTGGAAATGGTCCTGGTTTATCTACCATTCAAATAGGGCAAAAAGGAGGAACAGAAACTGAAACGATGACCGCACTCCAATTACCCAGTCATACTCATACAGCTGCACTTACAACAGGTGGTATTGCGATACCCGTAAATACTACTGCAGGAGATGCAGATGAGGTTAATCCAGGTGCAGGTATTCCTGCTAATAATGGGGAAGATACTTACACCACAGGGTCAGCTAATGGTAAATTAGGTGGTGCAGATATTCCAGTAACCGGCACCATAACGGTGGGCAATACAGGTGGTAATCAGGCACAAAATAATCGTAGTCCGTTTTTAGGCGTACATTATATCATTGCCTTGCAAGGAGTCTTCCCTTCTAGAAGTTAATTACCCACACATATTTTTCAATACAATACCTTTCCAATGATTAAAAATTACTCAAACAAGTTTTGCTTGCTTTTAGGGCTGCTATTTATGTTCGCTTTCGCGAAAGCGCAAAACAGCAACGGATCTATAGACGCCCCAGGCGATATTGCCATTGTAGCCTATCACAATGATGATGATGGATTTTCCTTCATACTGCTTGACGATGCTCCATCCAACACCACCATAGTATTTACTGATGAAGAATGGGATGGCAGTGCCTTTGTAAGTCCTACCAGTGAAGGTGATGTAACCTGGACCAATAATACAGGCGCAACCATCTCGATAGGAACCGTCATCATTATTCAAGATGCAGATGATAATGGTCTTGGCATTCAAGCCAATCAAGGTACTGCTACAGAGTCAGATTCTGGTTTCAACATGAATGCCTTATCTGAGCAACTTTATGCTCTTATAGGTACCAGGACCAATCCTCAAATTTTTCTTACTTTCTATGGTGATTTAACTGGCGGTGCGGCCACGACCTTGACTGGTACAGGGCTGGTGGACGGACAAACCGCTCAAGGAGCTCCCAATGGCAATATTGAAGGATATTATACCGGTCCTACAAGCTGTAATGGAACGGCGGCACAATGTGCTGCGCAATTTAATGATACTAGCAATTGGACCAATGGAGATTTTAACTATCCAGTCGCAGTACAAACCATGTATTCTGGTAGCGTATTTGCTCCAGCAGTGACTGAACCTACAGTTCCTACACTAAGTGTAAGTCCTTCTAGTGTTTGTGTAGGGGAAACATCAGAAATTACGATTTCTGGTTCCTTGAACGATGCTACACAGTGGGTTGTATATACCGGTTCCTGTGGGGGCACACCAATCGCGACCACTACTGGAAGTACTATTTCAGTAACACCTTCCTCACCATCCACAACGTATTATGTAAGAGGTGAAGGTGGTAGCGCTACTCCAGGCTCTTGCGGTTTTATAACTGTCAACACCACAGCCGCAGATGATGCAAGCTTCTCCTATAGTGCTGCTGCATTTTGCGTGAGTGATACTGATCCAACACCAACTATTACTGGACTTGCTGGTGGAGCTTTTAGTTCTACTGCTGGTCTTTCTATTATTAGTTTGACTGGTACTATAGATGTTTCTGCTTCTACGCCTGGGACTTATACAGTAACATATACCACTACAGGAAGTTGTCCGAACAGTGCGACGGCTTCTGTAACCATCAACGCTTTAGACGATGCAACATTTGCATACAGCGAAGCATCCTATTGTCCTAATGGAACTGATCCAATCCCTACCGTCACAGGTCTGGCAGGTGGATCGTTTTCCTCCAGTACCGGTTTAACACTTGATACTAGCACTGGAAAAATTGACCTGGATACATCAACTATTGGAAACTATACTGTCTCCTATACCACTAACGGAAGTTGTCCAAATACTTTTGATTTTGATATTGCAATAGAAGATACTGTGGCACCTGTACCCGATGCAGCAACGCTAACGGATGTAACGGCAGAATGCGAAATCACTAGCCTGGTGGCACCAACTGCCACCGATAACTGTGGCGGAACAGTAACTGTAACTAACAATGCTACGTTACCAATCACGACTCAAGGAACTACGGTTGTTACTTGGTCTTATGACGATGGAAACGGGAATATCGCATTCCAAAATCAAAATATCATTATTGATGATGTAACCGCTCCAGTAATCACTCTTAATGGGAACTCTTCAGAAGTTGTTTTACGAGGTTCTTCTTATACAGATGCTGGAGTTAGCGTTAGTGACAATTGTCAGATTAATGTAGCAGATGTTGTTGTAGGCGGTGATACTGTTGACATCAACACAGCTGGAACTTATGTAATCACCTATAACATTAATGATATAGGACTTAATGCAGCTAACGAGGTAACACGTACGGTAATTGTGGATGCGCCTCCTACATTGAATTCTGTTGTTATCAGTAGTAATAATAGTGATTCCGCTTTCGCGAAAGCGGGAGAAACCATCAGCCTCAACTTTGAAGCTAGGGAAGATTTGCAAAACAGCCCATTGGTAACTATTGCAGGTCAAACGGCAACCGTAGCCCAAGGCGCAAGTCCACAAAACTGGACAGCTACTTATACGGTTCCAAATATCGCTACACTGGATCAAACCGCTCTACCTGATGGTATCGTTGGGTTTACTATCGATTATACCGATTTGGCTGGGTTTGCAGGATCACAAATCACAGAAACAACAGATGACAGCAAAGTGACCATACGTAGAACTCCACCTACCGTAGTCACTCAGGATATTACCGTAATGCTGGATGCTGATGGTAGTGCCTCCATCACACCTCAGGATATTGACGATGGCTCTAGTGTATCATCATGTGTAGAAGGAATGAATTATGGGGGCGCAGTTGTGAAAATAGGAGATGACGGCGGCCAGCTAGGTGGTGCTTCCAGTACATTTATAGGAGCGGTATCCAATGGGTATCCTATGGTCATTAACTCGGTACCAGCAAATAGACAATCCAGTGCTGCTTTTGATGGATTAAAAGTAAGAGCGGGTGACTATGTAGTTTTACGAGTGGATGCTTCGAGTCCTGCTCGTGCTGGTGGCTCACCATTTTATCGCAGGTCGGGAACAGTTGTTTGGGCAGGCTACAATCCTAATAGTACTTTTGCCGCACAGAGTGAAATGCTGATTGTACAAGATGGAAAAAATACGGGCGATCTCATTGATTTTGATCAAGAATTCGATTTGAGATTGCGATTTAATGGTAGCTTTTTTAGAAGTAATGGCAGTTTATTTGATGATTTTTCAACGCCAAGAGGTTTGAATGCCAGCCTAGTTTCTGGTGATTTAGGAACCACCAATCCATGTATGATTACTTCTTTTAGCTTGGATCAAGAAACATTTAATTGTAGTGATGTAGGCGCTAATACGGTAACGCTTACAGCTACTGATAATGTAGGAAATACGGCATCGCAAACAGCTACCGTGACGGTGGTTGATGATTTGCCGCCAGTACCAGATGTCGCTTTACTAGCAGATATTAATGCCGAGTGCGAAGTGACTTCGCTTACTGCACCAACAGCTACGGACAATTGTGGCGGAATGGTCACGGTTACTAATAATGCAACACTACCTATCACAGGTGAAGGAACTTCTACGTTGATTACCTGGTCTTTTGAAGATCAATATGGAAATATTAGCACACAGACGCAGAATATAATTATTGATGATGTTACTGCTCCAGTACCTGATGTGGTAACCTTATCTGATGTCACAGCAGAGTGTTCAATAACCACACTAATTGCTCCAACAGCAACTGATAATTGTGTTAGTGTGGTTACGGTAACGAATGATGCTACTTTACCCATCACCGCTCAAGGAACTACAGTGGTTACTTGGTCTTATGACGATGGCAATGGAAACGTGAGTACGCAAACGCAAAATGTTGTGATTGATGATGTGACAGCTCCGGTACCTGATGTGGTTACTCTTGATGATGTAACGGCACAATGTTCTGTAACAACTCTAGTTGCTCCTACGGCAACCGATAATTGTGGTGGTGTGGTTACGGTAACAAATGATGCTGTTTTACCTATCACGGCTCAAGGAACTACGGTTGTAACTTGGTCTTATGACGATGGCAATGGAAACGTGAGTACGCAAACGCAAAATGTTGTGATTGATGATGTGACAGCACCAGTACCTGTTGTAGTGGCTTTAGCAGATATCACCGCACAGTGTTCCGTAACCGCATTGGTTGCTCCAACAGCAACCGATAATTGTGGTGCTATGGTTACAGTAACGAATGATGCTACTCTACCCATCACTGCTCAAGGAGCTACAGTGGTTACTTGGTCTTATGACGATGGTAATGGAAACGTGAGTACACAGACGCAAAACGTAATCGTTGATGATGTGACGGCACCGGTACCTGATGAGGTCACCTTGGCAGATGTCACAGCAGAGTGCTCCATAACGACTCTTGTCGCTCCAACAGCTACGGATAACTGTAGTGGATTGGTTACTGTTACCAACGATGCTACTTTACCTATCACCGCTCAAGGAACTACAGTGGTTACTTGGTCTTATGACGATGGTAATGGAAACTTGAGTACACAAACGCAAAATATTGTGATTGATGATATAATCGCTCCAGTACCTGATGTGGTGACCTTGGCAGATGTCACAGCAGAATGTTCTGTAACGACTCTTGCTGCTCCAACGGCAACTGATAACTGTGCTGGATTGGTTACTGTTACCAATGACGCTACTTTGCCTATCACAACTCAAGGAACAACAGTGGTTACTTGGTCTTATGAAGATGGTAATGGAAACTTGAGTACACAGATGCAAAACGTAATCATTGATGATGTGACGGCTCCAGTACCTGATGTAACAACGCTTGCAGATGTCACAGCAGAGTGTTCCATAACAACCCTTGTTGCTCCAACAGCTACAGATAACTGTGGCGGATTGATTACAGTCTCCAACGATGCTACATTACCTATCACAACTCAAGGAACTACGGTTGTAACTTGGTCATTTGATGATGGAAATGGTAATGTAAGTACGCAAACACAAAATGTGATCATTGATGACATGACTGCTCCAATTCCAGATGTGGTTACTCTTGATTATATAACAGCAGAATGTTCAATAACTACACTTGTTGCTCCAACAGCAACCGATAATTGTGGTGCTGTGGTTACAGTAACGAATGATGCTAATCTACCCATCACTGCTCAAGGAACTACAGTGGTTACTTGGTCTTATGACGATGGTAATGGAAATATTAGTACACAAACGCAGAATGTAGTTATTGATGATGTCACAGCACCAGTATCTGATTTGGTGACCTTGGCAGATGTCACAGCAGAGTGTTCAATAACTACACTTGTTGCTCCAACCGCAACTGATAATTGCAGTGGTACGATTACGGTAACTAACGATGCTATTTTACCAATCACTGCCCAAGGAACTACAGTGGTTACTTGGTCTTATGATGACGGCAATGGAAACATTAATACCCAAACGCAAAATGTTGTGATTGATGATGTGACGGCTCCGGTACCTGATGTGGTGACCTTGACAGATGTCACAGCAGAATGTTCAATAACTACGCTTGTTGCTCCAACAGCAACCGATAATTGTGGTGGTGTGGTTACTGTAACGAACGACGCAACCTTACCAATCACAGTTCAAGGAACTACTGTAGTGACTTGGTCTTACGATGACAGGAACGGAAACGTAAGTACACAAACACAAAACGTGATCATTGATGACGTGACTGCTCCAATTCCAGATGTAGTTACTCTTGATGATGTAGTTGCACAGTGTTCTATAACAACTCTTGCTGCTCCAACGGCTACTGATAACTGTGGTGGAACAGTTGCGGTAACCAATGATGCTGTTTTTCCTATCGAAATGGTAGGAACTACCGTGGTTACATGGACTTATGATGATGGCAATGGTAATACAACCACTCAAACACAAAATATGATAATAGCTGGTAGTGATATTGAAAATGCGACACTAGCTGACGCTACATTTGTTTATGATGGAAGCGTGAGATCACTTGATGTAGAAAACATCCCTGCAGATGCGACAGTGACTTATACCAACAATGATCAAACTGAAGCAGGTACTTACATAGTAACCGCAATAATTACCAGCTCTAGCGCAGATTGCCCACAAGTAATTATTGATGCCGTACTTACGATTGAGCAAGCAGAACAGACGATTACCTTTGATGCTCTGGAAAGAAGACGTCTGTCTACTGATCCAGACTTCCAGTTGAATGCGACAAGTTCATCTGGTCTTGATATAGAATATTCATTTGTTCCTCTTACCAATCCAGCAGCTGCAACGGTTAGTTCTATAGGCTTTGTAAGTCTAGAGGCAGAAGGGTTTGTTGAGATTATTGCAAGTCAATCTGGCGATAACAACTATTTACCAGCAATGCCAGTAGCTCAAGAATTGGAAGTATATCTGTACAGAGAAACCACTATAGAGTCAATTACTATTAATAATGAAACATTCACTAATCCTGATACTGATATTTACTACTTGATCGATTGTGACAACAGTATATCTTCAGTTGATGTAGAAGTAGAAAGCAACACTGGCGCCACCTTCTCCACCGGTGAATCCTTTAGTATTGCCACTCCTGATCCGCGACTTTACCGAAGAGCGATTATAGTAACTGCTGAAAACGGTCGAGATACCAGAACCTTCAATTTGGTAATTGAGAAAAGATTTGTTTTTGACGCCATTGTAGAGCAGAAGTATGGCAACACATTAGTAGTAAACAATAATCCAGCTAATAATGGAGGTTATTCATTTGTGGCTTATCAATGGTTCAAAAACGGTCGACAAGTAGGTACAGATCAATTCTTCTCAGAAGGTGATAATGCTAGTGACCAGCTTGACCCTAATGCTACCTATATGGTGAGAATGACTTTACCTAATGGGGATGTTTTACAAACCTGTGAGTCAACCTTGGATTTAGGAAACACATTCTCTTTCAGGATTCTTCAAAACCCTGTTGTTGAGCAACAATTGAAACTGATGGCTGATTACCCTGAACAGGACTTAATCGATGCACAGTACAATATTTTTGATCAAAATGGTAGACTTGTAAAGTCTGTTGAATCATCCACACGAGAAACAGTGATCAATCTGTCCGATAATTTGCCAGTTGGTGTTTATCGTGTCATCTTGAAATCTAGCCGAATCGATAAATACTTAAATTTCATCAAACAATAAAACAAAGAATAGATTCTATATATAATAATTATGAAGACAATTAAGCTAACTACATTGCTCGTCCTATTCTTTGGGAGTTTGAGTTTGATCAATGCTCAGGATATTAATCTCACCCTAGGTGGTCAATTTCAGTTTACTGAACTCAACACTGAAGGCATCCTTAGCAACACTAGTGTTGAGCCAGGTGCCGGATTAGAATTGGGGGTCAATCTATCCTTATCTGAAAACTGGAGTTTGAACAGCGGTTTGGGTTATTCCTTCCAGCGTTCAAGATCTGCCATTAGTAATTTATCGGGTGTGCAAAACAATGCCCAAGATCTAGAAGGTGAAAACTTTAGGTTTATGTATCAGGTTTCTGGATATTCTGAAGTTCAAGAATTCCAAAACCTGTCCATACCTCTCAACGTGCAGTTCGAGACCACTGGACATACACGCTTTTATGTGAGAGCTGGTGCATCTTATAATCTAATTATGAATGCGTCCCAAGATTCTCAAGCTCAAAGGTTGACGACGTCTGGATTTTTTGAGAGGTTCAATGGAACATTGACCGCGCCAGCTTTTGCAGGTTTTGGCACCTACGGTCCAATTGATTTTGCAGAAAGAGACGTAGAACTCAGCAACAGTATCAATGCGACTCTAGAATTGGGAATAAAGGAAACCTTACCTAACAATGCATTTATATACTTTGGTGCGTTCGTAGAATATGGACTCAATGACATCAAGGAAGATGCACCTAATGCTGGAATATTGAGCTTCAATAGTACTGAGCCAACTAATTTTATTAGCAACGGCGTACTGCACGCCCAAAACAATGCTGGTAATGAGTACATAAACGAGGCAAAGTTATTCTTTACTGGAGTTCGGATCAGGTATCAATTTGGATCTGGGAATTAATTTACCTCAGCCACTAACCAAAAAAAGGCTCGCTTATAAATGCGAGCCTTTTTTATTGTTTTGCTATTTTTACAGGATGAATACAGATTGGATCTACATAGGTGCAGTAGTACTAGCTTTTTTCATCTTTCTAGGCTGGAACAAGTCACGTCAAACCTCAGTTAAAAATCGCAAACGACGCAATTTTAAGCAGAGCTTTAGAGAACGCAAAGCGGAGCGTAATGAAGAAAAAGAAAATTAAGCTACAGGTACTGCATACAGGTCAAAGTCTTCAGCATCCACTATTTCAACATTGATAAACTCCCCAACGCTACAATAGTGATGACCCGCATCTATTAGAACCTCATTATCCACATCAGGACTATCAAACTCGGTTCGACCTACAAAATGGTTTCCACGTTTGCGATCGATCATCACCTTAAACTGTTGTCCAATTTTTTGCTGATTCAGCTCCCAAGAGATTTGAGATTGAATTTCCATGATTTCATTAGCACGTTCTTGCTTAACTTCCGCAGGAACGTCGTCTTCTAGGTTGTAAGCATGTGTATTCTCTTCATGAGAATAAGTAAAACAGCCCATACGTTCAAAGCGTTGGTCTTTGACCCATTGCTTTAAAATCTCAAAATCCTCTTCGGTTTCTCCTGGATAACCTACAATCAAGGTTGTTCTTATGGACATTTGTGGTACGCTTTCGCGAAAGCGATCCAGCAACGCATTCGTCTTCTCAAAGGTAGTTCCACGTCGCATGGATTTTAGAACTGGCGTAGAAATGTGCTGCAGTGGTATATCTAGATAATTACAAACCTTAGGTTCCTCATTCATCACATCGAGAACATCAACAGGAAACCCAGTTGGAAACGCATAATGCATGCGGATCCATTCGATGCCTTCCACTTTAGCCAATTCTTTCAAAAGATCTGCAAGGCGGCGTTTTTTATAGAGATCTAAACCGTAATAGGTCAAATCCTGAGCGATGAGAATCAATTCCTTAACACCTTTAGCAGCTAGTTTTTCTGCCTCGATGACCAAATGCTCTATAGGTGTACTCTTGTGACCACCACGCATTAGGGGAATCGCACAAAAGGAACAAGGTCTATCGCAACCTTCAGCAATCTTGAAGTACGCGTAATTCTTTGGTGTTGTAGTGACACGCTCGCCTATGAGTTCATGTTTATAGTCTGCACCTAACGCTTTAAGTAAAGAAGGTAATTCTGTAGTTCCAAAATACTGGTCTACATCTGGGATTTCTTTTTGAAGATCTGGCTTGTAGCGTTCTGACAAACAACCCGATACAAATACTTGATCTACCTCACCGCGGCTCTTGCGGTCTACAAAATCAAGGATGGTATTGACAGATTCTTCTTTGGCATTGTCAATAAACCCACAGGTGTTGATCACGACAATGTTGCCTTCTTCCTCATGGACCACGTCTTTACCACTGGCTTTCAGTTGCCCCATCAACACTTCACTGTCATAGACATTCTTAGAACATCCTAAGGTGATGACATTGATACGATTCTTCTTTCTTGATTTTGTTCTCATAGCGGCTGCAAATTTACGACAAATGTGGCCGTTCACTTTAAACAGCTGACGGGATTAAGTTATATATCTTTAGCTCATGAGATTATTAATTTTCTTGCTGGCTCTAATAATGACGAGTCTGTCCTGCGAGGCACAACGCAAGATTCGAGGTGTGGTCTTAGATTCTCTAGGAGAAGGTATTTCATACACCTCTATTAAAAACGTCAGCTCTAAGAAAAAGATTGAATTCACTGACAATAAAGGCAGATTCTTAATTCGAGCAAAAGTAGGCGACACCCTGAATATTGAAAATATCTATTATGAAAATTTACAATATGTAGTAACTAATACTAATAACATTGAAATTAGGCTGAAGTTGATTCCTGGTTGTGTGCTAGTGATAACAGAGTATTACAAGCCCAAAAAAATTGGCGTTAGTTATGGATCCAATTATGGAACAACTGGCATTTATGCTAATACTGGTTATCTAAACATATTAGCGGATACAGATATAAATTTAGGATATGCAACTGATTTTTCCAGCAACGATCGTGCAGACGTAACTATGGAAAAACATTTTAGATTAAGGAACGATTGGGATTTATCTACCACTATAGCATTCCAAAAAGCAGACTTTAAAGGAAATCAATTTTTTAATTACCAATTGATTTTAAATCCAGGTACAAACTACCGTATTTTTAAATGGATACCTTCAATTGTACTGGCTCATCTCAACTATAACGCTAGCGAAAACATAGAAAGTTTTGGCTACGGTATAAAACACTCTATCTATATACCTTCTGGCATATGCTTCAACGGTTCCTTTGTAAAATATAGAGATTTATATCATTGGATTTTAGGTACAGAGTATAACAATCGTATAGTTGACATTGGTTTGCAATATGAGGATCTTGAAGCCTACAATGAATTTTCTATTTATTTATCTAAAACCATACGTTTTTAAGAAAATCCCGCTTTCGCGAAAGCGGAAACTTAAGATCAACAGTTTACCTTGTTTATTTTAAAAACCTATGTTTCGAAATTGAAAATCCACATACAGTATGTATTTTGGACTAAATTTTAAAATATCAACTTTGAAAAAAAATTACCTCATACCAATAGTTTTATTGTTAACCGCGTTTTGTGGGGCTCAAACGACACAAGTTCCCGGTTACATCATCAAAGAAAACGGAACTAAATCATCCGTTTATTTTGAAAGATCTAATTATAATGTGACTCCTGAAATGATTTATTATGCAACTAGCAAGGGAGGTGATCTTAATGGATATGAGATTGATCAGATTGAGGAATTTGGTTACGATGATAATTCCGTACGATTTAAAAAGTTTAAGGTTCAAGTCAACAAGAGTAGTTTCAAAGAAAATGATGCTTCACCAGGAAAAGACCCAGTATTAAAGAAAGAAACTATCCTCTTAGAACAGATAGTGGAGGGAGCTATTGATCTTTACGCTTACAGAACAAGTAGAAACACCAGCTATTATGCAGCTAGAGAGATGCAGACACCAGAGCTACTTGTCTATAATGTTTATTCAAACAGCGTAGAAGGTATTTCTAAAAACACCGACTACCGAAGAACCCTTTTTGAAGGATACGGTTGTGACAGTTTCATTTCGTCCATCATTGCAGATGTGGATTATGATGAGAAGGATCTGACAAAATATATTTTAAAGACTAATGAATGTAACGGTGCACCAGCTGCTGTCTTCGAAACGCAGAGCAATTACAAGCCTTGGTCTATACTCGTTGGGCTTGCAGTCAATTTTAATACAATCACGGCAGACTTCACAACAGCCATTAGAGGTGACGCAGAATTTGGCGGGACCAGTTTTTCACCTAATTTGAGAGCTGAATATAACCTTGACCCGGCTAACAACAAGTTTACTTTAGTGGGGGAACTAGCTTATGCATCATTCAATGATACTGCTATATATTTTGAGAATAATCAATCAGATTTTAATAGACAAGAAACAGAAGCGGAGATAACATATAATACTTTGAGTATAGGTATTGGTCCTCGATATTACATTTATGCTAGCGACAATTTAAGATTTTATCCTGGCGTGCAAATTCAATATAACTCGGTTTTGAGTTCTTCAGAATTATTATATGATGAACCTGCTAGAAATAGGGTTTTCGCGACAGATTTTAGTTTCAATATTTTAGCTGGAGTTGAAATAAGTAGAAAAATAAGCGCTGAAGTGAAATTGCGTTTACGAAACAGTTTTACGACAGCAAACGCTTCACCTGCAGAACTTGTAGGTACCATATCATCCGTCGGCCTAGTTTATCGCCTATTATAGGTTTCTGAAGAAAGTGGATTAAAAGCCGATGATTTTTTTCATTGGTCTTTTTTTAATACTTAGAATAATGTGTCCTATTAATGATCCTTTAAGTTAGGAGAACTTAAACTGTATTTATTTTTAAGTATGCTTAAAAAGCCTTTTTTTCTTACAATATTACTGATATGTATTGGTCAATGGGCGGCTTGCCAAAATAGTATCACTGGAAAAATTACAGATATTGATGATGAGCCAATACTAGGGGTTACTATTAAAAATTTAAAAACTGAAGAAAAGGCGACCTCTGATTTTGATGGTAATTATTCTATTCACGCACAACCAACAGACACGCTGCTGTTTAAATTTTCAGGATACGAGAGTCGAAGTATTGAGGTAAGTGATTCAAATGTTATAGATGTTGAATTAAAAGTTAATGAGGATCTTGTAGTGATACATTCTCATCATAATCTTTACAAAATCAGTCCCCATTATGGTATTAATTATAATACCTATGGATTCACGTTTCAAAATCTGTATGATCAGATTCCGGGTGGGCTGAATGCAACTCTTGCCTATTCCACAGATTTTAATAGAAACAAAAATGCTATTATACAACTTCAGAAATATATACAATTAAATGCTCCCATCTATCTCAGTTTAATTGGAACTTTTGAAAAGGCAGCTTTTAATGGCAATCAATATTTTAGTTATAAAGTAAAATCAAGAATCACACTGAAAAATTCATCTGCATATAAGCTTGGAACATTAAGTGTAATTGTTGGCCATTTGAATTACAATGGTGACCAAAGGACTAATAACATCGGTTTCGGTTTGGGGTATAGTAATTATTTTTTAGGAGGTTTTGAGATTTCCACAGATTTTATTTATTGGAATCAGTTACATGAATTTAACTCTAGGGCTTCTTATTATTTCAGGAGATGGAAGCCTTATGTTAGCTATAAACATGTGGGCAAATATGAGGAGTTCCAAATTGGAATAGGATATACATTTGTTTTATGAAAACCAACTTACCTAATACCAAACCTCGGAGTTAGCTAATCACATTACTCTAAGTGAATTGATTCTTTGAAGTCCTATCTACAAGCTGGTGTCGATAAAAACAATTTGTCAATAGTTCTCTTTCGCGAAAGCGTCATAAGAATCAAAATTTAGCTTTTCTAAGAAACTTAGAATGATAGTTACTCTACTTTTTAATCAGCTTGCCGTGAAAACCTGTCTTTACTCCCGCCTCAATAGCAAAGGGTAATTTGTTTTCTTTAGGGGGAACTGGACAGGCATAGCGATCACTATAGGCGCAATACGGGTTGTAAGTGTTGTTAAAATTGAGGACTAAGGTTTCCTCTAGCGGTGCGCGCAATTCCATATAGCGCCCCATTTTGTAGGATCCTTTACCATTCGTTTCATCTGTAAAATATACGGACAGGTAATTGTAATACTCTGGATCATTCTTTAAATTCTCCGCTTGCAATACGAGCAACTTATGTTGTTTCCCTTCATACTGGAAATGAAGGTAGCCATACTTGGTGTAGGTTTGGATCAAGGGTTTAGAGGTGTTGAGTTGCATTTCTTGCGTATTGTCTAATGCCTCAAATCTTGCTTCAATCACAAAATCTGGATTGAAATCGTAAAATTTTAAGGCTTTAAAATTCACCTTATCCATTCCCGATAAAGGCGGATTGTCTGCTGCTTTATATTCTCTCGATAACTCATTGCGATATTCTTGAGACAACTTTTCATAATCTTGAGCTGAAACTATGCCCACTGAGGTAAAGGCTAAGAATAGCCAATGGAAATTTTTCATAATGTATTTATTACGACCAACTCCAAACCCACAAGGCAATATCCTCATAATAGACTCTAGCGCCTATCATAAGGATTGCACTAATGGAAGGAATGATCCAGTTGTATTTTTTAAATAAGATGATTGCTAGGTTAACCCCTCCCAAAACCAAATGAACTGCAGCCAAAAAATAAAGCGGCATATACCCATTCGACGGCGCCATAGGATTCTCACTTAGCGGATCGCTAATGCTTTTTGCAATGACTGTAGCTACATAGAAAGCACCATAAATCGCCACAATTTTAGTGAAAATGCGCAGGCTTTTAGGGGTAAATAAAGGTGGTTTGTTATCTTGTGACATGGGTTACTTTTGGTAGTCTGTCGGCATTTGTCGCTTCTTACTTACGCGTTCATAACCTGCTCCCCATCCTAACAATTCTCTATCCTTTCCTGAGGGTGCAATAAAGGTCAAACCATATGGCTTTCCATCTTTATCATAACCCATAGGAACTGTCATAGCAGGGAAAAAGCCCACCGCGGCAACTCCTGCGGTATAGTTATTAATAGAAAGGATCCCATCTAATTCATAGCGTTCGAAGTACCCATTCAAATACTCTTGAGCTGTTTGTGTCATTTCAGCTTTGAATGCTGCAAATTCAACGTCTGTCATTTCAGGTTCGTCCATGATGCCTTGAAATAAACGTTGACCGTAAGGCATTGCTCTTAGAGAGTCTTTAAGATTTTCCTGCATGACTTGATACACATCCCAGCTGCTATACTTTGAATTACCTGCAGTTTTGAAATATTGAGGTAAATCCAGCTTCATGTCTGCGTTAAGCAGTTTCAAAAATCCATTTAAGCGGACTTCCTTAGGCTCTAATTCTACAATAACAGCTCCTTGATTTTTGATATCTTGGATAGCAGCAGCGTATAAGGGGGTTTCTAAGAAGTTTTTAAATACACCAAACCTCTTTCCTTCTAGGGAGTAAGACTTTAATTTAGGAATTAATTCTTTTTCCAAAACATCTGAATCTGCTCCTCGCATAGCGTTCAATAAAATAGCAGTATCCACTACATTCTTAGCCATGGGTCCTGCTGTATCTAAATAACTAGAGATAGGAACAACGCCTTGTCCTGAAATTGTACCTACCGTAGGTTTCAATCCAACAACAGAGTTTTGGGACGCTGGAGAAAGTATAGAGCCGCTAGTTTCAGACCCTACCGCAGCTACTGCAAAGTTTGCAGCAACCGAGACGCCGCTACCACTACTGGAACCGCCTGTATCGAAATATTTTCTCTTGTAAGGACTTAAGGTTTGACCACCTACAGCGCTATACCCGCTGGGACAATCGCCACAAAAGAAATAGGCCCACTCGCTTAGGTTTGCTTTACCCAAGATAATCGCTCCCGCATCTTTAAGATTTTTAACGAGTTGTGCGTCGTCTGTTTGGTTGTCAATTAAGACAGCTGCTCCAGCCGTTGTAGGTATGTCAGCGGTATTGATGTTATCCTTTAATAGGATAGGCATTCCAACGATGCTGTAGGGGTCCAATGTCTCGCCATTCTCTTTCATTTTCTCCAAACGAGCATCTGCCTCTCTCGCTTGTTCTAATACCTTTGGGTTAAGTGCAATTACGGAATTCAAAGAAAGATCGTTGTTCCTGTCGTATTTGTAAATTCTATTTAAGTAGTACAAACTGAGCTCTTCATAAGTAAACTTGCCATCGTAGATCGCTTTTTGTATTTCAGGAATACTCTTTTCTAGAACAAGTTTATTTAGTAGCTCAACCGTTCGAGTGCCATTAGAAGAATTAGTACTGAAGTCCAAAACCTGTTGTTCTAGGCCTGCAAACACATCCTCTCTCGTAATGTATTTAGAGTCCAGTACCTTCAACTCTAATGGGGTGAGCGTATCTATTTGTTCTGGTTGATCTTTTTCTGCGGCTTTTGACCCAGTGGTAGACGTAGTTTCAGAAGTTTTACAAGCCAGAAAGCTTAAGCTAAAAGCGAATAGGAGTACTAATTTTCTCATGAGTGAATCTTTGTCTAAAAATAAAACACTCCAGAGAAACCTGTTGTTCTCTGGAGTGTTTTTATTGATCGAAGAATAAATGTGCTAATTGAAGAAACTATCTACAAACTCGACTTTATTGAACACTTGTAAATCTTCCATTCCTTCCCCTACACCTATGTAGCGTACTGGAATTTGAAATTGGTCAGAGATGCCTATTACCACACCACCTTTTGCGGTGCCGTCTAATTTAGTTATTGCTAGTGATGTCACCTCTGTAGCTGCTGTAAATTGCTTGGCTTGCTCAAAAGCATTTTGACCTGTAGACCCGTCAAGAACTAACATCACATCGTGAGGCGCTCCAGGAATCACCTTTTCCATGACTCGTTTGATCTTAGTCAACTCGTTCATCAGGTTGACTTTGTTATGCAGCCTTCCGGCTGTGTCTAACAACACGACGTCTGCTTTACTAGCGACGGCACTTTGTAAGGTATCAAAGGCCACGCTGGCTGGATCACTTCCCATTTTTTGTTTTACGATATCTACTCCTACGCGATCAGCCCAGATCTGTAATTGGTCCACCGCGGCGGCTCTAAACGTATCGCCCGCACCTAAAACTACTTTTTTGCCTGCCTTTTTAAGTTGATGGGCAAGTTTTCCAATGGTAGTCGTCTTTCCTACACCGTTCACCCCTACAATCATTACTACATAAGGGACGTCTTGTTGGGGAATAACAAAATCAGTAGCATCACCGCTATTGACCTCACTCATCAATCCGGCAATTTCTTCCCTCATGATTTTATTGAGTTCTTCCGTTCCTAAGTATTTATCTCTAGCGACGCGCTCTTCAATCCTGTTGATTATTTTAATGGTAGTAGCAACGCCTATGTCGCTAGACACTAAAACATCTTCAAGGTCGTCTAAAAGATCATCGTCTACTTTAGACTTTCCAGCTACAGCTTTACCTAATTTATCCATAAAGCTGGATTTAGATTTCTCTAAACCTTTATCCAGACTTTCTTTCTTCTCTTTGGTAAATATTTTTTTAAAAAAACTCATAGTAATCCGTTGGTTAGGCAAAGTTAACATATAGCGAGGTATCCATACTTATGAAGAAAAAAGTTGATGCCGCTTCTTAGAACACACCACTAGTTGATGGCTTCCAGCCGCTGAGAAAACAATTCAAAAAAAAGACCGCGCTGCTAACGCAACGCGGTCTTATCATCTTAACTAACCAACTTATTTCTTTTCCAAGAAATCGTTTACTAATTCAGGAGCCATGATAGCGCTTACAAATGTATAAGCACCAGTCTTAGGCGACTTCACCATCTTGATGGCTTTAGTTAATCTTTTTGACCCAGATTGAAGGGTTGCTATGGATTTCTTTGCCATGTCTTAATTATTTAATTTCTTTATGAACAGTCATTTTCTTCAAGATCGGGTTGAATTTCTTGATTTCAAGACGATCTGGAGTATTTTTTTTATTCTTCGTTGTGATGTAACGAGAAGTACCTGGTTGTCCAGTAGCCTTATGCTCTGTACATTCCAAGATTACTTGTATTCTATTGCCTTTCTTTGCCATCTTAGTGCTATTCTATCAGGAATTACTTCTTGGAAATTAAGCCGTTTGCACGAGCTTCTTTAACCATGGCAGTAATGCCTTTTTTATTGATGTTCTTTATCGCTTTAGCAGAGACACGCAAGGTGATCCACTTATCTTCAGTTGGAAGGTAAAAACGTTTTTTGAACAAGTTCACGTTGAATCTACGCTTCGTTTTGTTCATAGCGTGAGAAACATTGTTCCCAGACATCGCTTTTTTACCAGTAAGTTCACAAACTCGTGACATGATTATCTGTGTTTAAAATCGGAATGCAAAATAACGAATATAAATTGGAACACACAAACCTATTTTGCCTGTAATTTTAATATTTCTTTTTGCAAGAGTTCAAATGCCTTGTTGACGGTTTTCTGAATTACACGTTCTCGGTGGTTTCCCATCATGAATTTAATCGCAAACGACTCATCTTCAGTAGAAATACCTATGAAGACAGTTCCGACCTCTGCATCACTATCTCCTTTACTGGGTCCAGCGTTGCCCGTAGTGGACACCGCTATATCTGAATGAAATTTTTTACGCGCCCCTACAGCCATAGCTATAGCGACTTGTTCACTAACTACTGTATGTGTATCAATTACCGCTGGATCTACATCTAGAAGGTCAATTTTTGAACGAGTTGCGTAGGTCACTGAAGCTCCCATAAAAAATTGAGATGCGCCAGAATGCTCTGTCAATTGCTGCGCAATTTGACCGCCTGTACAGCTTTCAGCTACTGCTAGTGTTAATCCTGATTTTTTGAAAAGAGCAGACACTTGTTGCGCCATAGAATCTTCATTACTTTCTCCTATAATGATGTCTTCTATCAATTCATATAAAGCAACCACTTGATCATCTACTGCATTTATCACTTGATCCCTGTGGCTACCTGTACTGGACAACCGCAAGCGAACAGACCCTAAACTAGGCAAATACGCGAGCTTGATATGAGGCGGCAGAGCATCCTCCCAAGCCTCTACCCTCAATGCAATGGTACTTTCACCTTGACCTGCTGTAAGTATAGTACGGTGGTATATATAAGGCAGCCCTGCTGTTTTGCTTAACAATGGTAACACCTCATCGCCCATCAAAGACTTCATCTCGAAAGGAACTCCAGGCATAGAAACGAAAATTGTATTATTTCGCTCCAGCCACATTCCAGGAGCTGTACCGTAAGCATTCTTTAAAATAGTAGCTTTGGACGGCACCATCGCTTGCAATTCGTTAGCTGGCACAATCGCATCCTTCACATATTTTGCAAACATTTCTCTGATGTGCTGCAAGACTTCTTGGTTATGTACCAGATGGTCGTCAAAATATTCGCAGATAGTAGTTTTGGTGATATCGTCTTTAGTAGGCCCCAAACCTCCTGTGACCAGCACTAAGTCTGATTGTTGTTCCGCTTTCGCGAAAGCGGACAAAATATGATCCCTATCGTCCCCTATAGAAATGATCTCAAAGACAGAAATGCCAATTTTATTGAGTGCGCTACCCATCCAAGCGGAGTTGGAATCCACAATCTGGCCTATCAAAATCTCGTCACCTATAGTGATGATGGTTGCCTTCATGACTTAAAAGTCCTCTTTAAGCTGATCGACTGCTTTTTGTAATTCTTCTTGAACCCGCATGAAATGCTCATTGATCTCCATCTCGTCCTCAGACTTTCCCCATGCTTCTAGCACTAGGACATCGTACAAACAGGATAAGCCGAACATATCTACCGTAGGCTTGATCTTGTGTGCATACTCATGCACGAGACCTCGATCATCGTTTACTACAGCCATGGCCAATTGTTCTAAATCCATGGGAATCTCTTCGATAAAGGTTTCTACCATAGCTTTTATAAAGTCAGCGTCGTCATCGGACAGCTCGCGAACCTTACTTAAATCATATGCTTTACTCATTTAATGCGTATTTGAAATTGTTCTTCACCCGCTAAAACTCCTCTCAACTCATCGTCTGCTACTACTCTAGAAACTCCTGCTGGCGTGCCGGTAAATATAAGGTCTCCTATTTTAAGGGTGAAGTATTGAGAAACGTATGCTATTAGTTCATCGATCTTCCACAGCATTAAGTGGGTATTCCCATCTTGTTGAAGTTGGTCGTTTTTGTACAGTTGAAATGGTAGATTATCAAGGTCTCCTAGATCTTCTTTTTTTAGAAAGTTTCTAGAAACTACGGTAGCTCCATCAAATGACTTTGCCTTTTCCCAGGGCAACCCTTGATCTTTTAGTTTTTTCTGTAAATCCCGTGCTGTAAAATCAATGCCGAGACCGATTTCCTCATAATATTTATGAGCAAATTTTTTCTGAATGTGTTTCCCTAGTCGATTAATCTTTACAACGACTTCCACCTCATGATGTATATCGTCAGAAAACTCTGGTATGAAAAACGGGTTTTTATCCAGTAAAATAGACGTGTCTGGTTTCATAAACACCACAGGCTCTTCTGGACGTTGATTGTTTAGCTCCGCAATATGATCAACATAATTGCGGCCTATACAAATAATCTTCATCTAGTTACGGCTGTAATTAGGTGCTTCTTTAGTAATGGTCACATCATGCGGATGGCTCTCATGAACTCCTGCAGCTGTGATTTTTACAAATTGTCCTTTTTCTTTCAAATCCTCAATGGTTCCTGCACCGCAATACCCCATTCCTGCTCGCAATCCTCCAACAAACTGTGTCATGCTTTCCACAAGGTCTCCTTTGAATGGTACACGTCCTACAATTCCTTCTGGAACTAATTTTTTGATATCGTCTTCTACATCCTGGAAGTACCGGTCTTTAGATCCAGTTTGCATAGCTTCTACAGATCCCATACCACGGTATGATTTATACTTACGACCATCATAGATGATAGTCTCACCAGGAGATTCTGTAGTACCGGCAAGCATAGATCCTAACATCACACAATCTGCTCCTGCAGCGAGAGCTTTAGGAATATCACCTGTATAACGAATTCCACCATCTGCAATGACTGGAATTCCAGAACCTTTCAAGGCATGTGCTGCTTCCATCACGGCACTTAATTGAGGGAACCCAACTCCAGCGACCACACGGGTCGTACAAATAGATCCTGGACCTATCCCCACTTTTACGGCATCAGCACCGGCATCAGCTAAATATTTTGCTGCAGCTGCAGTTGCAACATTACCAACTACAACATCTAGTTCTGGAAAGTGTTTTTTGACATCTTTAAGCACATCTACCACACCTTTAGTATGACCATGAGCCGTATCAATTACTACCGCATCTACACCCGCATTGACTAAGGCTCGAGCGCGATCTACGGCATCACCCGTCACACCTATAGCCGCTGCGACCCTTAGGCGGCCGTACTGGTCTTTATTGGCATTAGGTTGCAAGGTTAATTTAGTGATATCTCTAAATGTGATCAGACCAACCAGTTTGTTATCGTCTGATACTACTAAAAGCTTTTCAATTTTATGTTCTTGTAAAATCAATTCTGCTTGCTGCAATGAGGTTCCGGCTTTAGCAGTGATCAAATTTTCAGAGGTCATTACTTCCGTTACAGAGCGGCTGTCTTTCTTTTCAAATCTTAGATCTCTATTGGTAACGATTCCCTTGATAAATCCATCTGCATCAACAATCGGTATCCCGCCTATGCCATGCTCACGCATGCTGGCTTTAGCATCCCCTATAGTTGCTTTTTCAGTAAGTGTAACTGGGTCGATGATCATTCCACTCTCTGCACGTTTCACGCGACGTACTTTTTGAGCTTGTGCTTCTATGGACATGTTCTTATGAAGAATCCCGATTCCACCTTCTTGCGCCATAGCAATAGCCATGCGGCTTTCTGTTACCGTATCCATAGCAGCAGATACAATAGGAACATTAAGAGTAATGTTGCGGGAAAATTTACTTTTTATACTGACTTCTCTAGGTAATACCTCGCTGTAACCAGGTACTAAAAGAACATCGTCGTAAGTGAGGCCTTCGCCTACAAACTTAGCATCGTGTGAGATCATTGCAATTGAATTTAATTGCACGCAAAGATACTATTTAAATATTGCCTATTACCTATTGCCTATTGCCTATTGCCTATTGCCTATTGCCTATTGCCTATTGCCTATTGCCTATTGCCTATTGCCTATTGCCTATTGCCTATTGCCTATTGCCTATTGCCTATTGCCTATTGCCTATTGCCTATTGCCTATTGCCTATTGAAAAATAAAATTTGAAAATGGAAAGCTGCAGCAAAAAGCTTTTTTTCTACAAAACTTCTCCTCTCAATCCTGCATTGCCTTTAGTACCTTTGCCATATGTCTAACGGAATTAGAATCAACAAATATTTAAGCGAGCAAGGATTTTGTTCCCGCCGCGCTGCCGATAAATTAATCGAGCAAGAACGAGTAACCATAAATGGAAAGTTGCCAGAACTAGGAACTAAGGTTCACGCAGCTGATGAAGTTGCTGTTGACGGAGAAAAGATATCTAACAAAAAGGAAAAGCCAGTTTACATTGCATTTAATAAACCTGTAGGTATCGTATGTACTACAGACCGCCGGGTTGAAAAGGACAACATCATTGATTTCATCAATTATCCTACCCGTATTTTCCCCATAGGTCGATTAGATAAACCAAGTGAAGGTTTGATCTTTCTAACTAATGATGGAGACATTGTCAATAAAATCTTGCGAGCCAGAAACAATCATGAAAAAGAATACATCGTCACAGTCGATCACAGTATCAATGAACGGTTCATCAAACGTATGGGAAGTGGTATTCCCATTCTGGATACCGTAACCAGAGATTGTGAGGTAGAGCAAATAGGAAGAAAAACGTTCCGGATTGTATTGACTCAAGGATTGAATCGTCAGATACGTCGCATGTGTGAGTTTTTAGATTACCGGGTAACCAAACTAAAACGCGTCCGTATCATGAATGTCTCACTCGACATGCCGGTAGGGCACTACCGGGAATTAACTGATGAGGAAATGGCAGAAATCAGAAGACTTACTGAAGACAGTGATAAAACCTATGTTCCTTCCCCAGAAGATGATCTGGACTAGCTCAATCAAGATTGTTTAAGCACCTTACAAGACTAGAAGTTTTCTGGTTGTAAGACTAAGCTTCTAAATAAATCTGCTTTTGCGGTAAATAGCTTGAGTTGCACTTCTAGCTGCTTCAATCGAGCCTCAATGAGTTTTACCTCTCTTGAATTAATAATGAACAAAGAACTGTCGCCCAGTTCAAACCTGCGATTTTCCGCTTGCAGCATTCTCATGGTATTATCAGCAAGAGTGCTGGCGATATCTTGTTGACGTTGATAGCTCTCCAGTTGCGCAAAAATGGAACTTACCTTGTTTTGAAGTATCAAGGATTCTGCTTGCAAACCATAACGGGCATCTTGAATCTTGATTTTTGAAAGGCGCAAGTCTCCTCGCTCTTTTCTTGTAAAAATGGGATAAGCGAATGTTAGTCCTGCTTTATAATTATCTTGGGTTATCGTATTTACTTGATCCCAATCTGGTGTTAGAAAGTTATAGTCTACAGTTATCTTAGGTAATAATTTATTAGCCTTTAATTGTCGATCCACCTCTAGCTGATCTAATTTAAAATTCAATGCTAAAATCTTAGGGTGGTTTTGCATATTGAATTGATCTAGACTCACTCCTAACACCCCTAATACCACATCAATACTACCTTCCAATGTTTCCTGAGGGACAACCGCTTCTTGCAATTCTACTGGAACACCATCCAGCCACAAATAGTTAGACAGTTTAAGCCTACTTTTTACCTCATCTACAAGGGCTTGCTCGAGGCTTAACTGTCGGCTTTGGACGGCTATACCTGCTTCAACTGTATCAATATCAGCCTTATCACCTTCCCGGGCACTGATGATCACGCCTCGCTCTCTGATACGAGCCGCCTCTAGAATTTGCTGGAACACTCGCACCTCGCGAGTTGCTCGCCACCATTCAAAATAGGCCAGAGAGGCCTCATATAATATTTCATTTGCCTGCAAGTCTCGCTGTGCGGCGTTTTGCTTTTCAAACAATCGCGCTTTACGCAAGGTAGCCATGCGCTCATTAATCCAAAGTCCTTGCCCTAAATCCACCTGCACTCCAGCGCTAAAAAGACCATCTTCAGGCACTGTTAAGGATGGATCTAAAAAAGTTCCTTCATTGCGATCTGCTCCTGCTTTAAACTCCACTCCATACCAGGTGGGGATTTTAAACACTCCTGAAAGCTCATCGTAATACTCAGTTCCTTTAAAATCCTTGCGGCGGTAATCTACTTCAATTTTAGGGTCAAATCCACCGCGGGCACGTAAGAGGTTTGCCTGTGATTCTTCGATCAGTAATTCGGCTTGTTTAGCGACGGGATGGTGTCGTTTTACGTACCCTAAAAACTCCTGAAATCCTAGAACTGTACTGTCCAGTTTTACTTGTGATGGGACTTGTTGTAAAGTTTGCTTTCGCGAAAGCGAACTTGCCTCCATACAACCTGCACTTAACAGTAATAGTGCTGTGAGAAGAACAAATAGCTTATTTTTTCTTTGCATCGCTAGCGGTGTTAGGCGTGTAATAATTAGGCGGGAAACCGTTGAGCTTTCTCCAGAGTTCGTACCACACTGGTACGTCATCCAAAAGTGCAATGGTATAAGCACCAGATCCTGGGCGCAAACCGTCTGGCCAGTCATGATCCTGATCTTCATCTGGCGCAAGAAGCACGCGATATTTTCCAGGCACTGTGTCGCTGACGAAGGTCTCGACTGCTACAATCTCTGCTCCATAAGTACCATAACTTGCGTTGGGCCAACCCGAAAATACGATAGCTGGCCATCCATCAAATTGAACCCGCACTTTTTCACCTACATGTAATAATGGTAGGTCTAGTGGCTCTACAAATGTTTCTACAGCGAGCTCATAATTTGTAGGCATGATATTTACTAGCGGTTCTCCTTCCTTGAAGGTTTCACCTATACCTGACTTAATCGCTTTGTTAATCTGTCCATCTTGTGGAGCTGTGATGTAGTACATGCCACTGCGTATGCTGTAATTTGCCCGGTCTGATTCTAATTTACTCACTTGAGCCGCTACGTCTAGCTGTGCCGACTCTGCACTAAAGCGGTCGCTCTGGGTCTTAGCAATCTTTTCGTTGTATTCTTGAATGATGCGGCTTATCTCTATCTGGGCATTGATTACTTCATTGCGACTTTGTAAAAGTTTTTGCTCCAATGAGATTTTTTTGGCTTGAGTTTCCTGAAGTTTTAATCGTTTCTCTTCTACATCAGTCATCGCTTTTAGGCCTTCATTTTCTAGTGTTTGTGTACGATTTAGTTGAGTTTCAGCAATCCTAAGATTAGTTTTAGCCGCTTCTAAATCAATACTGTCACTTATCACTTTTAGATTTGCTTGTTTGATTTTGTTTTGAGCCTGACTTAACTTGAGCTGACGCTCTGCTGATAGGGCACCTGTTTGCTGTCCTAAAGCTTGAATTTTCTGACCATAAGCTACAACGGAATTGCTTTTAGCATCAATCTGATTTCCTGTACGCTCGACTAATAAGGGATCAAAATATTCACTCTTCACCTCACTAATTTGCAAAATAGTGTCCCCACGACGAACTATATCACCCTCGCGTACAAACCAATTTTCCAGCTTGCCGGGAATAGGAGATTGTATGGTTTGAGGGCGTTGTGCTGGTGTAAGTGTAGTTACAAACCCATTGCCTGTGACTGTTTGTGTCCAAGGCATAAATAGTATGATGATTAACACTAGTGCAAACCCTAATAAGAATCTATTAAAATATTGAAAGTGCGTTTTATTCAATATTTTTTTACCAGATGTATAATTGTCCAAATCCAGTCTATTTTCCAGTTTTACTTTAGAAATATTAAGCATGCTTATATGGATTTATCAGTTATGATGCGGCCATTGTCTAGAGTGACTACTCTACCACAGCGGTCCAACCATTTTATGTTTTGGCTTACGACTATTAACGACCAGCCATTTGCTGGATCAGTTAAGAACTTCATGATACGGTCGCTTTCTTCTGGTTCAAATTGATCTAATGGATTTTTAAGTATTAGCATTTTTGGGTTACGAATGATACTGCGCGCTAAAACTATTTTCCTACCTACTGTATAGCTAATTTGTTTCCCTTCAGGGTAGATCATGGTTTCCAGACCTTGAGGCAACTGTTTTAAATAAACCAAAAGCCCAACTTTTTCTAACGCCCAATAGATGCGATCATCTGTGATGTTCTTATCGCCAAAAGTGATGTTATTTCTAAGAGATCCCTCAAATGGAGTTTCTTCAGTCAAGGATTGCCCTATGTTAGATCTATAATAATTGAGGTTAACACCGCGTAAGTCTGTATCATTAAGATAAACGTTACCTGAGGTAGGCTCGTTGATTCCTGCAATTAATCGCAGTAAGCTAGATTTTCCACTACCATTAGGCCCATTAAGCAAAATGGTACAATGCTCGCTAATTTTCAAAGAAATGTCTTTTAAAATAGGCGAGGTTCTGTTAGGCACAGTGTAGCTCACATTTTCCAATTCAACTCTAAAGTTCTCGTCGTCTTTAAAAGGTTTGGCACCAGTAGACAGTTCTAATTCTTTGTCTACCACTTCACCTAATTTTTCCAAAGAAGTCAGCATATCATAAAAGGATTCTAGTCCCGAAATGATTTTTTCTACAGCTGCTATAATGATGATGATAATTAATTCCGCCGCTACAAACTGACCTAAGTTCATTTCTTGATTTAATACTAGGAATCCACCAATAATCAACAATCCTGCTGTCACTAAAACCTTGAAACCTATCATTTGAATGGCTTGTAGTATCAGCACCTTGAAATGCTTTTCTCGATGTGTCAAATAGTCTGCCGTCAATTCATCATTGCGATCTACGGCATGTGTAGTGCTACCTGACAATTTAAAACTGATAACTGACCTAGCGATTTCTTGTATCCAGTGAGCCACTTTATATTTACTTTTTGACTCTTTCATACTTGACTTTAATCCACGCTCAGCAGTAAACTTGAATAGAATGAATCCAAGGACGAGCAATAGAAGTCCGTATGCTATAAAGAATGGATGATAAAATGAAAGCAACAATAATCCGAAAATGATTTGCAATAAAGCCGTTGGGAAATCAACCAGCAACTTAGATAGACTTTTCTGTATGGTAAGAGTGTCAAAGAAACGGTTGGCTAATTCAGGCGGATAGTAGTTGCGCAACTCACTCATCTTAATCTTAGGAAAACGATACGCAAATTCAAAAGACGATCGCGTGAATATCTTTTGTTGAATGTTCTCGGTTATACGTATTTGCATTATTTGTAAAACCCCACCAAAAGCTACCCCTAAGGTTACTAATACAACCAATAAAATCCACGAGGTAGATATTTGTGCCCCTTGTACTAAGTTGATGATCGCCTGAATACCTAGCGGTAAAGACAAACCTACTAGTCCAGCAAAAATGGCATAATAAAATATTTGATACACGTCACGCTTATCCAACTGCAACATGCGAGTCAAACGCTGCCATGCAGTAAGAATTTGTTTTTTGTCACTCATGATTCTTGGGTTATCAAGTGTATTAGATTAAGGAAGTAATCTGTTGGAGACACTTCTTGATTACAATCTGTCAATACTGTAAAATGTCTTTTTAAAAAATGTTGATGAAGGGAACCTTCTACAATAGTACTACTCAAAGAGGCTGCAAAGGCATATTCCGGACTAACCGCTGCAATCATATCGCGTAATCTTAAAACCAACCTTTTATAAATGGCAAAATATCCGTCTTTGTTTTCTTGATCCACTTCTTTAGTCAAATAGGATTTTGAATACTCTTCCACCACAATCTTACTCAGGGTCACCTCATCAATATGCTCAAAATTCATATCCTCAACAACTTCTTGTGTGAGAATTTGAACTGCGGTAGTCAATTTTTTTTGATCGTCTGTCACAGCAATTGTTTTCAGAATAAGTTGGTATTCCATCCAGCCCCAATACCAAGAAGTTAGATAAAGTAATAACTTATGCTTACTTTCAAAATAGCGGTAGATGGAACTCTCGTTAGAACCAATTTCTTTTCCTAATTTTCGGAAAGTAAATTGTTCAAAGCCCATTTCATGAATCATTTGAATACTGGCCTTAATGATGCGCTTTCCTAAATCAGAAGACTCTGGGTTTTTGAGGAAAATTTTATCATTAATCTCCACTGTCAAATTTTTGAGTAGCGTTTGCATATTATTTTTTGTCGCCTCAAATATAATAGCATTACTATTAAACATTAATATTATTAGTTTTATTTAACGTATCGTCTATTTTTCAAAGGTTCGAGGATCATGGTCAAAATGGCTGTGCGATAAAGGATTTAGAGTTTATTTTTACCGTATGAGTAATAGCATAGAACAACTTATAGCGGCTGAAGAAAAAGCTGCAGGACTATTTAAAGAGATCGAATCGAGAAATATCATTCGCGCTGGAGTCACTGAGAAAGAAATCAATGAGGCCGTTTTCAAATTGGCTGATGAGCTTTACGGCATCAAAAAATACTGGCACAAACGCATCGTTCGAGCGGGTGAAAATACATTGCACCCGTACGATGAGAATCCACCTAACTTGACCGTTCAAGAAGACGATATTGTGTTCTTAGATTTTGGTCCTATCCTGGAAGAATGGGAAGCAGACTATGGCCGTACGTATGTGGTTGGGAACGATGCTTACAAATTAAAATTAGCGGCCGATAGTGAACGTTTATGGTTTATCGCTCAAGAACTCGTTCAAAAAAACCCTGCTATCACTGGTGCAGAATTATACCGTTATTGTGTGAGTCTAGCACAAGATGCAGGATGGGAATTTGGTGGACCTATTGCTGGGCATCTAATAGGTCATTTCCCTCATGAACAACTAGATGGTGAAGAAAAAACCAACTACATTCATCCTGAGAATCACGTCTCTATGAATAAATTAAATTCTCAAGGACAGCAAAGACACTGGATTATTGAGATCCACCTGGTTGATCGACATTTGAAAATTGGCTCTTTCTTTGAGCAGATTGCGATTTAAAATAAAATAAGCCCGATCGAATGATTTCGATCGGGCTTATTCTTTTTATCATTTGCATCTACTGAATCTCTGCTGTTAATCCAGCTTCCAAAAGTTTAGAACATCGTGGTTCTAAATCATCGTATTCACCCGTTTTCACGTTGCACTTTCCTTTATAATGAACAATCAAACTACATTGTTCTGCCTGTATAGGTGTGTGGTCACAAGCCTCTACTAGCATGTCAATCACGTGGTCAAATGTGTTGACCTCATCATTAAATAAGACTATTCTATTCTCTTGCTTTTCAGCCACTTCCACATCCAGTTCTGGAAGTTCTTGTATCTGTGTGCTCAATTTCATAATACTGCAAAATTAAATAAAGATACGGGTTTGAAAAACTGGTTTAACGCAATTTTACTTTTTTAAAAACACTGGAGCTACCCAGTCAGCCTTTTTCTTATGACTCACGTACTCCATTCCTGCGGCAACACAGGCCGCTTTTATAGCGTCTAAATCTACCTCATAAAAACCACTGAGCAACAATCTACCTCCTGATGAAAGGCATTGGGCATAAGTTGGTATGTCTGCCAGTAAGATGTTACGGTTGATATTTGCGATGATCGTATCGTAATATTTATCTACCAACTGCTCTGCGCCTCCTAGAATTACGGTCACTTGATCGACTTTGTTACGCTCCACGTTTTCTAATGCATTCTCATAACACCAGGTATCAATATCAATGGCATCCACAGTGCTTGCTCCTCGCATTTGAGCGAGAATGGCCAATACGCCAGTGCCACTACCCATATCCAAGACTTTTTGACCTTGCACATTCAGTTCTAATAAATGCTCCAGCATCATGTGCGTGGTCTGGTGGTGTCCCGTACCGAAACTCATCTTTGGCTCTATAACGATGTCAAACTCTGTATCATGACTGGGATGAAAAGGCGCGCGCACCTCGCATCGATCTTGCACTACTATAGGTTCAAAGTTACTTTCCCACTCGTGGTTCCAGTTGGTGGCTGGGATATCCGCTTTCGCGAAAGCGATCTCTACTAAATCATTTTGCAAGAGTTCAAGATCTTTCAAAAGGTCCTCGTGATCTATATCTTTTTGGACGTAAGCCAAAAGACCTTCGTCCGTTTCCATGAAGCTTTCAAAACCTAGAGCACCTAAATCTGATGCTAAAATATCATTCCAAGGCTCTGTAGGTTCTACGGTGAATGTGTATTCCACGTATAATTGATCAGTCACTTTTGACATCTAGAATGATTTAGCTATGGCAATAAAAGAACTCGCATCTAGGGATGCGCCACCTACTAGACCTCCATCCACATCTGGTTTTGCAAAAATCTCAGCAGCATTTTCTGGCTTCACGCTACCACCATAAAGTATACTCACTTTGTCTGCTGTTTTATCGCCATACTTGTCTGCAACAAATTTTCTAATATGTGCATGCATTTCTTGCGCTTGCTCTGGACTGGCGGTTTCACCAGTACCTATTGCCCAGACAGGCTCGTAAGCCAATATAATTTGTTTCCATTCCTTATCATCTAGTTGGAACAGTCCTTCTTCAATTTGTTGAGTAACGGTAACAAAATGATTTCCTGCTTTACGCTCTTCTAAATGCTCACCACAACAAAAAATGACCTTCATGCCTTTGTCGACAGCCGTTTTGGTTTTATCAGCTAATTCCTGATCTGTTTCTTTAAAGATATCTCTACGTTCAGAATGTCCTAAAATTACGGTCTGTACGCCGACACTTTGTAACATATCGATAGAAACTTCTCCTGTATACGCACCACTATGGTGTGCTGAGGCATTTTGTGCCACTACTTCTATAGGAGTGTCTAAAGAGGCATTAAAGGCAGCGTATAAAAAGGGGTGCGATGGCGCTATCATCAACTCACATTTGAGCTCACCAGATAATTCTTTTTTAATTTTTGCAATCAAATCCTGCGTCATGGGTAGATCACAATTCATTTTCCAGTTACCGGCAACGATGTTAGTTCTCATATTTTTAATTTTTGAATTACTATTGCTGGCAGTAAACCTTCCAGCTTGCTTCTCAATTGGGCTTCTATAACAATAAATTTCCAACTGTCAGCTGCACTTGACTTCATAGCGACAGCTTTTTTATTACTACTTACTACAAAAACTTCTTGCTTTTGATCAAAGCTGACGTTTGACTCTGGCATGGACTCGTTCAACATTTGAACAATAAATTTAGTAGTTGAATTGCGGGATTGTTCATCATCAGTCGCATCAAAAAGGTTTAGATATTTGATGTCAAATTTTTGATTGAATTGAATAGGAACATAGGTAATACCATCTAAAGTTGATTTATCGCTGTACCCAACTATTTCAATTGCCTTAATTTTCACATCAGTCTCATCACTTTCAAAGGTGTTTTTCATTTCTTGTACCAGCTGTTCTTTACCCACTTTTTCAAATAAGGCGTCTGGCATGTAGGAAGTAGCTTGAGTGTATTGCTTGCTTTTTAAGGCGCTAGCATACTTTTGAAAATCTATTTTGATTTGTTCGTTTTCGCCTTGAGCGATACAAAAAGTAGTAAAAGTTAGGGATAAAATAAGTACTAGGTATTTCATGGTCTTAGGTTCTTAGGGAACTCTGGGATCCTTAATAATTTAAGCCACAAAGATATTGATAAAATCATTGGCGGATTTTTAGGCCGAGTGTCGATAAAATAAAGGAATGGTCAGTCTAATTTTACTCTAGGATCTAAGGCAACATACATCAGATCCACTAAAATATTGATTACAATAAACAAGGTTGCAATCACTAAAACGGCACCTGTAATTACTGGCAAATCAAGAGTGTTCAATGCTTCCACAATCTCTTTACCCAGTCCGTTCCAGTTGAAGATGTATTCTACAAACACGGCTCCGGCCAGCATGCTGGCAAACCAACCACTTACCGCTGTGATCACTGGATTCAAAGCATTTTTAAAAGCGTGACGCATGATCACCTGGTATTGTGTCAATCCTTTGGCATAAGCAGTCACGATGTATTGCTGACCCATTACTTCTAGCAAACTATTACGCATTAACTGGCTAATGACTGCTAGCGGACGAATACCTAGCACTATTGCTGGCAATATAAGATTGCGCCATTGGACCACTACTTGCTCGCCATAATCATCCAATTCATAAAGGCTGCCGCTCATACGTAAACCTGTATATTCATGCCACAAATAACCAAACAAGTAAGCAAAGATGATCGCACTAAAAAAACTAGGAACACTCATGCCCATAGTGCTTACCAACTGTATGCTGTTATCGATCCAATTATTTTTATTCAATGCAGCAATTACTCCTAAAATCAAACCTATACATAGCGCCACGCAAATGGCGCAAACGGCTAGTAACATAGTGTTAGGTAGAGTTTCTCCTATCACGGCACTTACCTTTTTACCTGATTTTTGAAAGGACTCTCTCAGATAGGGCCATTTGATTTGTAGTTCAACCTCTTCTACAGAAAATAAGGATACACCAGTGTATTTGCCATTGTCATAAGTGAAATATTCAACTTGTGTGCTATGAAAAGATAAGGGACTTAAATCATTAATAAAATACAAATACTGGGTGCCCAAAGACTGATCAAAACCATATTTACTGCGTAAGGATCTGAGCTGCTGCTCACTTTCATTTTGTCCCATCATCATTTGTGCAGGATCACCTGGTAACAGATAAAACAATAAAAAAACAACAGTGACTACTCCATATAAAGTGAGCAGTGCATAGCCTATTTTCTTTAAGAGATAACTGATCATAAATCCAGATCCTCTAGATCACTCCAGTGCGATTTAGCTGTGATAACGCCGTTTTCCAATAGCATGATCCCAGGATTGGATCGGACAATGGTTTTTAATGCAGTTCCATCAGTAGTATAGAATTCCAAATCGAGTCCATAACTTTTCTTGGCTTGATTGGTAATTTCTGGTGACGAGGAACTTAAGGCAATCACTTTGTAACCCGCAGCTCTTGCTTGATTTATGAAACTAGGCAACTGCAGCATCCCACTGTTTTCTGCATTTCTTAAATTGTAGATGATGATGACAGCAACTTTAGACTCTGCCAATACTTCTTGAGTAACATCAGTATCTCCATCGTTGATTACAAAATCATGTATGGGTGGTTCATAGCCTTTCTCAATGAGTCGGGTTTCTACTTTAGTATAATTAGGTCTGCCTACTGGTGGTAAACCTTGCGTAGTTATGACCTCTTCTTCCCCATTGTTCTCATAGTACCAATCATAGCCATAGACATCAGGTCTATTAGGATCTTCTTGCATGGCCTTGCTGATGTTAGTACCTACTTTGTAGGCTCTGAAATCGAGTATAGGCAAGTGCATCAATACATAATAAGCTATTGCAAAACAGCCTAAGGTGATAACAAGCGTAATTACTGAAGAGTAAAATTTAGAAAACAACGGTTTGATCAACTTTACATTCATGAACAAAATGACAATCATGAGCAGTAAAATAATGTCTTTAATAAAGCTTTGCCATGGCGTCAAGGGTATCGCATCTCCAAAACAACCGCAATCTGTTACTTTATCAAAATATGCAGAATAAAACGTTAAGAACGTAAAGAACAAAATCATTAACAACAGCGCCCACACGGTAAACTTACGGTGAAAACCCAGCAGCAACATAATACCTAAAACCACTTCAAAGACCACTAGAAAGATGGCTAAGGGAAGCGCAAAAGGTTGTAAAAATTCCAGGCCTAGCACCGCAGCACTAAAATATTCATCGAGTTTATAGGAAAACCCTAAAGGGTCGTTCAGCTTTACCATACCGCTGAATATGAACAAGAGACCTACAAATCCACGGCAAAAATTGACTAGTAACTTCATATTTTTAAAACTTGCGTTAAATATAACAACCTCGATAGAACTAATGCCCTATTAGAACTATTGGTCGTAAAAGAAAATCCCCAAATGACGAATTCATTTGGGGATTTGAAATATATAGTGGAGCAACTTATTTGACTGCCACTAATTCTACATCAAATACAAGTGTCGCATTTGGAGGAATTACGCCACCTGCACCAGCACTGCCGTAAGCTATGTGTGATGGTATTACAAAACGCGCCTTATCACCTACTTGGAGTAATTGAATGCCTTCATCCCACCCTGCGATGACTTGACCAACTCCTAATGTAAAATCAATTGGTTTTTTGCGTTCAAAACTAGAATCAAAAACCTTCCCGTTAGGAAGCATTCCCTTATAGTGAACACTCACCATTTTACCTTTCTCGGCTTTGGCACCGCTCCCTTTATTAATAATTTTGTAGCGCAAACCGCTCTCGGTTTTATCAAAGCCAGCTGCGATCTCATCTAATTCATTTTCTGCTTGCTTTCTAGCTTGCTCTTCACGCGCTTTTCCAGCACCTTCAAATTGACGGAAGCTTTCTACTGCATTGAATTTTTTAGCATCCTCGCCTTCTCTTACTATCTCTAATTTCTCAATAGAATCGCCTTGAGCGATGGCATCTACCACGTCTTGTCCTTCAACCACTTTTCCAAAAACGGTATGCTTGTCATCCAACCATGCTGTTTCAATGTGCGTAATAAAAAACTGTGATCCATTCGTTCCTGGACCCGCATTTGCCATACTCAATACCCCAGGGCCATCGTGACGCAATTCTGGGTGGAATTCATCATCAAATTGATATCCAGGACCACCAGAACCTGTCCCTTGTGGGTCGCCACCTTGTACCATGAAATCTGGAATCACACGGTGGAACTTCAACCCGTCGTAATAAGGCGTTCCTTGCGGTTTTGCATCGTTTTCTAAATTTCCTTCTGCTAATGCTACAAAGTTTCCTACGGTTCCAGGAGTTCTTTTGTAATGTAATTGAACTAAGATCTCTCCTTTACTAGTATGAAATTTTGCGTATATACCTTCTTGCATAATTGTATTTTTTTAAAGTCCGCAAAGTTAATCGTTATAGATTGTCCATCACAATTTCAACAGCGCATAAAAAAACTCCTTGTTGTGAAACAAGGAGTTTGGTTCAAAGTGCTGCAACTTTATTTAGACTTTTTACCTCTTTTGAAGTAAACGCCTTCATCCCAATCGCGGTCGTTTTGAGCATAACCGTGAACATCAACATGTCCAAAATTGTGACTGCTACAATCATGTCTGTAGCCTAGGTCTGCATAGATATTAACGTGACCTCTAGCAGCTATCAGTTTGCCGTTCCTGTTGTAACGTACGTCCAGTCCACCCACACGATCTAGAATACCGCGATGGTAATCGACATCCAGTGCTCCTAATCGGGCAACTTGACCGTTGCGGTTGTAAAACACACGAGTTCCGTTGATGAAAGTCACCTGCCCGTAACGGTTGTACTGTAGATTTTGACGGGCATAACTACCTCTACGGTTATCTGTAGCCCGTCTAGAATAATGCGCGTTAGTAACATAACGAGGGACTTCAAACTCTAGATGTCCATCAGGGTATATCGCATAATCTACATTTTCATAGGTAAACAAAACTGGTTGTACCTTTTGGTAACGTTTAGAGTACCCTTTGATCGGACCATCATTAGTTCTCTCGATGGCTTGTGCAGTTGTCATCATCAAGAGACCTGCTGCAACAAAAAGTATAATTTTTTTCATGACTTAGGTATTTAGGGTGTTGCCTACTCTATAAGCTTTTCGGCGGCCGCTGTTAAGGTATTTTCAACGATCGTGCCAGTTAACGAAAACGTTTTCGTAACTCCATTTGTTTACCTCATTATTAAACTGAAAATCAGATGGGTACTTCCGCTTTCGCGAAAGCGAAAAAAGTTCCACCACCTAAATAAAATTCAAAATTGTTAGCTCGCGAAATGATGAGTGACAAAATACTAGCCTATGGTAAAGCCCTGTAGTACCTTTGTCTCATGCAGTTAAAGGATTCATACGATTATGTAGTGTTGGGCGCAGGACTTTCTGGTCTCAGTACTGGACATGCATTGCAAAGTCGAGGTCTTGACTTTATAGTTCTAGAAGCTACTCAAAGAGCTGGCGGAGTTATTGAATCTTCCTTTACTGACGGCTTTGTAGTAGAATCTGGTGCGAATTCTATGATCCTCACTCCTACAGTTGCCCAACTGTGCGAGGATTTAGGAATTAGCAATCAAATCATCAACGCGCGGGAAGAAAGTAAGGTGCGTCAGATTCTTTGGGGTGATCAATTACATACACTTAAAGCCTCACCGCTCACGTTATTAACGACGCAGATTCTATCCTTCACAGCAAAACTGCGCATTTTAAAGGAGCCTTTCATAAAGAGCTCCTCTCCTGATGGAGAAACGGTATTAGATTTTTTTACACGACGATTTGGATCTCAAGTAGCCCAGCGACTGGCTGGTGCAATCGTTAGCGGTATCTATGCGGGAGATCCTTCAAAGCTCGAGATGGCATCAGTTTTTCCTCGATTTGTTGCACTAGAGATAGAATATGGAAGCCTATTGAAGGGTTTGAAAAAGTCTCCCGCTGCTCCTAGAAAAATAGTGAGTTTCAAAGATGGCATGGAGACTTTGCCTAGTACGCTTTCGCGAAAGCTTCAAGACCACATTTGTTATGAGTACCAGATCTCGTCTATATATAAAAATGCGGAAAGCTGGATTATTAAAAAAAAGAATGGCGATTTCATTCGGGCTGGCCACATCATTTCTACTCTGCCGTCTTATGCGCTAGAGAGCATTATGAAAACAGCCAGTTTCCCAAAATTAGAGATTACTTATAATCCTATGTGGACCATACAAGTAAAAGTCAACCGATCAGAATTAGAATCGAAAACAATAGGCTTTGGGTTTTTAGCTTCTATGTATGAGAGGAAAGATTTTATCGGCACACTTTATAATGGCAATACATTCACAACAGGCTTGACCGGTAAATATGCGTTGATCACGTTTTTTGTGAGGCCTGATCATTGCGAGCACAAATCCATAACTGATGTTTTGGAACGCTTGTGTATTCCTTATTTGAGAAAATGGACTGGTATAGAAGGGCCTATAGAACTAGTACATAGCAAAAAATGGCCCCACGCCATTCCTCAAAAAGAAGTAGGTCACCGTAAATTGATCGAAAAAATACAATCTTGGGAAACAGAAAATCCTAATTTCTCTACTGCTGGAAATTTCATCTATGGCGTTTCGCTTGGGGATTGCGTCGAGGCCCACCAAAAACTAGTGAGTTCTATCACTTCTAATCAACCCTCATAAGAATTTCTTTTAGACAGTGATCTTAGAATAGAAATTATCAATAGAATTTATTCTCATCTATTTTTATTTATTCTAAATAAACCTATAGTTTTGCAAAGACAATTATTTTAATCAATTCTAAATAAAAATAAAATGAAAATAAGAATTCCTTTGCTCACCACTTCCGTTTTATCTCTGCTGGCTTTTTATAGCTGCGATGATGATAATGATATTGTGGACCCAATAATGGTAGAAGCACCGGCAACTTATTCTTTTACAAGAAACAATTCAAGTACGGTAAATTTTTCTGGCCAAACCACACGTATTGAAATGTCTGAAGCAACAGCACAAGCCTTTCTAAATACATCCTTTACAGAAGCAGAGATTGACGGTAAGTTTGCTCATACACAAGGATCAAATGATTTTGACGATCCTGAGCTTAATCAATCTGATAAAAGTGTTCGCAGTAAAGTGGCTGCAAGTATAGATTTCTTTGGAAGTAACAGCACTGCATCTGCTGCCATTAAATCTGATTTTGACAGCTTCATTTCCAGACAGGTGAATGAAGTATTCCCAGCATGGAACAACACCGCAAGTAAAGGAGTTCCCGGAAACTTGCAGCAAGCAGGTGGTGGTGCCGTTCGTTATATTAATGGTGATGGTCTGGAATACAATCAGGCATTTGCAAAATCATTAATAGGTGGTTTGATGACTGATCAAATGTTGAACAACTACCTAAGCCCTTTAGTACTTGATGAGGCAGATAACCGCCTTGAAAATGACCAAAAGATTCTTGCAGCCGGTAAGAATTATACCACCATGGAGCATAAATGGGATGAGGCCTACGGGTATCTTTACGGCGCTGAAAGCACGCCTGCAACACCAGTTTTAAATCAAGACAGTTTTTTAAATAAATATGTTGCCAGTGTAGAAGCTGATGCTGATTTCACCGGTATTGCTGCAAATATCTATAATGCATTCAAACTGGGACGTGCAGCTATCGTTGCAGGAGATTACGAGCTACGTGATCAGCAGGCTCAAATCATAAGAGAAAATGTCTCCAAAGTGATTGGGGTAAGAGCTGTGTACTATTTACAATCTGGAAAAGCAAAGCTAAGCTCAGATAAAGCAAGTGCATTCCACGGATTATCTGAAGGTTACGGCTTTATCTACAGTCTGCAATTCACCAGAGAACCTAATACGAATCAGCCTTACTTTTCAAGAAACGAAGTACAATCCATGCTGGATCAATTGACTGCAGGTGATGGTTTCTGGGATGTGAGCCCTGCTACATTGGACCAACTTTCTGATCAGATATCGGCTAGATTTAGTTTTACAACTGCCCAAGCAGCAAACTAAACTCCATACAGTTAAGAAAGTTGATTTACTTCGACTTCCTCAAGGTAAAAAACAATTGCAGCTTTAATTTAATCAAATACTTTTATGAGAAAGATCGCATTTTTAGCCTTTATCGCCATCACGCTTGCTTCTTGCAGCAGTGATAACGATACAGATACCGGAAACGATCAAGCCAACTTTGACCGTAAGGCCATGATGGTCAACCTTGCGGATAATATCATAATTCCCGCAATGACAGATCTGGAAGGCAAGCTTGTCCAATTAACAGCAGCACGTGCGGCCTTTACTGGCAATCCAAATCAGTCAAACCTGGACGCAATGAGGGCTTCCTGGCTGGAGGCTTATAAAATCTGGCAGTATGTGGAAATGTTCAATATTGGAAAGGCAGAGGAAATTCAATATGCCTTTCAAATGAATATATTTCCTACTAATGTTTCGGATATTGAGGCTAACATTTCCAATGGCGGCTATGACCTGGGTAGTGTAAATAACCAGGATGCCGTAGGTTTTCCAGCAGTGGAGTATATGATTTATGGTCTGGCTACTAATGATTCAGACATTATTGCTGAATATACGACAGCTGCTAATGCAGCCGGCAATATTAAGTATCTAGAAGACCTTACTGATCAAATGAAGAGTCTAACCACAGTCGTGCTGACTGATTGGAACAACGCCTTTAGAGCCAACTTTATAGAAAGCACAGGAAACTCTGCTACCAGCGCTATTAACATGCTGGTTAATGACTTCATATTTTATTACGAAAAAGGCCTTCGTGCAAATAAAATAGGAATACCGGCAGGTGTTTTTTCCAACAATCCGTTGCCTGATCGTGTGGAAGGACTCTACAGCGAGGTTTATTCAAAAGAACTGGCAATGGAAAGTTTAAAGGCAGTCCAGGATTTTTTCAACGGGAAAGCCTACGGAAGTACAGCTACTGGTTTAAGTTATTCTGATTATGTAGATGCTTCCACCACTGTATCACTTTCTACCATGATCAATGACCAGTTTGGTGCAGCGAGCACAAAGATGGAAACGCTTAATAATGATTTGTCTCAACAGGTCATTAATGACAATAGTCAGATGACCATGACCTATGATGAATTGCAACGCGCTGTTATCTTCATGAAAGTGGACATGCTGCAAATACTCAATATATCTGTGGACTATGTGGATGCAGATGGGGATTAACCATTTATATTAGCCTTTGAAAGTCGCCAGTCCTGCTGGCGATTTTTTTATCTTATGATTTCTCTGAATAATTATCTAAATAAAACAGTCTCCAGCGCACCTCTTGCGGTCTTCCGTATAGGGTTTGGGATCATGATGTTTTTAGGAATTGTCAGATTCTGGTCCTACGGCTGGATTGAGAAACTTTATATCGAGCCACAATTCCATTTTACTTATTATGGCTTTGAATGGGTGCGTCCACTGGGAGATTATACCTATCTGCTATTTGCGATTTGTGGGCTATCTGCACTGATGGTAGCTATTGGCTATAAGTACAGGATTGCGATCATCCTGTTTTTCCTGTCCTTTACTTATATAGAGTTGATGGATAAGACTACCTACCTCAACCATTACTATTTTGTAAGTGTACTTAGTTTTCTAATGATCTTTTTACCTGCCAATAGGTTTTATGCGGTGGATTGTTACGCTTTCGCGAAAGCGTATAAATACATACCGCGCTGGACCATAGACAGCATCAAATTACTGATTTGCATCGTTTATTTCTATGCCGGACTGGCCAAAATAAATACCGACTGGCTGTTGCGCGCCATGCCGTTAAAGATGTGGTTGCCTTCAAAATATGACCTACCCGTTTTCGGAAGTCTGATGCAGGAAGCTTGGATTCCTTATGCGATGAGCTGGTCTGGGATGCTGTATGACCTGTCCATTCCCTTCTTGCTGATTTTCAGAAAAACCAGATGGTTGGGCTTCCTGCTGGTAGTGGTATTTCACGTACTTACCCGGATTTTGTTTCCCATAGGTATTTTCCCGTGGGTCATGATCGTAAGCTGTCTGATCTTTTTTGAGCCGGCTTTGCATAAGAAGATCATCAGAATTCTTAAAAAACTTTTGTCACCTATAGCCAGCTGGTATGGCAGGAAGAGAAAAATACACCTTGTAAATGTTTATCGCACCAGGCGCGCCAGACCTTTATATGTCTTTTTGGCCTTATTCCTGAGCGTACAAATATTACTACCCTGGAGATATCTCCTGTATCCCGGTGAACTTTTCTGGACTGAGGAAGGCTTCAGGTTTTCATGGCGGGTGATGCTCATGGAAAAAATGGGATATGCCCAATACCGAATTGTAAACGGCCAGACAGGAGAAAGTTTTCTAGTTGATAATTCTGATTTTCTAACGTCATTTCAAGAAAAGCAAATGAGTTTTCAGCCGGATTTTATATTACAATATGCCCATTTTCTGGGCGATCATTTCAAAGCGCAAGGTCACGAGAATATTGAGGTTTATGTAGATTCCTATGTAGCACTCAATGGCAGGCTGAGTCAACCTTATATCAATAAAAACGTTGACCTTTATAAAATTAAAGAATCATTCCAGCATAAAGACTGGATTTTACCATTCAATGATGAGATCAAAGGATTATAGAATTTTTCTATTAGCCAGTTTATTGGGGTTTGTCGCATTTGCACAAACTCAAATAAAAGGTAAAATAACTGAAGCTGCCTCGGGACTACCCGTTATCCAGGCCAGCATCTATGAAAAAGACCGTGCATTACTTTCCACAACAGATGTACAGGGTAATTATTCGTTCACTACAAACAAGAATGAAATAAGCCTTGTGATTTATGCGCCCAACTATGAGGTCATTGAACTAACCGTGAACATTACTGGTGCGACTCAACTGGATTTCCAGCTCGCACCACTTACAGAAACACTTAACGCCGTGCAGATTAATGCCCGTAAGGAACAAATCTTTAAGCTAAAAAGATTGAAGGATGTAGAAGGAACAGCCATCTATGCCGGTAAAAAAACTGAGGTCGTCCTCCTAGAAAATTCTACCGCAAACTTAGCTACTAACAATGCAAGACAGATCTACAATCAGGTAGCTGGACTCAATATTTTTCAGAATGACGATGCTGGATTGCAACTTAATATAGGGGGACGCGGACTGGACCCCAACCGAACCGCAAATTTCAACACACGACAAAATGGATACGACATCAGCGCTGATGTGCTAGGTTATCCTGAAAGCTACTACTCGCCTGCCGCTGAAGGTTTGAAGGAAATCCAAATCATACGTGGTGCGGCCTCTCTTCAATACGGGACGCAGTTTGGCGGGTTGATCAATTTTGTTATGAAGGAACCAGTGAAGGACAAACCTTTGGAAATTCTTACTCGCAATACCTTAGGCAGCAACAACCTGTATACCAACTTTACCAGTGCCAGCGGTACTGCAGGCAAATGGAGTTATTATACCTTCTTTAACTATAAAAAAGGAGATGGCTTTAGACCTAATTCCCAGTTTGAGAGCAAGAATGTATACTCCCATATAGGGTATACCTTTAATGAAAAGACTAAAATAACTGGAGAGCTCACCTATTTGAGATACCTAGCTCAACAAGCGGGTGGCTTGACAGATGTTCAGTTCAACAACGACCCTTTCCAGAGCAATAGGGAGCGCAACTGGTTCAAAGTAGATTGGTTGCTTTACAATCTAAGGTTGGATCACAAATTTTCTGAGAATACCAACTTCTCTTTTAGTGCATTTGGACTGGATGCCTCCAGGAAATCAGTTGGCTTTAGATCTAATAGAGTAAGCCAGGTTGATCCAGGCGGTCCTAGGGACCTGATTGTGGGAGATTTTAATAATTATGGATTTGAGACGCGATTGGTTTCTGAATATACTATTGCAGATCGTGATGCTACATTCCTGATAGGGTCCAAGTATTACCGAGCGAGAAATTACAGCCGACAAGGGCCTGGGTCTGACGGGAGTGGTCCAGATTTTGAATTTCGCAATGATGAGTTTCCTAATTTCCCAACACAAAATGAATTTGATTACCCCAACCGCAATCTGTCTTTTTTTGGAGAAAATATTCTTTATCTAAATGAAAAGCTAAGCGTTACTCCAGGTGTAAGATTCGAATACATAAAAACAGAAAGTGATGGATATTTTCAACGCATCAACACAGATGCTGCAGGAAATGTTATCCTCAACCAGCGTATTGAAGAAGAAACCGTGAATGAACGCTCCTTTGTATTATTGGGTCTAGGCTCAAGTTACAAGCCTTCCAATAGCCTAGAGTTTTACGGTAATATTTCTCAGAATTACCGGTCTGTGACCTTCAACGACATCAGTACTGTGAATCCAGCTTTTCAGATTGATCCTAATATCACAGACGAGAGGGGTTTTACTACAGATCTGGGAGCACGTGGTAATTACCAGGACTACTTTTCCTATGACGTTAATGTTTTTGGGCTATCCTATGAAGATCGCATTGGTTTCATTATACAGGAAAGTCCTGATGGAAATATCAAAGTCTTAAGAACTAATGTAGGTGATGCTTTTCTCTACGGTCTTGAATCACTGGTAGATTTTAATCTTAGAAAGGTTTTACTCAACAACAACAAGGATTACAATTTCAATTTTTTTGTCAATACGTCCTATATACGCTCTGAATATACAAGGTCTGATGAGAATGGCGTGGAAGGAAAAGAAGTAGAATTTGTCCCTGAACTCAATTTTAAAACAGGAATCACAGCCGGCTACAAGAATTTTCTGGCTAGTCTACAGTACAGCTATTTGTCACGCCAGTTCACAGATGCCACTAATTCTACCGAAGCTAACCAAAGCGGTGTGATAGGTGCCATTCCCAGCTATGATATTTTAGACTTTTCCGCTTCCTACAAGTACAAAAACTACAAACTGGAAGCAGGAATCAACAATGTTTTGAATAACAGTTACTTCACTAGACGCGCCACGGGTTATCCAGGACCTGGAATTATCCCCTCACAGGACCGTAATTATTATGTAACTCTAGAGATTAGAATTTGATAGGAAGTTCGCTTTCGCGAAAGCGAAAAACCATCTGTAAACTCTATTATACTGATTTAACGCATTATTCACGACAGAAAATCTAGTAACAAGTATCTTTCCAGTCCATGAAGTACCCTAAATTAATCGTTCCCGAAAACATTAGAGCCGAGGCGGAGTTAGCCATGTCGTTTTACCCAGAATTGGCCGATACCGAGGTTGAATTCAAGTACAACGATATGGTGCGCAAGAACTTTATGCAAGCGCAACCTAAGTGGAAAAGCCTATTCAGTTCTAGAAAAAACCGGGCCTATATCATTCTGATTAGCAAAGAGTTTAAAGTGGAGAATGAGGTTTTTACCATAGATGAAATACCAGATGATGTGCTCACAGGATGGTTGGGACATGAATTAGGTCACGTGATGGATTACCGCAGACGTTCTAGCTTAGGTATGATTTTTTTCGGGATCAAGTACTTATACTCACCTACTCATATAAAGGAGGTGGAGCGCGCGGCAGACGACTATGCTGTGAAACACGGTATGGGCGATTATATTTTAAAGACTAAAGAATTCATTCTTAACCACACCAGTTTATCAGACGCCTATAAAAATCACATGCGCAAATTTTACTTGTCGCCTGAGGAAATATCAGAGTTGATCAACCGCTATGCAGAAACTGGCAAGAAACCCAGTCTGGAAGAATTGAGCTGATGCTGGTTCGCTTTCGCGAAAGCGAATTGCATGTTCTACTTACCTTTATTGACCCAGCTCTTCTTTTACAAAAGCTTCCCATTCTTCTTGTTTATCATCGCTGAGAACTTTAGCCATTTTTACCTGACCGCCCATTTTCTTTTGATGAGCATTCCACTGATTGAAGAAGCCTTCTGGAACCTTAGTAACCTTTACCCCTTTTAAAGCTTTACTGCGTGCTACGGAGTAATTTTTATTGGCCTCCTGTAATTTTTGATCCAAAGCATCAGCAAGATCTTCCTCGTTTGTTTCGGTTTCAGTTTCTAGGAACCATTTGTGATGAAACTCTCCATCAATCTTACTAGCATAAACGGTGAATTCCTTTATACTGGTATTATATTTTTCCTGCAGTTCTCCTAGCGCGGTTTCCATTTTCAGGACCGATAGTTGGCTACCTACAACATTTAAAAAGAATTTGGTTCGACCAGTGATTTTTATTTCAGCATGATTGACGTCAGTAAACGCGATCGTGTCGCCTATCAGGTAGCGCCACGCACCGCCAACCGTAGAGATGATTAATACATAGTCTACGTCAGGCTCTACTTGAGAAATATCTAGTGCAACCACATCTTGACGCAAGCTCCCGTCTTCTAAAATGTATTCTGGTTTAAAAGGAACAAACTCAAAATAGATACCTCCATCAGTTATCAACTGCATGGCAGTACTTTCTGGCCTTTGCTGACAAGCGATAAACCCCTCACTGGCAAGATAGGTGTCTACTATGGCTACAGGCTTTTTAAACAAAGCCTCAAAGCTATCACGGTAAGGTTCAAAAGCTACCCCACCGGTAGTGTAGACGCTTAGCGATGGCCAGACGTCATGAATGGAATCGACTTTATGATACTCCATCACTTTTTTAAGCATTAATTCTAGCCAAGATGGTATCCCACTGATCATGGCAATATCCCAATCAGCTGACTTTTCTGCTATGGTTTGCACTTTTTTATCCCAGTCATCAATGGCCGCTATATCCGCTCCTGGGCGGTATTTACTTTCTAAAAACTCTGGAATATTACTAGCGGCAATACCACTAATTTCTCCTACTTTGAATCCATTCACTTCTTCAAGACGCGTGGAACTTCCTAGTGCTAGTGCTTCTTTTTCAAAAACATCAGCGTCCAGGTCAAAATTAGTCAGCGCGCTCACTTGTCGTGTTCCCGCAGCGCTAATGGCATCTAACATGTCATCGGTTACAGGAATCATTTTACTTTTTTTTCCAGTAGTCCCACTGCTGCGTGCCATATAGGACGGCATTCCTGGCCAGGTGATGTCTTTTTCACCGTTCTTAAGCCTACTCCACCACTTCTCTTCCATACTATGGTAATCGTGATAAGGAATGGCATTATCAAAAGCCTCGTGCATATCTTTATCCTTAAGAATCTCCTTAAAGTTGTATTCTTTACCAAATTCTGTTTTAGTGGCTTTCTCTAAGAGTTCTTTAAGTACTCGTTGTTGGGCTTTATGATGATCATCCACATGAGTGAAATACTCATGAATGTTTAAAGCTGCCTTTATGATAGGACCCAGAATTGCCATAAATATTAGTTTTGATCAAAAATAGAATTATTGATCAAGGCGAGCATCGTGCATTTAATCATTAGCAATACATTAACCTAAATCACTTTCTTTGCCTCTATTTCAAACAGGAGTGGGTACAATTGATTTTTGAGCACATACATACCATCTTCTTCTGTCATGCCAGGAAAGATCTGATAAGGGCTTGCATCATGCTCGGCAAATTTGTGGATGGATAAGCCCGCATCGATCAAACTTTGAATGATTTCACTTAAGGAATGGTTCCAGCCATACTCGGCTACTTGAATAGAAGCTGTGGGATCAGCATAAGTGCCCTCATACTCTTCATAAATAGCTTCCTTTTTATGATACGCATACGACATTGCTGGAGTCTCCTTATTGTAGTCGAACATCCAGGCAATAGGATGAAATTCTACCATATAGAAGGTTCCGCCAGGTTTCAATAATTTAGAAATCATTTGAGCCCAAGGCATTAAGTCTGGCAACCAGCCGATGCTTCCGTAACTGGTGTAAATGATATCAAATGGTCTCTTTAGGAACTGGGCTGTGTCTAAAACATTACAACAAATAAATTGGGCTGGTATTTCTAAGTCGGCACTTAATTTTCTCGCCAGTTCTATGGACGTATCACTAATATCCACTCCTGTTACAACAGCTCCCTTATTTGCCCAGCTTAAACTGTCTTGCCCAAAATGGCATTGCAAATGCAACAAAGATTTGCCTGTCACATCACCTAATGCTTCTTGCTCGTAACTGTTTAATGAGTTTTTCGCTTTCGCGAAAGCGAACTTATCGTAAAAATCGCTTTCATAATGAACCTGCGTCTTGCGGTTCCAACTGTCCTTATTTACCTGAAATGCCTTGTCCATATCCATATCCTAATTTAGGAAACTTTTAAATTCTAAAATGAAAGCGCAGTAATGCTATGGGCTACCTTTGAAAGAAACCCTCCTAAATGACCCATTATACCACTACAGATCTGAATCAAATGAACCGATTTTATCGAGGTAATTTGATTAATAGTGTAACCGGATTTAAAAGTGCCAATCTGCTCGCCACTCAATCTGAAAATGGTATTGACAATGTTGCGATATTTAGCAGTGTGACCCATCTAGGTAGCGATCCTGCTTTATTTTCCTTTATTCAGCGCCCCTTAGGACACGGTGTGGGTCACACCTATGAAAACCTGAAACAAACGGGAGAACTCACTTTAAATCATGTCATTGCACCACTTGTAGATCCCGCGCACCAGAGCAGCGCAAAGTACGATGCCTCCACCTCGGAATTTGAGAAGCTGGGAATCGAAAAACTATCTAGAACTGGAATCAAAGCGCCGTTTGTGAAAGAAGCAGTGATTCAAGTAGCTGCTCAGTATGAAAGCGAATATTACATTAAGGAGAATAAATGTATCATGGTCTTGTGCCGCATTACAGACATCTATTTAAAAGAAGGAATCCAGCTGGAAGACGGCTGGTTGAATCTAGAAAAAGCAGGTTCACTTGCCATAAATGGATTGGATGGTTACGCTGCTTGCAACATTGAAAAACGATTGAGTTATGCAAAAGTTGATGAAGAATTGAAAGCTTTAGAATTTTAATTCTACTGAAGATAAAAATCAGCATTGAAACAAAAAGCTCGAAATCCTAACAATTTACCCACAAAGGTTTGCCTTACATGTGACCGTGAGTTTACATGGAGAAAAAAGTGGGAAAAGAACTGGGATCAAGTGAAATACTGCAGTAAAAAATGTTCAAGTAATAAAGGATGATTTAAGGGTATGAATTTAGTTTGGTTTAGAAATGATTTAAGGACTGAAGATAATACGAGTCTTAAGGCAGCGTGTGATGCAGAAGGTCATGTCATAGGAGTTTATTTTTTTGATCCACGCTTTTATCAAGAGAGCGACTTTGCGATGGATCTTAAAATTGAATTGCCTTTTGGAAAAACAGGAAAGTATAGGGCTCGTTTTATACAAGAAGCAGTAAAAGACTTGCGAGAGCAACTGCAAAAGTTCGACATTCCTTTATTAGTTTATCATAGATCACCTGAAGAGGTCATTCCCGATCTAGTCACCGAATATTCTATTAAGAATATCTACCTCCAAAAAGAATGGACACGAGATGAATTGGATCAGGAAAATGCAGTTGGTGATGCCTTAGAATCGGCTGGATTGAAAACTGGAATTAGTGGCTACCGAGTTTTTGATCAATTCTTGTATCATCCAGACGATATTCCGTTTACTATTAAAGAAATACCTAAAGTTTATACTGGGTTTCGTAAAAAGTTAGAAAAAGAAGCCCGTATAAGAGATTGTGTTTCTATAGACGGGTACCATCAAGAATCACCAAAGGTCCCAGAGACTACAATTCCCACTTTAGAAGACTTAGGACTAGAAGAGTTTGAAAAAGATTCGCGAAGTGCATTCCCATGGCAGGGCGGCGAGAAAGAAGCCTGGAACCGATTGAACCATTATTTCTGGGAGACTAAAAAACTTCAATATTATAAAAAGACTAGAAATGGACTTATAGGTTCTGATTACAGTAGCAAGTTTAGTGCTTGGTTAGCTATCGGTTGTATTTCCCCACGGCAAATCTATCATGAAGTCAAGAGATTTGAAAAAGAAGTGCAAAAAAATCAGGATACCTATTGGTTGATTTTTGAATTGATATGGCGTGACTTTTTTAAATACGTTTCACTTAAGCATAAAGAGAAATTGTTTGCTCTAGGTGGGATTCTAGAAAAAGAGTACGAATGGAACTCCAACAAGCCGGCATTAAAAGACTGGATGAATGGAACGACTTCAGAAGATTTTGTCAATGCTAATATGAGAGAAATAGCTGCAACTGGATTCATGAGCAATCGAGGTAGGCAAAATGTGGCTAGCTATTGGTCCATGCATCTAGAGCAAGACTGGAGAATAGGCGCCGCTTATTTTGAACATATTCTTATCGACTATGATGTGCATTCCAATTACGGAAATTGGATGTATAACAGCGGTGTTGGAAATGACCCAAGAAATCGAACCTTCAACATCCAATCACAGGCAGATCGATACGATGGCGATAAGAAGTATAGAAAATTATGGCTTCAAGACAAATTACTATAAATCACAACGCTTCCTGCGCTCTTTACGCTGCTGCAAATAAGGAATTAAAAGGGCCATAAGAAATCCTTGTCCCGTAATATATATCATAAGCAAGGAGGTTTGAGAAACATTTAAAACAAAAGCACAAATAATCAATAGGATCAACCAAAGTGCTGTCAAGCCAAAAAGTGATTTTTTAAGAAGATTATATTCCATGGTTCCGATTTTTTGAGGTTAGAGAATAAAGTTTACAAGAGTTTAAATTTGATGAAAACATCATTATAAGAGCAAATCCTAAAGCTGCATAAAGGGCAATGTCAGATCCGTCCACATCTGCAACCGTCGCATATAAAATGAAACCTGCGGCGTAAAATAAAGAGATGATAACTGTGAGATTTTTTCTGTTTAGCATAACTTAAAGATCCGTGATTATAAAATATAAGTAGATTCAGGAACAAATTTGTTACAATATGGCTGACCAAAACCCTAAAACACTACGACTTATCCTAGGTGATCAACTCAATCACAAACACAGTTGGTACAATGGCGATCAAGACCATATCGTTTATTTCATGGCTGAAATGCGCCAAGAAACTGATTATGTAAAACATCACATTCAAAAGGTCGTCGCCTTCTTTATGGCTATGAGGGGCTTTAAAGAATGGATGGATGATCGAGGTTTTGAGAATGTCTATTATCAATTAGATCATAAGGACAACCAGCAAGATTTAGTCGATAACCTCAATGCGTTGATTGAGAAACACAGTATTGAGAAGTTTGAATACCTCGCACCAGACGAGTGGCGCCTGGATCAACAGCTCAAAGACTTTTGTGAATCGCTGGAAATTGAGTGGCAAGGTTATGATACAGAGCATTTCCTTACTAAAAGAATGGATGTCAAAAAATTCTTTGAAGGCAAAAAGCGGTTGACCATGGAGTATTTCTATCGCGATATGCGTAAGAAATATGACATCATGATCGAGGGTGATAAAGAACCTGAAGGTGGTAAATGGAATTATGACCAGAGCAATCGCAAGAAATGGGACGAGAAAACTCCCATCCCGCATGAGAGAGGATTCCGTAAAGATGTAAGCGAGATCATAGAATTGCTAGAGAAGGAAGGTGTAGCCACTTTTGGTCGTATTGATGAAACTAATTTCAACTGGCCCACCACTCGCCAGGATGCGTTGGATGTGTTGAATTACTTCTGCGAGAATTTACTGGAACACTTTGGTGATTTTCAAGATGCAATGCATACAGATCAGGATTACCTCTTCCATTCCAGACTCAGCTTTGCGATGAATAGCAAGCTCTTAAGCCCGATGGAAGTCATTGAAACTGCTGTAGATCGCTTTCGCGAAAGCGAAAAAACCAACAACCCTATCCACATTTCACAAATAGAAGGGTTCATACGACAAATATTAGGCTGGCGCGAGTTTATGCGCGGAATTTACTGGAAAGAGATGCCGGACTATCAACATCGAAATGAACTTGAAAACCGCAACAAGCTTCCAGATTTTTACTGGACAGGCGAGACCAAAATGAATTGCCTTAAGCACAGCATCAACAACTCGCTGGACAACGCTTATGCCCATCACATACAGCGCTTGATGATTACAGGCAATTATGCCTTACTCACCATGACAGATCCTAATTATGTGGACGAGTGGTATCTAGGTGTTTATATCGACGCTATTGAATGGGTAGAAATCACCAATACTCGCGGCATGTCGCAGTGGGCTGATGGCGGGCTGGTGGCTACCAAACCCTATGTTTCCAGCGGCAGTTATATTAATAAAATGAGTAACTATTGTAAGGGTTGCGCCTATCAAGTAAATAAGAAAAAAGCGGAAGATGATGCGTGTCCCTTCAACTCGCTATACTGGCATTTTTTAGACGAGAAGGAAGTTCATTTCAGTAATAACCAACGCATGAATATGATGATGGCGCTGCTTAAAAAGATGGATCCAGATTTACTAAAGGCCCATAAGAATAAAGCTGAAAAAGTAATTAACAGCCCAGAAGATTATTAAAAAATTAGGACTTATCGCATTTTCAAGCAGACCTTACATTTAATTGTATTAAATATTGCAAAATTGCAGTTTCGTTAACAAAACCCTCTTTAGTTTGTAAGTAAATTCACTTTATAACTTAAAAAACTAACTATTATGAGAAGTATTCTTTGGCTTGTTGCCGTAATCTGTGTTGTCGTTTGGCTATTAGGACTGTTAGGTGTTGTTCCTGGATTAGGAACTGGTGGATTGATTCATATCCTTTTAGTGATCGCAGTTATTGTTATTTTGATCAATATTATTTCAGGTCGTAGACCGTTGTAATTTATCGTTGATCTTAACCTTACATTTAAACGAAAGATCAAAAAAATTGTAGTATTGACCATCGCGGCAATATTTGCCGCATGTATTTCTAGCTTTAGAGAAGAAAATACAGTTAGCGACGACGTTGAAAACGTGGTTGACGATGCACAAAATACTGTAAATAAGATCTACTATTTTCAAAATAAGAACCCGTCTTGAGATAAGTCTCAAGACGGTTTGTTTATTTAATAAACTTAATGCTTATTGCACGTCAAAATCAAATGAAGCTACAACATCTGCTTCACCACCTGCGCTAGTCAAGCCATTGTTAGGCTTAATAGGCTCATGTATTAACGTAATGGTTAAGTTCCCTGAACCTACTGCTCCTGTTGTTATAGAAGTATTCAAGCCAAGTGGGTTTCCATTGCCATCTGTGTCTGTTTTTACAATGCTAACACCAGCGGTATTTACACCATAGAACACTTCATGCTCATCTGCCTCTTCCTGAACTTCCAGGGTAATATTATCAACGGGTGAGTCCAACTCGTTAAGAAAGCGTACGCTCCCAGTATAAGTTGCGTTTGCCTGTATCGTACCGGTAATGTTAATTATTGGGGGATTAGGACCGTCTGCATCATTATCAACTTGACGGAATGTTACAACATTGCTGGCATCTGCAGTATTAATCATTTCATACTCAACAGTTGTGATTAACTCATCCTCATTAATTTGCACTGGTGTATCATCATCCCCACAGGAGATTAATGATGCTACAATTAAAAGTGCTGGTAAAAATTTGAATCTATTTTTCATAATCGTTGTCTTAGAATTAAAAGTTTTTAAAAATTATAAATGAATTGTAATTGTATATCACGACCTATATCATCTGCATAGAAACGTTGTCTATTGAGATAGTCTCGATATGTGGTATTTAAAACGTTGTTGAGGCTCAAGTTTAATTGCGCTTTCGCGAAAGCGTAACTAGCTACAAGATTCCACAACGAGTAAGCCTTAGGGGTTTCCGATATTTCTACGTTCACAATAGTTGAATTTCCCTGATCATCAAATACCTCCGCCGGAAAATCAGTGTCAGGAAACCTATTTTGCTTTAACATGGTAGTATTAGAAATTCTTAAGGTGAGGTTGTCAATAATTCCATTTTCCCAGACCAGCTCATTGTCAAAAACTGGTGGTGGCATGTAAATCAATGGTTCATCATCCGTAGTATTTTGACCATAGATGTAAGAAAATCTAGAATTAAGTAGCAGATTTTCATCTATACTTTCCCTCCTTGTTTCTGGATCAACCAGGGATCTATAAAAGATATTCCAAGTCGCACCTAGATCAACGCCGGCAAGCACCGCATTTACTTGTTCATATTGCGAGACAGGAAAAGCACCTCTACCAGTAGTCTCCAGACCTATAGGTATCAATTGCATAAAATCCTGTACAATATTGACATAAGGATTGATTTCTATATCAAAATCATTATGAACTGCATGAGCGGTTAAATTGATCTTGTATGATTGCTCTTTTTGTAGATCCAATTGACCCAACTCAATAGTGGCCAGCGCATGATGCAATCCATCACTGAAAAGTTCTGATGGATTGGGTGCCCTGTTTGCAGTACTCAGGTTTACCGAAAAATCATAATGATCATCCATCAAATATTTAGCACCTACAGTAAAAGCCATCAAATTAAAATCCAGTACTGGATTTGTAAATATCTGACCTTCATTTTCACTCACTTCAAACTGTGGAAACTGCTGATCATAACCTAAGGATTCCCATCTAGTAGAAATGTAAAATTTCTCTGCATCAATATGGTAATAGTCATATCTCGCTCCTGCTTCTAGAAACCATTTATCATTCAATTCATGGTTTACAGATGCAAACGCACCAACTTTTTGACTCTCGTAATCAGGAATTAATCGGCGAACACCGGTATCCGGATTGGGAATATTAGTCTGAAGCATTCCGTCAATTCCTATTTCAATATCAGTATTGCTATAGCGATCTATCAATAGGTACGTCATCAAATTATGGGTAAACAGATCCAGGTCTAGCGATGCTCTATCGCGATTCTCTGCCCGTCGTATATCAAATTCAAGTCTGTTGTTGTATTGGAAAGAATAATCAACTTCCAGCTTTCCAAGATCCTTCAACCTTTTATAGCCATTAAATTGAACCGCATGATGTTGAACTTCTTGTTTAGGTGCATCTATATCATAAGTAAAATCGCTAATACGAAACGGTTGACCAGAATTTATACTTTGCGCTAGACCAGCAGCATTTCCAATATGTGAAGCTCGTAAGATCCCAAGCTCACTATCATAAAAAGAATATTTAAGACTCGCTCCATATTCAAATGACTGGTAACCAGCAACGAGATTTGCAGCATATGTAGAACTTCCTGTGTTGCTCAACACATAATCTGGGGCTTCAAAATCACCTAACCTTTTATAAGTCAAGGTTGCTTGTTGATACCAACCGGTATTATTGTAATTTCCCAAGCTTCCTGTAACACTACCGCCTCGACCATTGCTTTGAATTTGGCTTATCAACTGACCTTTTAAAGTGTCTTTTACAATAACACGCTCTGGGTCAATTAAAATGGTGCCACCAATTGCATCTCCACCATACCTCAAGGCACTAGCCCCTTTAATCACTTGAATGTTCCCGGCTGTATTTAGGTCAATATTAGGTGCATGTTCTACCCCCCATTCCTGATCCTGCTGGCGCATACCATCATTTACTATAGCTACACGGCTGCCGTATAATCCATGAATAACTGGCTTTGTAACGCTATTGCCTGTTTTCAATATAGATACCCCTTGAACCGTAGCCAGCGCATCACCTAAGGTTGCTCCACTATACTTGTTGATCGTCTCTTTCAAGACACGTGTAGTGGATTGGGTTGATTCATGATCGTCGTGGACGTCTGCAATCACCTTGACTTGATCTAGATCATTTACATGATGTTCCAGGGTGAAGTTTTGAATCTGATCCTCATATATGGATAACTTTACGGTCTTAGTGATACAATCAAAATGAGAAATTATCATCTCGTACTCACCCGCACAAAGATTTCTAAATATATAGGTCCCCTCCTCATTTGAGGTAGTGGATTTTTGTTGATCCTTGATGTAGAACTGGGCAAATGCCAAAGGTTCACCATCATGGAAATCAGTCACGGTACCTTTGAGCTGGATCTGACAATCTTGAGCATTGACAATAGGTATACCTATAAAAAGTATAGTCACAACCGTCCATAGTTGTTTTAACATGAATTTGAAATTAGTTACTTAAAAATTTGCACCTCACTGGTGCATTACATCATTTTTTAGCAACTAGGCGGCGGTCGGGAAAGGTAGTAGAATGATAAAGAGTTCGCTTTCGCGAAAGCGAATTCCCCCTCAATTTGTTGAATAAAGAGTTGTTGGATTGGTACTGGAACCTCACTAATAGAGGCTGTAGCCAAATTCAATTGTTGCAATTGATTAGATACCAAGCAAATTTTACAAGGCGCTGCAGCGTCCTCATGCGTAAGTTGGTGCAATGCCGTTGACTGTGCTGCAAAAAACAGCACCAACAGACTTAACGAAATTAAATTTCTAAACTTTTGCACGGTTAAAGATACAACAGAATTAAAATTTTACACATAAAAAAGCCCCTTCATAAGAAGGGGCCTTTGTTTAGGGATATTTATCTAATTGTTTGCATAAAAAAACACTGTACTTGCTCCTGCCAATTGATTATTAATTCTAGGCGCAACGTTACCGCTGGCAGAACTATCAAACCCAAGTACTCGACCGCCAGCGTTTGCTCGTTCTGCAATGAATATAGTATTTGTTTGTGCATCATATGCTGCCGCCACAGGATTGCCTAAAAACGTTGCTGTTCCAGCTACTCGCACTTGATTGTTTGCTAGAGCAAGTGTCCCTCCATTTGCTACAGCATTAAATTTACTGGTAAAGTTAGAAATGATATGAAATCCGCCATCTGTATCAGCGCCTGCTCCTGTTGCTGCACCTATATCTGTTAAAATCATGATATCATCTTCACTGTTGTAAACAAGCCCGTGAGTTCTAGTAATTCCTTCAATAGCTATTTGTTTAGATGGAGCAACCGCTGCATTAGTAGAGTTGTTCAAGAAATTTTGAAATACCGCTAGATTATTTGTTTGATCCACAACAGCGTATAAGTCGTTACCGCTAAATTGTATTTGCCACAACGCTATAATCACACTCACGGTATTTCTTAGAGTTAAAGTAGTTCCTGAGCGCTGGTAGATAAATAATTGATTACTGGCATTATCTGCTACTACGATAAAGTCGCCATTAATTGCAATAGATCTAGGACTTGATAAATTGCTTGGGCCCACGTTAGTAGTCAAGGTACTTACGGTGCCATTGATTTGGTCAGCGATATTAGTAGCAATGACAACAGAACCTAAAGTTCTACTTGCAAAAATAAGTTGATCGGTTCGGTTGTCGTAAACTATACCTTCATTGTCTGTTGAGGCAGTTACGTTAAGAGTGGTAGTTGTTGCGCTACTGGCATTTGCAAAGTCATAGACTGTTACTGCACCATTAGTGTTACTAGTCGCATATAATTCAGCGCGATTATTGTTTCCATCATTTAAATCATCATCGTTACATGAAATAAAGGTTACTGCTCCCGCAAGTAAGGCCAATGTTAGCTTGTTCATTTTCATAGTTTATAATTTTCCCCAAACTTACGCTTAAGCTTTTCTCGCAGTTGTCAATAAATTGAGAAGGAAAACCAAAACTTAACAAAACGAAAAGTATAGAAAACTAAAAAACAGAAACTTACATATTTAAGAATTAACCTTTTTAGCAAATAATTGACATACAACTGGTCGTCAATTTCACATTTTCTTATAAGAAAAAGTTCCAAACGAGTCCAAATCTCAAACTCAAATCGCGAAACGGATGCCTAGGAGCACTAAAATATTCAGGCCTCCCTAGTGGAGATGTGGCATTTTCCAATTTAAAGAAGATTCTAGTTTGTTGAATTTTTGCATCTAAGAAAATATCAACTAAGGGAAAAGCTCCTAACGTGGTAGAGTTTTGGGAATAGAACTCTCCCAACACCGGATCATAGCCATCCATACGGTACTCATCAAAATATTTAAGGGTTACTCCTGTTTGAAGAAGCAACGCATTTTGAAAAAAACGGTTTTTATAGTACAGCGAGTTTCTAGTAATGAAACTAGGCACATTAATTACATTTTCTTTTTGTGTGACGTTTTGAAAAAGCAGCGTATGATCTGATCCAAAATACCTTAAAAAGGTAAAGGATTTATGCGCCTTGATCTTTAAGTAAGTGAGTTCTTCATTTGTTTGAACAGGTGCTGCCGTATAACCTGTGACATCACCCGTATCATTCGTAATGAGGTTCTCTTTAAAATAGGTGTAATCTTGAAGTGTATTTAATTCAATATCTAAATCGAGATATTTAGGAGAGATTATTTGAAAGGACAATTGCTGCTTCTCAACATTGCTAAAGTTATTTGACCAATTATAGAGTACATAATCGCTTTGATGCAATTGAAAATTAAAATTAGGTGCTCTGGAGCTAATTCCAGCACCTGCTGCTACAGAGAAATTTTTGAAATCTACGGTGGCCATGGCATTTAAGAATTGCCCATCTAAATCTCCTGCAATGTTGATTCCACCGCGGGCTTGTAACTCAAAAACACCTATCCTTTTTGCAAACTCTGCTTTGAATTGGTAGATCTCTCCTTGAAGCCTATTAGGGACGATACCGGTAGCTTGATTGACAATGCGATCGTAACCATAATTATATTCCAGTCGGGATACTCCAGCTTTATAATATCCTAAAACCTTATGATCAAGGGATGCTCCCAGCTCAAGCATACCCTCTTCAAGATTTGTTTTATCCTTCAAGTTTGTGGGTCTGTAAGCTTCTCCTAAGAAACTTTCAGTGGCGCTAGCTTCCGTATATCGATAAAATTTGTCTTCAAAATAGGCCCTGTTGTAAACTCTTAGGCTGTAATTGCTCAAACTATCCACACTTCCCAAAACTTCGTAATCCTGATCAATGTAAAATCGCTTACCATCTAATAAACTTGTTGCTGTATCTAGATTAGGTTCTAACCTACCACGATCATCTAAAGCTTCATCTTCACTGATAAAACCTTGTAAAGCGTCAGCCGATAGTCCACCGTTCTCTTGATTGGACAAATCCTGAAAAACCGTATGAAGTCGCATCCGGTATTTTTGCCTCTCAGAAAAATAGCTTGATGTAAATTTGAAATTACCAGTACTTGTCAATGAGTTTACATAATCCCCAGCGCTACGCATTCCTTTATAACTGATGGAAAAATTAAACTTAGGAGATAAGTTGCTAGTAAATAAGGCATCCAGTTGTTGTCCTTGATTGATGACCGTTTTAAAGTAAAGTTCCGTTAAAGGTGTAGGAACGTAGTAGTCATTGATATCATCGATTTCGTAATAGTTATCATGACGAGCCTCTGCACCCATTCTGGGGGAAAGTTGTTCCATGTCAAATCGTTTCACCAACTTATTATAAGGTTGTCCTATGTTTTGGAACGGCATATATTCAAAATCATCCTGACGCAAATAATTGAATTTATAATCCTTTTGAATGGTCAAGGTGGTATCGACGAAAGTAGTATCTCTATTTTGACTGATAATTAAATAGTCAGTTATAGGTGGCTTTTCTCCTTCTACACTAACCTCTTTATTATTTAATGGACGTTGATCAGTTCTTGGAGTTCCATCTCTAGGGATACGTTGCTGAGCAATGCATGCAGCAGACACTAAAAAGAATAGAAATAAAAGGTGCTTCATAGTAAAACTCGAGTTGTCAAAAATAGGTATTAATATGAAGTCTAAAACATTCTTAGTTGAGCTTGTAGCGCATTAACAGATTATACACTGGCTCTCTATAAACGTCGTGTCAGCTCTCTAAATTGAGGTTTGAGAAGATTGTTTTCATCTATAATAGAAGGAATATCATCTCCCCTCCTTAAACTATTGAAACAGTGTTGCGTCATAATCACATAAGAATTATAAACATAACATCATGAAAAACATCCTATTACCACTAGTATTTATGTTTGCCATTATCAGCGTTCAAGCTCAAAAAAGAGGCACTGATCGTCAAAATGATCGACGAGATATTGCTGCAAACATTGCTCCAGAACAACTAGCTTCCATGCAAGCGCAAAAAATGACATTAGCTTTAGACCTGACTGACAAACAGCAAAAAGAAATTGAAGCCGTATTAGCTACAAGCATTGCCGAGCGTAAAGCAAATAAAATGACTAAAGAGGAATTCAAAGCGCTTCCTACAGATCAAAAAATGGCCATGAAACAAAAAAGCATGGATCAAAAGATTGCAACGAAAAGAGCCTTCAAAAAAATCATGAATGAAGAGCAGTATTCTCAGTTTGAAAAAATGGCTGCTCGACAGAAAAATTATCGCGGTAAACGTATGCAACGCGCAAAACGTGGCTAGCTCTTAGCCAAAAATAGTTAAAATTAAGCCTGAAGACATTAGTTTTCAGGCTTTTTGCATTTGAAGCAATTGAAATGACCTAAAAACGTTACATCTTTGTATGCTATTTTAAACCACTCTCGAGTCCCATGAAATTTTTATTGTTCTTTGCTATCATTCTTGCCAGTTTTTCTTCAGTGGCACAACAAAAAAATAAGGTTGTATCGCAAGAACAATTGAAAATCATGAATGAAAATGCCAGGAAAAAATCACAGCAATTAATTGAGCCTGAAAAAGAGCTTTCCATGATCATTGAAAAGACACAACTGGACGCCTCTAAAGTTCCTGGGCTGGAAAAAATCGTAACCACCTATGCTAAGGCTGCCAATCACTACAAGAAAAAGCCAGAAACTAAAAATATAGCTGCGCTAAAAGAACTTGAAGTAGAATACAAGTTTGGACTTCGTCAGTTTTTAGGAGAAGAAGATTTCAGTAAACTGATTACTGTTGTGCGAGTGAATTGAGAGGAAGTTCGCTTTCGCGAAAGCGAAAAAACCACATTACCACTTCCCTACCACGGCATCTACTGCCTCAATAGTTCTGTCCAAATCTTCATAAGACAAGGCATCATTTAAAAAGTAACTCTCAAAGGCACTGGGCGGTAAATAAATACCACGCTCCAACATACCGTGAAAATATTTTTTAAACCAGTCATTGTTACCAGTCGCTGCTGTCTCAAAATCCAGCACGGGCTGATCTGTAAAGTGTACAGAAATCATACTCCCGTATCTATTGATTTGGTGATCGATGCCTTGTCTAGAAAGAGTCTCGGCAATCCCCTTATGGAGGTGTTCTGACTTTCCAGCGAGACTGTTGAATATTTCAGGGTTGTTATTCAAATGAGTCAACATCGCCATCCCAGCGCTCATCGCAAGCGGGTTTCCACTTAATGTGCCTGCCTGGTAAACAGGTCCTGTAGGTGCTAAATGATCCATAATTTGCCGTCTTGCTGCAAACGCACCGACTGGTAAACCACCGCCTATTACTTTTCCATAGGTAACGATGTCTGCCTTAACACCAGTGGTTTCTTGTGCTCCACCACGGGCAAGCCTAAAGCCAGTCATGACTTCATCAAAAACAAATAAGGCTCCATGGACGTCACACAAGTCTCGTATCCCTTCTAAAAAACCTTCTTGCGGAATGATACAGCCCATATTTCCTGCGATAGGCTCGATGATAACGCAAGCAATCTGCCCTTCATTTTTTTCAAAAATATCAGCGACTTGCTCTAGGTTGTTGTACTGAGCTAGTAAGGTGTCCTTAGCAGTTCCTGCTGTAACTCCTGGACTATTGGGACTTCCAAAGGTGACCGCCCCACTACCTGCTTGTATTAAAAAAGAGTCGCTATGGCCGTGATAACAGCCAGCAAATTTTATAATCTTATCTCTTCCTGTAAAACCGCGTGCTAGTCTAACAGCACTCATACAAGCCTCAGTCCCACTATTCACCATGCGCACTTGATCCACATTGGGCGCCATGGAAACGACTAATTTGGCAATTTCAGTTTCTAGCTCTGTAGGCATTCCATATGAAGTACCTTTTTTAGTGGCTTCAATGACTGCCTCTACCACAGGTTCAAAAGCATGTCCCAAAATCATAGGCCCCCATGATGCGATGTAGTCGATGAGTCTATTTCCATCTTCTGTATGCAAATAAGCTCCTTTGGCGCTTTTAACATAGACTGGATCACCACCCACTGCATTGAATGCACGTACTGGGGAATTTACACCACCAGGAATGTATTTTTGAGCTTCATTAAAAAGGGCACTACTTCTCTTATAAGTAAAGGACATGTATTAATTTTTAGAGTCGCGTTCAATCATCAACTTGTCACCTATGCTGATACTATCACCGCTAATACCATTGAGGCGCTTGATGTGATCGACTGTTGTATTGTGTTTTCGAGCAATTTGATATAAAGTATCGCCTTTGATTATGATATATTCTAAAGATGCTGGCGTACCAGATTCAACAGACTTACGAGCATAGGCTTTGCCTAAAACTTGCGCATCATATTTGGCCAAATCGTAACGTTCAATCAAACTGATCAATTTGTCAGGATATTTTCTATCTGTAGCATATCCAGCATCCTTAAGGCCTCTAGCCCAACCTCTATAGTCATCAGACTTGAGTCTAAATAAATTTTGATATCGGGAACGTTCTGTCAGGAAAAGTGAATGATCCCTATAAGAATAGGATGCATCTTTATATTTTCTGAAACATTCTTGTGAGGCATCGTCATCGTGATAAATTTTACCACCATTCCAACCCGTATGACATTTCACTCCAAAATGGTTGTTCGCTTCTACTGCGAGCCTTCCTTTTCCAGAGCCGCTTTCTAAAATACCTTGGGCAAGAGTGATACTTGCAGGAATTTTATACAACTGCATTTCTTTCATGGCATCAGCAGCAAATAAGTCGATATAAGCAGCGACATCGTCTTTATAGGACGGTGTAATGGTTTTAGTAACCTTATCCTCTGTTTCTGTAGTACTTACTGGATCAGAAACCTCTGGTTTTTCAGGAACTGTTTTAGTGGTTTTCGCACGTCTTTTTGTAGTCGTAACTTTTTTCTTAGAGCCACAGGAAACCAGCAGCGCTGCGGTAAACACTAGAATAAATAGAGTTTTAAATGTGATCTTCATACTGCAGTTGTAGACGTCCTTTTTTCTTGAGCATTTGGTTGTAACCAGGTATACCTTGTAGACCACCTGTATGGATGGCTAAAATACGAGTTTTGCCGTTAAAAATTCCTTGTTGTATCATTTGTTCTAGGCGATACATCATTTTTCCTGTGTAGATGGGGTCGAGCGGAATTCCGCTTTCGCGAAAGCGAACATTCATATAATCAATGAGCGCATCATTAGATCGTACATAACCGCCAAAATGGTTTTCCCCCACCAACTCGAAAGACCTATCAGAACTAAATTTTTCAATATCTCGACGAAGAAAATCTCCTTTCAATGCTGAAAAAACAAATACTTGATGGCCCTCATTTACTGAGTTGATGATGCCTGCGGCAGTCCCTCCAGTGCCACCTGCCACGCAAATAACATCATACGACTCCAAATCTTTAGACGTAAGGATTTCGTTTGCTCCCTTTACAGCAAGCGCGTTCGTACCACCTTCAGGAATATTGTAGAACACACCATAATCTAACATCAATTGAGCTTGAAAATCTACCTCCATTTTTTCCCGATACTCCTTTCTGCTTACAAACTTCAATTGCATGCCGTTTTTATGAGCAGTTCTCAATGTCTGGTTGGTAGCTAGTGTTTTTTCTAAAGTGTCACCTAATTCCTCACCACGTATAATTCCTATAGAAGATAGTCCTACAATTCTGCAAGCAGCAGCTGTCGCTGCTATATGGTTGGAGTAAGCACCCCCATAAGTCAAGACCTGCGAGTATTCTTGATCTAGTGCCGCCTTAAGATTGTATCTCAACTTACGCAGTTTATTTCCTGAAACTTCCTTATGCAACAAGTCTTCCCTTTTGATATCAATGGTCACATTCAGATCTTCAAAGGTTTTGAAATGTTGATTTACAGAATCTTTATGGTCGAACAACTTCATTTGTTCAGCATCTATAATAGTTTAAAAAATTCCAAAACGACCTGGTTTCCAAAAAATGTAAATCATTCTCTTTACTATAGGCTTCTTTTTCAAATACGATATTGCGATAGGCATCCTTATGATTTCTATTCCTGCGTAAGAATAAATATTCAATAATATACCATATGTAAAATGGTATGACCAGTAACTCCAATTGCTGCTTTAGGTGAATGCGTTCGTGATTCAACAAAGCATTTTGATTCCTTAAGGCTTTGCCTTGGAATATTATAACAGGAAATAAAGCGATTGCTTCTACATTTAAACTCTTGAGTAAACGAAATGTGACTACCATTAAAATTTTATACGAACTCAAAGGTAATAGGATATACTTATAAGAAGATTAGCCGGCTTAAAAGAAATAGTTACTTGATGAATTGAATCAATCGTGATTCTTGTGGATCAAAATTAAGAGCAGTGAGATCTCTTTTAAATATTAATGTCGATAAAACACATAAAAACACGCGTACTCCTTTATCATATGTTTAAAAACATAGTTTTCAGGCCTCTAATAGGTTAAAAAACCTAATGCTTTTACAATAATTAACATACTAATCGATAAAAAGCGTTTTTCTACTGATATATTTGCTTTTCTGTAGATACAATTAAAATGAATAAACTTTTACTTTTTAGTTTTACTCTTTTAGGGGTAATCAGCACCGCGCAAGTTGGGATCGGTACAAACCTTCCAGCTGATGGAACCCTGTTACACATTGAAGACGGGTCAGGAAACAAAGGTATTTTGATTCCCAAAGTTGAAATTACTGACCTATCGACTATCGCTCCACTACCTGCTGCTGCATCTGAGGGCACCCTTGTTTTTAATGAGATTTCCTCAACTGGAATTGAAATAGGCTTTTATTACTGGAGCGGAAATACTACTGGCTGGCTCAGACTTTCAGATAGTGAAAGTGATGAGAGTATTTATAAGGGAGATGGTACCATTGGGGAACTGCGACAAATTAATGTCGATGAGAACAGCCTTCAAATAAACAGCACAGCTACCGCAAATGTTGATGGTAGAGATGCGTTTATTATTCGTAGAACGAATAACGATGACGAGCTAGGAATTGCTTTTAGAAACTCAGGAAACTTTTTTGATGCTGCTATTGGAATCGCCTCGACGACTAATTCACAATTAAAATTTTACACCGTTGGGAATGAAGCAAATGCTGAGGATATAGGGTCAACCTTATCACTTGATGATGCTGGTACAATTATTTTTGACCTGTATGGTCAAGGTAATAAATTGGGCACTCCTTCCTATAACTTGCTAGTAAATAATGCTGGAGAGGTAGTTGAAAAAGAATATTTAGAACCCTTTACCGCAAAATTTGCCGTGAATGATCAATATACTGCTGGTGGTGCTAATCAGCGCAATGTTAATGAAAATTTCGTATCGGGAAGTAATGAATTGCCTTTGTTTGGAAATGTCCTTTGGAATGATAATGCTGCCGTTGCCGCTCCGGCGACAGGAGCCGCAGATGAGAATGACCTAATTATTAACGAAGATGGTTTATACCGTTTTACCGTAAACCTCTCGTTTCAGAGTACTACAGCTAGAACTAATGTAGATGTATTTATAGAATTAACTAGAGCTGGTGCGGACTCCTTTCCTGGAGCAAAGCATTCCAATAATTACGTTCGACAGTTGGACGGACACAACAACTCATCGGTAAGTTTTACGGAGGTTCTAGAACTACAAACTGGTGATGATATTTCTATTATAGGCGCCCGTGAAGCAAATGCAGGCGATGTCTTTTTCAGGAGCGCTACCGAAAATCCAGGTGTAGTATCCAGCATATTTGTAGAGCGCATCAGATAGTCCTTGCTATCTTTACGGTATGAAAAAACACATTCCGTTAGAAGATGGTGACTATTATCTCACGCCAGACGGCTATCGATGTTTTACAGAACAATACCATTTGAAGCGCGGCTATTGCTGTAAGAACGGTTGCAGGCATTGTCCTTATGGATACGATAAGAATAAAGATCACTAGTCCCGAAATCTTCTGATAATTACGGCATTAAAATTGATGCTGTATGTTGAAATTTATTCGCTTTCGCGAAAGCGAACTTATCAAATAAAATCATCGCTATGAAAAAATTACTTTTACTCTTGTTAGTCATCACTGCAATGGTGGGCTGTCAAACTGTTCGTGTTTCTCAGGATTATGCAATAGGCACCGACTTCAATCAATACAAAACCTTTGCTTATCTTAAGAAAGGAATTGATGAAGCTCAAATTTCTGAGCTTGATAAAAAACGTATTCTTCGAGCTATTGATAGTGAAATGATTGCTAAAGGCTTTACCAAATCAGAGAACCCAGACGTGTTAGTAAGCATATTTACAGACAGTAAAGAGCGAGTGAATGTTTATAACAACTGAGGACGAGGTTTTGGCTGGGGCTGGGGCTTCGGTTGGGGTGGTTTTGGCTATAGTGCTCCTTTAGGCGACGTTTCGAGAACGACCGAGGGCGTTTTATATATAGATCTTATAGATGCTCAAAATAAAGAGTTGATCTGGCAAGGTATAGGTGAAGCTGCATTGAAGTCAACGCCACAGGCTAAGGTAGAGCGCACAAACGAGATGGTGAGAGAGATCTTAATGCAATTTCCCCCTAAGAATAATAGGTAACTTTTGATTGACAGAAACTTACACGAGTCCAGCAACCTAACGTTGCTGGATTTTTTTATCAATAATTTGAGAGAAGTCTTGAAGTAATCTGGATACTTTAGAGCCAACTTAAAATAACTATTATGAAAAATCTATTATCTATAAGCTTGATAGCATTACTCACGTTTTCTTTAACCAGCTGTGATGAAACTCGCCAAGTCCTGAACACAGGAAGTCGCGTAGAACTGAATGGAACTTATAATGTGGAAGTCCTGAACGGAGCTAAAGTGAACAATGGTGCGACTATCATTTTCAATGGTTTAGGAAAAACCGTGAGTGGAAATGCGGGTTGTAATACATATAACGCAACTTTTACCGTTGAGAATTTTCAATTGAACATAGGCGATGTTGCTCTTACTAGAAAATCATGTGCTGACATGAGTAAAGAGAATGAATTTATTGCCGCACTGGACAAAGTAAACTCATATCAAAAAAACGGTTCTACCCTAACTCTACTTGCTGCTAATGGCGCCACTTTAATTTCTGCTAAAGCGGCCAATTAACCTGCTACTACTTAAAAAAACATCCCAATGAGCTTAAGCTCATTGGGATGTTTTTTTGCTTTAAATATGTTCGATAAAAGCCTATACTATTAGGCTTAAGGTAAAAGCTAATCTAGATTCCCAGAAGCTTTTATAATTCTTTTCCATTAAGAGATATGGTGTAAGTAATTGCCACTACTCTATCAAACGTCTTAGAAACCGAACAGTATTTCTGGAAACTCAAATCGGCTGCGCGTTGTGCTTTTTCTGGCGTGATTTCTCCTTCTAGATAAACAACAACTTTCATCGCCTTAAATGGTTTGGAATCATCCAGCTCAAAACGTTCTCCTTCTACTTCTACCTTGTAGCTAGAAATTGTTTGTCGTTGTTTTTTCAAGATATGTATAATATCAATAGCACTACAACCGCCAACACCCATTAGAATTAATTCCATAGGACTGGAGCCTTGCACGGTCTCGCTGGACTTATTATCAATCATTACGGGAATTCCAGACGCTCCTTTTGCTTCTAGCAGGTAATTGTCGTTTTTCCTTTCTAGGGTGACTCTCATAGCAATTTATTAGTATTTCAAAACTTCATCAATCTTAACCTTAACCTTCTCTGTACTCGGTATCATAGTTTCTTCCAAAACAGAATTCAACGGTATCGCAGGCATATTCTCAGATCCTATAACCATCACTGGTGCATCCAGATATCTGAAGCATTCTTCTTGAATGCGACCTTGCAAGGCTCTTGAGAAACTATTCTCGCTAGGTTCTTCTGTCACCACCAGACATTTACCGCATTTCTTGACACTCGCAAAAACCGTCTCATAATCCAGCGGGTGCAGCGTTCTCAAATCCACTATTTCTACCCGATCCTGTAAACCAAGTTCTGCAGTGGCATTCATTGACCAGTGCACGCCCATACCATAAGTGATGATGCTCAAGGTTTCTTCTTCCTCTTTTTTCCAGATTTCCTGCAAGACCCAAGCCTTGCCAAAAGGCAACACGTAATCCTCACTAGGCTCAATACTCGTAGCGCCTTTGGTGCCTTTAACTTTAGACCAATACAATCCTTTGTGCTCAAAAATCACTACCGGATTAGGATCATAATAGGCTGCTTTCATCAGTCCTTTCAAGTCGGCACCATTTGATGGATAGGCAATTTTCAAACCTCTAATATTGGATACCACACTTTCCATAGAACTGGAATGGTAAGGTCCACCACTACCGTAAGCTCCTATGGGAACACGCAGTATCATTGACACTGGCCATTTGCCATTGCTTAAGTAGCAGGATCTGGAAACCTCTGTAAACAGTTGGTTCAATCCAGGCCAGATATAATCTGCAAATTGTACTTCTACGATGGGTTTTAGTCCTGCAGCGCTCATTCCTACTGTTGATCCTACGATGAATGCTTCCTGGATAGGTGTGTTGAATACACGATTATCGCCAAATTTTTGCGCCAGCGTAGCAGCTTCTCTAAAAACACCACCTAACCTACCGCCTACATCTTGCCCATACAGCAAACATTCTGGGTGCTTGCGCATCAATTCTTCAATGGCAAATAGCGCGCAATCTACCATCACTACTTTCTCTGCTCCTGCTGGTGATCGCTCGCCTTTTTCTTCGGTTATGGGCGTTGGTGCAAAGTCGTGCATGTATAAGTCGGCTGGTTCTGGATCTGGCATTTCGGTGGCTTGTTCTAATGCCTTTTGGGTTTCCGCTTTCGCGAAAGCGTCAAAATCATCCAGCTCTTCTGCACTAAAACCGTTTTTCTGCATCAAATCACGCATACGCGGATATGGGTCGCGCTCTCTGGATTCTTCCAAATCATCGCGATAGAACTCCATGCGCACACCGCTGGTATGGTGATTCAATAACGGCACGGTCGCGTGAACCAAAAATGGCCTGCGCTCACTTCTAATCTTGCGAATAACCTCATTTAAAGTATTGTAGCTTTCCTCAAAGTCAGTCCCATCGATCGAAATGCGCTCAATACCATGAAAACCAGCAGCATATTCGTAGGCATTTTGCGCTCGAGTTTCTGCTGCATTAGCACTGATGTCCCAACCGTTGTCCTGAACTAAATATAAGATAGGTAACTGCTTGAGTGCCGCCATTTGCATAGCCTCGGCAATCTCACCTTCAGTAACAGATGCGTCGCCTAGGGAACAGACAACTATTGAGTCTGAAGCCGAACTTGAACTCGAATTTGATTCAAGTTCATTTCTTTGATCCTCAGTTAAGCTCTCGCGGTAATGGAAACCAAGAGCCACACCAGTAGCAGGAATTGCCTGCATTCCAGTCGCACTGGATTGATGCGGTATTTTAGGCTTGTCAATGTCATTCAATGACGGATGTGAATAATAGGTGCGACCACCTGAAAATGGATCTGCTTTTTTAGCGAGCAGTTGTAGCATCAAATCGTATGGCTTCATCCCAATTGCCAGCAGCATCGCATCATCCCGATAATAGGGAAACGCATAATCCTGTGGCAAAAGCTGCATTCCTATAGCAGTCTGAATAACCTCATGACCGCGACTGGTCGCGTGAACGTACTTGGAAACTTGTTTAAAGTTTTCCTCGTAGAGTTCTGCCATTGCCTTGGCGGTTACCAAGTTCTTATAACCTTCTTCTAAAACTGACTTTTTCAAATGCTCATTTTTAATATCAAGCCGCCAAAGAGCGGCTTTGTTTAACAGCTACTTTCTGGAGCTTTTTCTAAGTTTATCGCCACTTGCTTTAAAAAGCTTCCTCCTAAAAACCCATCAACAACCCGATGGTCAAATGATAAGGACAACATCATCATACTGCGTATCTCAATGCTATCTTCTCCATCGCGCGTCATTACTTCAGCACGTTTTTTAATAATTCCGGTGGCGAGAATAGCCACTTCTGGCTGATTGATAATAGGTGTTCCCATCAACGAACCGAAAGTCCCAACATTTGAAATGGTGAACGTACCACCCTTAATATCATCGCCACCTAACTTATTCTCTCTTGCAAGGTTTGCCATGCGATTCACATCTGCAGCAATTTCCTGTAATGATTTTTGATCGGCATTTTTAACGACCGGGACAATTAGATTTCCTGATGGTAAAGCGGTTGCCATTCCTACATTGATGTTTTCTTTGACGATAATATTTTTCCCATCAACACTGGCGTTGATATTAGGAAATTCTTTGATCGCTCTCGCCACGGCATCCACAAACAAAGGTGTAAATGTCAATTTCTCACCATATTTCTCTTGAAAAGGTGCTTTGTTTTTATTGCGCCAATTCACCAAGTCCGTCAAGTCTGCCTCAACATAAGCCGTCACATGCGGACTCGTGTGCACAGAATATACCATGTGATCTGCAATCATGGATCGCATGCGATCCATTTCAATAATCTTGCCTTGACCTTTATCAAACTTTAATTGCGGTATGCGATATGCCGTTGGGTCTGGCTCGTTTGAAACTGCTTGAGCAAACTGATTGGGCCTGCCTTCTTTCAAATACTGGATCACATCACTTTTGCGCAATCTACCTTTGTTTCCAGTAGCAGGAATACGAGCGAGTTCTTCATAAGACATGTGATTCTCACGAGCAATTTTGTCAACTAGCGGACTTACAAATAAGTCTTTATTGATGTACGAGGTTGAAACCGAACTTGAACTTGAACTTGAACTTGAAACACTACGTTTTTTGTCATGCTGAACTTGTTTCAGCATCTCTTTCTTTTTGTCAGAATCTTTTTCTGATGAAACATCTTCCAGTCCAGCAGGTTTTTTAATTTCCTGATGGTCATCGCTGGGCGTCACTTTTTTTGAGCTTTCACCACTTGAAGCTTCGAGTTTTGCAACCGGCTTTCCTATTTCTACGACATCTCCAGCACCTGCGAGATATTTAATCATTGTACCGTCAAATGGTGCAGGCACTTCATTATCTACCTTGTCAGTCCCAACTTCTACGATGATATCGCCTTCTTCAAAGGAATCACCTTCTTGAACAAGCCAGTTGAGAATCGTTCCTTCCGTAATCGATTCGCCCATTTTGGGCAGTATAAAATCTGTGGTTTTTGCCATGTTTCAAATTTACAAAAACTAACAGTTGTTAGTAGAGAAGATTGTGTTGGAATTCGCTTTCGCGAAAGCGGAGTTTGACAAAAGACTAGCTCGTCTTAAGCTTTGCTCAATTCTTGCAGACGTGAGACGTACGACTGATTTGATGAATAAGCAAAGTCTAGTGGAATTAGACTTGAGTAGATTCTAGTTTTTTCTCAGAGCCGTAACCCTACCATTGACAAGTCATATAAACTGAGTTCTCGGCTTCGACAGGCTTAGCCTGACAGCTAAATTCAGAAGTCAGAACTCAAAGTTCAATTTTTCTTTATCTCCCGCAACGTCTTATAAAAATCTTCCTGAACAGGGCGGTTTGCGGGAATTTCTCGTAAAGGCTCAACTTGCTTCATTGTCGCGTGACAATCAGCCGGTAGCTGCTGGTAAAGTTTTGTTCCCGCGGTTTTCCAGGCGATCATCTCCTCGCTCACTTCCTTTATTTTTTTGGCAGGATTGCCCACAATGAGGCTGCGTGGTTCAAAAACAACTTCAGCCTTAACAAATGACATTGCACCTACGATGCACTCATCGCCTATTACCGCATCGTCCATGATCACGCTGTTCATGCCTATCAAGCAGTTGCGACCCAGATTAGCTCCATGAATCACAGCTCCATGCCCGATGTGTGCGCTCTCTTTAAAGCGAATGCTCTTACCAGGAAACATATGAACCGTGCAATTTTCCTGGACATTGACGCCATCTTCCAGAATAATCTCGCCCCAATCGCCGCGTATCACCGCGCTAGGGCCCACATAACAATTTTTCCCGATGATCACATTACCAATCACCGCCGCCAGCGGATGCACAAATGAACTCTCGTGTATTACTGGTATGTGGGATTTGAAGCTGTAAATCATGAGTTTTTTAGATATAAGAACGATGATAATAACTTTAATGAAAAATCCTTATTTAGAATCATTCTAAATAAGGATTTTTATTGTACATTTAAAATATCTTAGGAAAGCCTTCAAACTATTACCTAAGTATCTACAGCGGATGCTGCTGGTCAAATGTTTTAGTAAAATAAAGATATGAAAATGGACTCAACTTTTATGGTTTTCATCCTGCTCTTTTTATTACTTATTCTTCAGATTATAAGAACAAGTAAGCAGCAGTAAATTTTAAACCTCTTCAATTTTTAAGAGATTGAAGAGGTTTTTCTATTTAAATCGTTTCAGTGTCTCTTTAGTAAATTCACTCAAAACCAATCTACCTGAAATCTTAGCGCGTTCCGCCAAAAGTTCGTCCCAATTCTCACAATTGGACCACATCATTTCTTTCATGTGTTTCATAGCTTCTGGATTGTAGTTGCACAGATTTTCTGCAAATTTCTGGACGGCTTCATCCATGTCTTTTGTGGAATCGTAAACCTCAGCAAACAATCCGTTTTGTTGCGCCCATTCTGGTGAATAAAATTCGTTTGCGTTAATGGCGATCTGGCTCATACCGCTTAAACCTAGTTTGCGCTCGACAGCTGGACCTACCACAAATGGGCCAATTCCTATGTTTAATTCACTCAGTTTGATGCTCGCAAATTTGGTTGCAAAACAATAATCTGTGGCACTGGCAACACCAACGCCGCCACCAACTGTTTTTCCTTGAACGCGACCTATGATAAACTTGGGACATTTGCGCATCGCATTAATCACATTTGCAAAGCCGCTGAAAAATACCTCGCCGGTCTTTTCATCTTCGATGGCTATCAATTCTTTGAAACTGGCGCCAGCACAAAATGTGCGCTCACCGCCTGATTTTAAAATAACGACTTTGGTGTCGTCGTCATTTCCCGCATCTGTGATCGCTTGAGCCAGTTGTGCTAGAATATCGCCTGGCAGCGAGTTGTGTGCTGGGTGGAAGAATTCTATGGTTGTTATTTGATTTTCTGTTGTTGTTTTTACGTATTCCTTAGTCAAAATTTCAGTTTTATGTGTCAAGCCGTCGCAGGACGGCTTCGCTCACTCGTTATTTTCAAATCTTATTCAAGCCGCTGCAGAGCGGCTTCGGTTTCTAGTTTAATTAAATCTCTCTTTACTCGTTACAAACCCATCAAAATTCCAATTGTTTGCAAGATCTTTCCATTCTGGGTTTATCGACTCTATTAGATTGATTTTGTATTCTCTTTTCCATTTCTTGATCAATTTTTCACGCCTTATCGCATCTATAGGTCCATCTTGCTTTTCGAACCAGACCCAATTGCTTGATATTATAATGTCCGGTATGTGTTTCAAAGGTCGCATTCTTATGGTCAAAGACTATTTGTTTTATATTGTTTGTTACACCTACATAAAACAATCGATTCTCGATATGAGCCATGATGTAGGTGAACATTGTATTCATTGTGGGTAGATGCTAGTTTTAATGATTTCGTTAGTTAGGTAGCGAAGCCGTCCTGCGACGGCTTGACTATTCGACTGTCAAGCCGCTGCATAGCGGCTTCGCTTAATCGATTATTCCAAATTGAGTTAGGTGGTGTGAAACATGCTTCCTTTCCAACAAACTCCACTCATACTTACTCAACTCTCCAAAAACAGCATTCTTAGTCACGGCCTTTGGGTTGCGTTTGAAATAATCCAGGTATTCCTCACGTGCTTCTAGCATTTTGGCTTTGGCAGTTTGCAGATCTTCATGCTTCAAATCTTCCAGCGTGCCGTCCTGCTTCATCAACGGCATTTTATGGTTTTGCGGCATCTTTTTGTAGTTCCATAAGGTTGCGGCGACTTTTTCCAAATGTTCTTCTGGTGTTGCCACCTCAAAATCCTGAATCTGACCAGCAGCGATTCTGTAACTCATTTCCAGATGCTCGACCATGTGTTGTGCGGTCATGATTCCCCATTGAGGTTTTGTGTCCGAGTTCAATTTCGCGAAAGCGGACTTGATATAACCTTCAGTGATTTCTGGGAACGTGTCCTGGCGTTTTTCAACCATGGTCAGGATCGTGGCAATTGCGACAAGCGACTCTGCTTCTTCATCGGTTTTGCCATTTTCATAATCTACTGGCTCTGCATCAAAGACTTCAACGTACCATTTTACGATTCCGCTAGGGTGCTCGCGGCCATTGACGTCGCGCTCGCGTTTTTCCTTGCAGGTCAACCGCACATAAATTGTATCGTTGTGATATAAAGGTCGTAAGAATCTGATATCTTCCAAGCCGTAGTTAGCAGATACTGGACCTTTATTGGGATAGACAAAAAGTCCTGCGGCAGCACTGATGATAAAGTAACCGTGAGCCGTTCGTTTCTTAAAAATACTGCCTTCCAGACTGGTAATATCAGTATGCGCATAAAAATGATCCCAAGTCAAATTTGCAAAGTTCTGAATATCAGTATCGGTTAAAGTACGTTTATGCGTTTCCAGAGACATTCCGGGTTTTATGTCCTCATAATGATAGGCGAACGGATGTTTTTCGGCTTCTTTGTAGGCGCCGTTGGGTTGGTAAATTCCAGTGATTTCGGTCAAAGATGTTGGGCTTCCCTGAACGGCACATCGCTGCATGTAGTGCTTAATACCGCGCAAACCGCCCATTTCCTCACCGCCACCGGCGCGTCCTGGACCACCGTGAACCAATAATGGTAACGGCGAACCATGACCCGTGGATTGTGGTGCACTTTCTCTATTCAAAGTCAATATTCTGCCGTGTGATGATGCGGCGTTGATGGTGTACGCTTTCGCGAAAGCGTCATCTCCAGTGACCACACTGCTCACCAGCGAGCCTTTGCCCATGTGAGCTAGCTCAATCGCCTCGTCCAAGTTTTTGTAGGGCATCAACGTACTCACCGGACCAAAGCATTCTACCTCGTGAACCTGGGTATTCTTGAATGGCTCATCCTCTCGCATCAAAATAGGCGACATAAACGCACCTTTCTGGGCGCGATCGCCGGTGATCTGAACCTCATCCAGATTCCCGTAAACGATGTCTGCAGTTTTTGAGATCTTGCTAATTTGCTCCTTTAAAGTATCACGCTGCTCGTTGTTGATCATCGCGCCCATGCGGGTTTCCCGCAATAATGGATCACCGATGACGGTTTGTGATAGTTGTTTTCCTAGCGCGATCTGAACGTCTTCCATCAAATTCTCTGGAACCATGATCCTGCGAATAGCCGTACATTTTTGGCCGGCTTTTGAGGTCATTTCTTTGCGTACTTCCTTGACAAAAATGTCAAATTCTGGAGTCCCAGGAACCGCATCTGGTCCCAAAACCGAGGAGTTTAAGGAATCTGCTTCCATGGTAAATGGCACCGATTCTTCCAACAATCGCGGATGCGATTTTAATTTTCTTCCAGTTGCCGCACTACCTGTAAAGGTCACAACATCTGTAGAATTTACGTTGTCCAAGATATTTGTGGTCAAGCCACTAAGCAATTGCAAAGCTCCTTCAGGTAGAATCCCGCTGGCTATGATTTCGCGCACGACAGCCTCGGTTAAAAATGCGGTTTGTGGTGCTGGCAATACGACTGCTGGCATTCCTGCCATCCAATTGACGGCGCATTTTTCCAACATTCCCCAAACCGGGAAGTTAAAAGCGTTGATATGCACAGCTACACCACGACGTGGCACCAAAATATGATGCGCCATAAAGCGACCTCCACGAGATAGATCTATAGGATCGCCTTCAACCGCGTAGGATTGATCTGGAAAGAGTTTACGCAGACTTGCGTTTGCAAAAAGATTTCCAAAACCACCTTCTATATCTACCCAGGAGTCGGCGCGTGTCGCTCCAGTTCTATAGCTTACTTCGTAAAATTTAGCTTTGCGTTTTTCCAAATACAACGCCAGTTTCTTGATCATGTTTCCACGTTGTTGGAAGGTCATGTTGCGTAATGTCTTCCCATGATCGCGACCGTATTGTAAAACTGATGCGATATCAAGATTTGCCGTAGAGGTAGCTCCTATTTGCTCACCGGTAATGGCATCCCACATGAAACGCTCGTTACCGTCCTGTTTTCCTGCCTGCCACTGACCGTTTATATAACTCTTTAAAATCATAGATAATTAGTTCTAATCTGGTTTTGATGGAATTTCGCTTTCGCGAAAGCGAACTATCCCTTTTTCTTTTGCTAAAATACAAAATCTAAGGAGCGATGACTAACAAGTGTTAGTCAGAAATCATCGAATAAATCTGTAAGTAAAATCTTAATAACCAAAGTGTTAACCGACCAAATGCATAGAATATCGCCAAATAACGTTAAAAAAACATAAAACACCGATATTCAGACATCTGACTCCTACTTTTATTCGTAAGGTTAAATGTATGAGATCCATTCTACTTATTTTTCTTGCTTTGCATTTTACGGATTGTCATCCCTTGATGGCACAGGCTGGCATCAATACTACCCATTTTTCACCTGGAGTAGCCTTTGAGGTTACTGGCGATGGAACACAAGGAGTTATTCTTACAAGATCAAACATTGAAGATTTAAATACGGAGGCGCCATTCCCTATTGGTATTGAGGACGGCACTCTTACTTTCAATACAAATACCGCATCTGGATTAGGTTATGTATGGTGGGATAAACCAGCCCACACTTGGAGGTATGTAGATCCATATATTGGGAAGAAAGAGCTTTACGGCAACCCTGTAGCTGATGGCGCCGCTGGTGATTTGAATCAAGATGTAAGCGCTGGATTCAAGATCCCCATATTTGGTAATCCGGAATTTAACGATAACAACAATCTCTATGAGACGGTTGGTGCTAATTCTACAGAACAAAGTAAAAATCTTAAAATAAACGCTAGCGGTAGATACCGTATCGCAGTTACTTTAGGCCTGGAGGCTCAAGAGGATAATGACTTAATTGATGATAATGTTGTTGAAATAAGGCTCCAAATTACCGATAGTTTAGGAAATACCACCTATCCTGGATCTAATCAGCATAGTTCTGAAATGGATGATAATCGCAACTCTGAAGATGACGATGGTGCCGTAAGCTTTGTTGAGATTATAGAATTAAAAAAAGATGACGTAATAAGTCTAGCTTCCTATCGATCAAATGCTAGTGGTGACAATATAGTATGGCTTAATGCAAGTCGCCCTAGTTCATTCTACATCATAAAGATCAACTGATTTTATGAATACTAATTTGACATATATATTCGGTAGAATTCTCCTCACGTTACTATTTCTATTAGCTGCGATATCTGGTCTTGCACAAGTTGGGATAGGAACTGATGGTGCTCCAGCGGTTGGTCTTCTATTGGAGGTAAATGGCTCTCCTAGTTCATCTGGTGTTGTACTACCTGAAGCGGATATTGTTGATCTTACTACAATCAGCCCATTGCCCGTAGGAACCGAATCTGGAACCTTAGTTTTCAATACTAATCTTGAATCAGGTCCAGGTTTTTATTTTTGGGACGGTTCATCCTGGGTGCGGTTCAATGCGTATGTAGGTCAAATGGCAAAGTTCAAAAATCCAAACGCTCAGGTTACATCAGGAAATTTGAATAATGGTGGCGGTACCGTTCAAATTGTAGGAAGTACTGAATTTAATGATAATACGGTGCTGTACCAGGCTAGCGGGACCACTGGAATTACGGTGAATGAAACCGGAATTTACCAAGTCACAGTGGCACTATCGCTGGTAGGTAATTACGGTACTTCTGGAAATGCAAGAAGAGATGGACGTGCAGAAATTGATATACGCATACGAGTAAACGGGTCAGATAGAGGTCCTCTGTATCGTAGTACAGAAATGAACATGACTTCAACATCACCTACAGATAACGGTTCACTTTCATTCACACAATCTGTGAAAATAAATGCGGGTCAAACCATAACCTTAAGACATCAATCTTCAAAATCAGAAAATGTGGGAATTGTAAGACTCAGGTCCCTTGGAACATCGACCATCTTTATACAAAAAATACTTTAACTCAATTATCACCTCATATATGCTTCCTAATCTTTCCAATCATTTTTACACCACTCTTGTAGTCATGTTTGCCTTAGGCATTTGCTTTCCTGCAACTGCTCAGGTAGGGATTGGAACTGATTCTCCTGCAACAGGAACAATTCTCCATGTAGAAGATCTAGATGGAACTGAGAAGTCTGGTGTTCTCTTTACTAAAGTACATTTGACCGATTTAAGCAAAACCGACCCATTACCCGAAAACACAAGGAAAGGAACCTTAGTTTATAATATTAATGAAGATCTACAAAGAGGTTATTTTTACTGGACGGTAACTAAATGGCAAAGGCTCAACGCTACTATCGGCTCCATGGCAAAGTTCATAAATTCCAGCAATCATACTGATAATAATTTAAACGTGGTAGGAGCTACAAAGGCAGATATTTTTGGACTGCCAGCCACAAAGCCTGCATTCAATGATGCTCCAGAGTTGTACCAGAGACCTAACTCGACCCCATCCAGTAATCCCATAAATAGACGTTTTCTTGATGTAAAAGAAGCTGGCCGTTATCAGATTACCGTTAATTTATCGATGGAAGCAGATCCTACAAACGGTGGCTTATCACAAATTGAAGCTCGACTTGAGATAGACAATACTGAGGTTGGTCCATTTTTTAAAAGCTCAGAAATGAAAGCAAGCGATGGCTCTATAAGAGGTTCGATATCCTTTACTCAAACTTTATTCATTCCGGCAAACTCAAGACTTAGTGTTAGTTGTCGACGTGCCACCAACAGCTCAGGTGCAGTTTACCTTTCCGATTCAGGAACTAGTAGTTTTTTCATAGAAAAATTGTTTTAATTTCTGGCGAGGATTTTAGTTAAACTTCCCCACTATGAATTCATAGGCTGCAATAATTCCTGCGAGTAAAAATTTAAGCCTCCTTCATTTCTTTCTAATATACTAGGACATGTTATAGATTTGTTGAAGTACATGAATTTCTTAATCATTGACTTCCTTAAAAGAAAAAATACATCTCGACTTAATCGAATGCGGAACTGACGAGGCTGGTAGGGGTTGTCTGGCTGGACCCGTGACTGCCGCAGCTGTGATTCTACCACAAGGTTTTGTTTGTGCAGGATTGACTGATAGTAAAACGCTTTCGCGAAAGCGAAGAAACCAACTGAGAGAAGTCATTGAAAAAGAAGCCCTGTGCTACCATGTGGCTCATGTGCATCAAGCCAAAATAGACGAAATCAATATTTTAAATGCCAGTCTACTTGCGATGCATTTAGCTATTGACGGTCTCAAAATCAGACCAGAACATATTGCTGTGGATGGAAATCGTTTCCACAAGTACAAAGATATTCCCGCTACTACTGTTATTAAAGGGGATGGAAAATACCTCCATATTGCGGCAGCCTCCATACTGGCTAAAACATATAGGGATGAATTTATGGAGCAATTGGACAAAGAATTCCCACAGTACAAATGGCAGAAAAATCAAGGCTATCCTACTGCTCAACATAGATCTGCTATACGGGAGCACGGTACGACCATTTACCATCGCATGAGTTTTAAACTGTTGCCAGAGCAGTTGAAATTGCCGCTATAACTTTCTTAAAAAGCCATGCTATTGCCGTATAACCTTCTATTTTTGCTCAAATTATCATTCATGAGCAAACTATTAGGAATTCTTGGTTTTATATTAATTCTCACCAGTTGCACTGATACGGTGAGCGTAGAAAACGCCTTAGTTCACAGCATTCCTACGGACTCTAAAATTATTGTAGCATTGTCTGATATGGATGATTTACAGTTGCTACTAAATGATAACCCGTTGATGGAACAATTGCAGTCGCTTTCCAGAATGGAGGAACTCAAAAAAGCTAGCGCATTTCTAGATAACTATAGTTTAAAAGAGGAGTCTTTTATAGCACTAAGCATTGAGGGTAAAAATCAGGTTGCCATTACCCTAGTGACAGAAGGGTTCAAAAATCCAATTGACAGTGCCTCTATTAAAAAACGAATCGAATACAACCAGATAGAAATTTTAGAGAAATCAGCTAAAGGAGGAAGTTATTACTCTGCAAACAAAGACGGCGTTCATATAGCAAGTTCATCTCTTTTAGTAGTGGAGAGTTTGATAAGAAGGAATATTGCAGAATATGTTTTTGATCCAGGGTTTCAAAAACTCTATGAACGCACCCACGATGACTTAAGTTTTTATGTGAGAGCAACTGATCAAAACTGGCTGTACTATTTTCTTTTAGGAAGAAATAAATCAGAGCTACATAATTATGCGCAATGGTTTCAATTAAGCCTAAAAAAAGATCCTACTGCCTTGCATTTTGAAGGGTTGATCTCCTATAAAGATAGCATCAAACAAAAGCATGCGCTGTATAATAATTTAGAAGCTCAAGAAAATCAGCTGGATCGAATCGCTCCGGCAAACAGTCGTTCCCTAAGCGCATTTACGTATGGTGATGTTAGTCAATTGACTAACAATCTGACTACATATTACAATCGAATGCCAACAGTAAGTCCGCAGCTCATGGACATTCTATCTAACGCACAGGAAGTCAGTCAAATTCAATTGGAACAAGGAAGTGCCTTGGCATTTACTCTTTTACCCTATGAAACTTTATTCATGGATTTAGATAGTTTAAGCAGTGCCAAGTCCACGTATCGTGATCAATCAATTTATTCGTTGACCAAACCTATTACCACAAATTCACTTTCTCCATTACTTACTGAAGGGTCTTTTTCACAAGTCGCTTTACTAGATGACTTTTTAGTGATCGCTGCAGATAGAGAAAGCATTGAAATGATTGTTTCTAATTATGAAAATGGAACCACACTTGCAGCTCAATTATGGTGGAAAGACGCTAAAAAGAACATAAGTAACAGCAGTAGCCTCATCAATATCACCAGTGTACCATCTTTGAAATCACCAATTATTGAGGTTAGTAAAGAAGACCTAAAAGTCTTGAACGCAATTGACATGAGTACTACAAAAGCAATCATCAGTCAATACGTCCATGAGGATGGTTATGCGTTTTACAGAATGGAAATACCCTATGCAACGACCGCTGCAGATCAACCTCTTGTTGCGCAAATAGGAACTTTCAAATCTGAAAAGAATATTATTGCTGGACCACATTTGTTTCCCAATCATCTCAATAACACCCAAGATGTCGCCTTTCAATCTGAAGATTTTCAGCTCACTTTAATCTCTGAAAACGGGACGCCGTACTGGAGCAAATCTTTAGACTCTAAAATAGTGGGAGACATTCATGCAGTGGATGTGTATAAAAATGGAAGGAAGCAATTGCTATTCTCAACTGAGAAGAAAGTGTACCTATTGGACAGAGATGGTGAAAATGTTGATCAGTTCCCCTACGATGCTAAAAAAACCATCACTCAACCTCTAAGCGTCTTTGATTACGACAATGATAAAGATTATAGATTTGTGGTAACCACAGGTGATGAGATAACCTTACTGAACAATCGAGGAAACACAGTCAGCGGATTCAACTATAAAAAATCAGGTAAGATTACGAGTTCTCCTCAGCATTTTAAAAGAGGTAATAAAGATTACATTGCATTTACTACAGCTAGAAATCAATTGCAATTGTTGAGCAGAACAGGACAAGTGCGAACCCGAATTAAGGATAAAATAGAAGCTAGATCACCTTTGTATTTCAACAACAATTTGATTCAGTTTATTAATTCTCAAAACAAACTCCTTCAGGTTAATCCTACTACTGGTAAAGTGACTACAGCCAAAACTTCATTAGATCCAGAGAGTCATATATACATGACTGAACGCAGTCAGCTCATTCAAACAAAAAACACCATTCAGTTTAATGGGAATAAGGCTGATCTGCCTTATGGCACATACCTGCCAGCAGAAATAACTAAAGTGGGATCCCAAGAATTTGTAAGTGTTGTTGACAACGGAGAAAATAAAGTCTACATCATAGACTCTAAGGGATCCATTTTACCGTTTTTACCTGTATATGGTAATGGCACAGCGGAAATTGCTGGTGGTAAAGAACGTTACCTTACCACTAGAGATGGAAATGACGTGATTATTTATAAATGGTAACTAAGCTTCTAATTGAAACTCAATTTCGAAATTTTGAATGATCTCTTTTACACAACGTTCCGCAGGGGATAGCAAATCTTTTTGTTTGTAAGAACTTGCCTTTTTACGCCACTTGCTGAAATCTCCGGTTTCGTACACGTTCGGAATCTCTGGATGCACATAGTACTGTCTGCACACTGCTCTTGTATTTCCTAATTCTTCCGCCGCAGCGTCATACCCGGTAAGTATGTTATGATTGGTTTGCTTTTTGGTAGTAGGTTCAGGTAGCTTGATCATGGTTTCAAAGAAAACGGTGCTCGCTCCCCAGGTTCTAAAGTCTTTAGCCGTGAAAATTTCCCCTCCTATTTCATGGATGTAATCATTGATCATCCCGCTATCAATAGCATGGTGTTTTCCCTTTTCATCATAGTATTGAAAAAGTTCCCAGCCCGGAATATCTTGACATTCATGAATTAATTCAACTAGCTCAGGGTCATCAATTTGAGTGTTTTGTTGTACTCCTTTTTTACCCTTGAACTCAAAGGATATTCCCTCGATAGTTTCTTTCAAATGTTTTGTACGCAACGTGGATAGCCCGTAAGTTTTATTTTTTTTAGCATAGTATTCATTACCTACTCGCACATGAGTCAAGTCCATTACAGACAAGACGATAGCAAGACACTTGTTGCGAGGCATTCCTTCTAAATGAAGATCTTGTTGCAATCGCATTCTAATTTTGGGTAACGCTTTCGCGAAAGCGGACATTTTAAAAAACTTAGTTTGGTTTCTCAAAATGTTCCACAAATCATGGTATCGATACACCTTGCGACCTTTATCATCTCGCCCTACGGATTGCAAATGCCCATTTGCCACTGCGGAAATACGCACGTTATTCCAACCGGGTGGAATTACTAAAGATTTGATACGTTTGAGCTCTGCCTTGTCCTTAACTCGATCCTTATTATTAATCAAATAGGTAAAACCGCGGCCGTATTTTTTTCTATGTATGGTAAGGTGTTCATCTTGAATATACACCAGATCAGCGAGATGTGCTGCGATTTCTGGTTCTGATAAAGCTTCCTTGATTTGTTTTGGTGTGAGCGTCATGCTTTAAAAATAATCCAGTAGGAAAAAGCGGACACTTAAGAAAGTGCCAAATATTAGAGCTCTGGTGATTTAGACTTTAGCCTACCAGCTCAGCCTCAAACAATTCTGTGAAATACATTTTAATTTTTTGTTTCACCTCATCCATGTCAATTTCACGTTTTAATTCAGATGCGAGCGATGTGACCGCTTTGTCTTGAATTCCGCATGGTATGATGTGATCAAAATAGCCAAGGTTTGTGTTAACATTAAACGCAAAACCGTGCATGGTCACCCATCGACTGGCTCGTACACCTAGAGCACATATTTTGCGAGCAAATGGCGTACCTAAATCCAGCCACACGCCTGTCTCGCCAGGGCTGCGCTCGCCTTTCAAACCGTAATCTGCTAGAATTTTGATAAAGATTTCTTCTAGAAAACGCAAGTATTTATGAATATCTGTAAAAAAGTTTTCTAGATCAAGAATAGGATAACCTGTGATTTGCCCAGGTCCATGATAGGTTATATCTCCGCCACGATTGATTTTATAATAAGTAGCACCTATGTCAGCAAGTTTTTGATCATTTGCCAGAAGGTGCTCTACATCTCCACTTTTACCCAGCGTGTATACATGATCGTGTTCCACAAACAATAAGTGATTCTCAGTTTCTAACCCAGCGTCCTGCCTTCTATTTTGAATTTTAGTATCCAGGATATCTTTAAACAGTTCCTCCTGGTAATCCCAAACTTCCTTGTAATCCTTGCGGCCTAGATCCTGAAAAATGACGGTTTTATTCATCCTGTAAAGGTACAGCCAACAGATTTAATTGCCCCTGTGTTTGCGGACCAAAGCAATCAATAGTATCAAAATTGGATGGGTTTACCTATTAGGATTATTCAAAATAATCAAGGCAGCAATGACCCCAGGCACCCATCCCAGCAATGTCAGAATAAAAACAATAACTATAGAACCACAACCTTTATCAAGGACGGCAAGAGGTGGCATAATGATAGAAAGAAGTACTCTCCAAATGGACATAAAATCACAGATTGTGTTTGATAAGACATTCAAACTAGGTAATAGTTACACTGGTTCTAAAAATTAATTCCGCTATTTGAGGTAATTCGCTTTCGCGAAAGCGAAAACATCATACAGCTCACTAATAGTCAAAGTCAAATGTGTTTTGCCACACCACATTACAAAGTTATCTTTGCCTGCTTAAATAAATTGACAAATGCCACTTTCTGAACAAGAAATCGTACGCCGTGAAAAACTAGGGAAAATCCGTGAGATGGGAATCGACCCTTATCCTGCAGCCCAATACCATGTGAATGCCACTACTGCTTCTATCAAATCTGATTTTGAAGAAGGAAAAAAAGTAGTCATCGCTGGCCGATTGATGTCTAGAAGAATTCAAGGAAAAGCATCCTTTGCAGAGATCCAAGACGGTAAAGGAAAGATTCAGGTATATTTCAATCGCGATGAGATTTGCCCTGGAGACGATAAGACTTTATATAATGAGCTTTATAAAAAATTGCTCGATATAGGCGATTTTGTTGGCATAGAAGGAGAGTTATTTATGACTAACGTGGGAGAGCAAACCGTGATGGTCAAAAATTTTGAACTGTTGAGCAAGGCCTTAAAACCATTGCCATTGCCTAAAACAGATGCTGATGGAAATACCTATGATGAATTCAACGATCCAGAAATGCGTTACCGCCAGCGGTATGCTGATCTTGTGGTCAACCCTAAAGTAAAAGACGTTTTTGTAAAGCGAACAAAGCTTTTCAATGCCATGCGATCCTTTTTTAATGATCGAGAGTATTTTGAAGTAGAAACGCCTATCCTCCAGCCCATTCCTGGTGGTGCTGCGGCAAAACCTTTTGTGACGCACCACAACTCACTAGACATACCGCTTTATATGCGTATTGCTAATGAGCTGTACTTGAAGCGTTTGATCGTTGGTGGTTTTGACGGCGTTTATGAATTCAGCAAAAACTTTAGAAATGAGGGAATGGATCGCACCCACAATCCTGAATTCACAGCGATGGAAATTTACGTTTCCTACAAGGATTATAATTGGATGATGGAGTTTACAGAAAACCTTTTGGAACACTGTGCTGTAAAGGTAAATGGTAAAACGACGAGTACTTTTGGCGAGCATGAGATTGAGTGGAAAACTCCTTATCCACGAGTGACCATGACCGACTCTATCAAACATTTTACAGGTTTTGATATTACTGGTAAGAGTGAGGAAGAGTTGTTCGCTTTCGCGAAAGCGCAAGGCATCGACGTCGATAAATCCATGGGTAAAGGGAAATTGATAGACGAGATATTCGGTGAGAAGTGTGAAGGAAACTATATCCAACCAACATTCATAACCGATTATCCTAAAGAGATGAGTCCGTTATGTAAAACGCACCGCGACAATCCAGAATTGACAGAGCGTTTTGAGCTAATGGTATGTGGTAAAGAAATTGCCAATGCCTACAGTGAGTTGAATGACCCTATTGACCAGCGAGAACGTTTTGAGGCTCAAGCAGCCCTTGCAGACCGTGGTGATGATGAGGCTATGTTTATTGATCAAGATTTCTTAAGAGCGTTAGAATATGGTATGCCTCCAACTTCTGGACTAGGAATAGGAATGGATCGCTTGATCATGTTTTTAACTAATAACCCATCGATTCAAGAGGTGCTATTCTTCCCTCAAATGCGTCCTGAGAAAAAAGCAGGTATAGAATTGAATGAGGATGAGAAAGTTGTTTTTGAGCGTTTGAAAAAGCATGAAAAAGTGGACTTGAATCAGTTGAAAGAAGAGTCTGGCCTTTCTAATAAAAAATGGGACAAAGCCGTTAAAGGATTGACTGGAAAAAAGGTGGCTAAGGTTGCTAAGACCGACGCTGGTTTGTTTATTGAGGTCATTTAAAACTCACTTCATTTATATTTAAAAAAGCCTTCTACTCACAAGTAGAAGGCTTTTTTAAAAATTAGAAATTGATATTAATTCTCAATTTTCCTAGCATTTTATTTTACTACTGTTTTGCATATGGATATGTGGACTTTTCGCTTTCGCGAAAGCGAAAACACAGTTACATTTTGATTTCGAAAACCTCACTGATAAGAACTCCATCTGCAGTCCAACCTTCTAACACGACCAAATATTCATCTTTCAAAAGATTTGGGAACCCAAAGTTGACCTTCCCATCTTCACTAATGTCATTATCTGTAAGAAAATGTATGATCCCGACTTGCTTAAAGAAATCGCTATTATAGCTGCCGTATTCTGGTCTATAATAGAGTTTTTTCTTTGAAAACTTAAGCGGAACTTGGTAAGCTGTAGAAATAGCGTCTTGAGATCTAATAGGTGACAGCAATGGGTTCGTGTAAATTTTAATTATCCCGAACTTATTGGAAAGGCGCTCACCTATCCCATCCCGATTAATTACAACATAATCAATAATACTAGGATCAAGAGTTGTCAAAATAGATGGATCAGAATAGAATGCATCATCAATCAAAATCGATGGTGATCCCACACCTCCATTACCACGAGAATTTGAAGTTATAGTGAAAATACCATCTTCACTAGAAGTGTTGAAGCCTCTACGACTTAAATAGGTGGCAAGATTATAATATTTAGCTCTATCCTTATCATCAAATACATCCACTGACCCACGCTCGCGGTCAATAATTTTCTGAAATCGTTCTTTCTCCACATCAGCTTTGACGATTACCGCCTCTAGCTCCTGCGCGCCTTGAAAGAAAGATCCGATATTCAGATCTTCTAATACAGGCTCGACAGGCAGCTCAAGATATGGAGCATTGCTGTCATACCTAGGAATGGCTCGAGGTTCAAATGTCGGGTATAAATTAGGTTTTATGTTTTTTCCTTTCTTATTTATACCGCTAACTCGCAGCTCATCTCCCTCAATGGCATATAGCTCAGTAGCTGTAAAGAAGTTTGAACCTTCCTTGAGGTCAACAATCGCACTAGTTGAATTATTTAAAGGATAAATCATGAACTGGCTTGTGTTTCTAGAATTTATCTGAGCTTTAAATGAAATCCCTTGATCAAAACTGTAAGTAGGTTTATTTGATGGTCCAAATAGTTTATCCCATTCATAACCTGTCCAACCTTGAGTGATCATCAAATTGTCCATATCATATTTAACTCGACGGTTGATATCATTGAAATAATACGATGGGTTTTCTACAGTCCCTTTAATATGAGAACCTAAAAAGAATCTACTAACAAGAGAGTTATTCCTATCAATAGCCTTTGTGCTTACAGGGAATATGGAGAGGCTAACTTTATTGGGAGCTTCGTATTTGAATTTTTTATCTAGTTGTAGCTCGACATTTATAGAGTCCAGTACAGTATTTGCTTGAATTGAAGCAATATTACTCTTAGGAAGATTTTTATAGTTGAAGAATGTTCTCTCAAGAATTGGCTCTCCTTCTTCATTAAAAACAGTGACCATATTAATACCAGGAGAAACCTCATTTGCCGATAGAAAAGTGGTTTGTGAAAGCTTTTTTACAGGCATGACAATAACTTGTAAATTCAAATCATCATGTACAGCAACCTTATAATCGCCATCCACTTGGCTCAAACTAGTACTATTCGTACTTAAGGTGATCCCAATTTCATTGCCTAATGGATTAACTGATAAAATCATTCCAGTATCTAAAATGTCATTGATACTTTTTATAATTGTCTTACCGTCAATGACTGCCTTAATGGAATAAGATGTTCCAGGTTCTGGAGTAAAGTAAACTCTTGAAGACCCCATTTCATTAGTACTGAATGAGGAAATCACTTTTTGGCCAGCTAGTAATTCGCCGTTATTTATTTCAACTCCACGACCTTTTGAGTCTTTAATAAGGATCCCTAGCGTATTATTGACTGACATTAATAACTTACCACCCTCAGCAAAATATTGCATATCATAGGGCTTTGTTATTACTTCCTCTGTAACCCTAAGACTGTTCTCCTTAGAAAGCACTTTGATCTCAGTTGTAAATTCAGGCTTATCTGATTGGTTTTTCATCCAGCGAGTGAAAAGCTTCATTTTGTAATTACCTGCTGCGTATGTCGAATCTAATTCTACAACTGTCTCAGTCGACCCGTTATTAACTAACAGCATAGCTTCCTCCATTACAGTACCATTTTCTGACGTCAATTGAAAATAGAGGTTACGAGTTAAGAAACTTGGTCGCTTGAGGTTCCGATCATAGACATAGGCAGTAAATGCAAATTGCTCTCCTTGAACAAGCACTGATTTATTTACATGGGCATAGGCGATTTCATGAGGATACTCTGAATGTTCCCTGTAAAGAATTTCCATAGATACCTCTTGAGAAAGCATCAGAAATGGGATGGAGTAAAAGAAAATTAAAAGATAAAAGTGCCTCATCATGAATTTGTATTAAAACGAAATAATTATTGGAATTTCGATAACTAATTTAAACCTACATTCTCAATAACCATCGCATAACCTTGACCAACTCCTACGCACATGGTGATGAGGGCATATCGCTTTCGCGAAAGCGATAACTCCAAAGCTGCAGTATAAGCCAGTCGCGTTCCCGTCATCCCTAGCGGATGGCCTATGGCGATCGAACCACCATTAGGATTGATACGTGGATCGTCATCTTTCAACCCCCATTCTCTGATGCAGGCTAAAGCTTGCGAGGCAAAAGCCTCGTTTAATTCTATAACGCCCATATCAGCCATGGTCAGACCAGCCTTTTCAAGAGCTTTATTACTTGCTTCTACAGGACCTATCCCCATGATTCTAGGCTCTACACCTACTACAGCGCTGCTCAAAATTTTTGCAATAGGTTTGAGTCCGTATTTTTTAACGGCATCCTCACTGGCGATAATCGTTGCCGCCGCACCATCGTTTAAACCACTAGCGTTTCCGGCAGTAACTGATCCGCCTTCTTTTTTGAATGCTGGACGTAGTTTGGCAAGAATTTCAACGGTTGTACCAGGGCGTATAAATTCGTCATCTTTAAAAATGATTGGATCTTTTTTACGCTGCGGAATCTCAACGGGCACAATTTCTTTGGCAAGTCTTCCAGACTCCCTGGCTTCGGCTGCTTTTTGTTGTGACCATGATGCAAATTTATCTTGATCCTCACGGGAGATATCGAATTTGGAAACTAGATTCTCAGCTGTATTTCCCATACCGTCCACACCATACATATCGGCCATCTTTTGATTGACAAATCGCCAGCCAAAACTGGAATCGTACATTTTAGAGTCGGTTCCAAAAGCACTGCTAGGTTTTGCAATGACTAATGGGCCACGAGTCATGTTCTCAACGCCGCCAGAGATGAACACTTCGCCATCACCGGTTTGTATCGCACGATGCGCATGAACGATAGCACTTAATCCAGAGCTGCATAATCTGTTGACGGTTTCTCCCGGAACAGAAAATGGTAATCCTGCCAATAACCCGGCCATGCGAGCCACATTACGATTGTCCTCACCAGCTTGATTGGCACAACCCATAATCACATCGGCATAATCTTCTTGTGGGATTTCTGGATGTTTTTCAACTAGTGTTTTAATCACGTGTGCTGCTAGATCGTCGGGTCTTACGGTGGATAGTGTTCCTTTATAATTGCCGACTGGTGTTCTTATTCCGTCTATTATGTAGGTGTTCATTAATTAGTGTTTTAGAGGATTAGTGGATGAGAAGATGAGGCTGATACTGTTGGATTACAAAGATCTTTTTCTAACGTATGACCTTAGTGACGAAAGCATTTTTGTTAATTCTGTGATCAACATCCTGTTTTCCTCATCTTTCTCAAAATCAATATAATTTCTTTTAAAGGCTTTGGTGCTACAAGTAATACATTCATTTGCACTATAAATTGCAATATTCAAATGTTTGATGAATTGAGCATCACTTCCTGGGTAGCCTTCAGAAATATTTAAAGCAATAGAATCTGCTGCTCGTCTATATTGGCTGGAAATGGCATATAATTCATCTTTGGGAAAAGACTTTATTTGCAAATGAACGTGTTCGCCATAATCAATTGCTTTATGATATACATCTAGTTTTTCGAAAGCAAATACATACTTACTATTCATATTTTTTTTAAATATCGTCAATTAAACTATTTCTCTCATCCTCTAATCATCTCATCTCCTATTTCGCTTTCGCAAAAGCGAACTCATTCCCAATCCTTATTGGTTCTATAAACCACGCCTTTGAAAAGGGCTACCAATTCGTCGTCTTTTTTAACCTCGACGATATTGAAACCGACTTTGGTTTTGGTTTTATCCAGCGTGCATTCTGCGGTGATGTAATCGCCAGCTTCCAGCGCCTCGATGTGGTTGATGCTGGTCTCGATGGACACGGCATATTTACCATGTGTATTTGAAGTGAAGCCAAAAGCGGTGTCTGCCAGTGCATAGGTAATGCCACCGTGCGCCTTTCCCATACTATTGAGCATCTCAGGTCTGATATTCATCCCTAATTTGACTCGGCCAACTTCAACATGGATGATCTCCATTCCCATCCATGTGGAAAATGGATCGAGCGAAAGCATTTTGGCTGGAATTTCTTTTCCTTCTATCATGATTGGAAAAAGGTTTCCTTCTTGCTCGCTTTACTACGCAGTAGAGGCGAACACCTGTATCGATCTTCCCTATAAAAATCATACAATGCATCCAGCTGATTCACGCACCAATCCAATCCTTTCTCATCAGCCCAAGCCAGTAAACCCTTGGGGTAATTAACGCCTTTTGTCATGGCGTTGTCAAGATCTTCGGCAGTTGCAATTTTTAGATAAAGTGCATCGGCAGCTTCATTGATAAGCATGACCAGCAAGCGATCTTGAATGGCTTTAGCGTCAGCGCCAGTAAGCATTTCTGGATCGTGATCTGGCTCAATTTTATTTCCGTCTTCAAATTTGTAGAATCCGCGACCTGATTTTCTTCCCAGCCAGCCAGCTTCAACCAATCGCTTTTGAGTCAGCGATGGCTTATAACGTGGATCGTAATAGAATGCTCCAAAAACCGATTCGGTCACCACATAATTAACATCATGGCCTATAAAATCCATCAGTTCAAATGGCCCCATACGGAAACCCATTTGGCGCACAACCTTGTCTAGCATTGGGATGTCAGCCATTCCTTCTTCATACATTCTCAGTGCCTCACTGTAGAATGGTCTCGCTACTCGATTGACGATAAATCCTGGAGTATCCTTTGCTACCGCAGTGGTCTTTCTCCAACTTTTTATCGTCGATACACAGACATCTGTGATCTTTTCATCTGTTTGCACTGCTGGAATGATCTCCACCAATTTCATCAATGGCGCCGGATTGAAAAAGTGAATTCCTATACAGCGTTCTGGCTTCTTCAATGAAGCAGCAATACTTGTAATACTTAGGCTTGAAGTATTTGAAGCTATAATACAATCGTCAGAAACTAAATGCTCTATTTGTGTAAACACTTCTTTTTTTACTTCTAGGTTTTCAACGATCGCTTCAATGGTCAAGTCACTATCATGAAGGCTTTCCATTTGAGGCACAAAGGAAATGTTTTCTTGAATACGTTTCTTTTCTACCTGCTCGATCCTACCTTTTTCAACAAGTCGGGATAAAATGTTTTCCAATGAGTCTTCTGCGGTGCGCAATTGATCTAGGTTCAAATCAAATAGTTTCACCTTGCATCCTGCTGTCGCCGCGACCTGAGCGATACCGCTTCCCATGGTTCCTGCTCCTATAATTCCAACCTTAGTGATTGGAGATTTTTGATTTTTGATTTTTGATTTTTGATCTGTCATTCTATACCGTCTTTGTGTTTTTAATACTGACTACAAAAATTGATATCAGTTGATTGTTTTCATCAAGTAGGGAATCGATAAGTTCGATTTTAGTTATTAAATCCGCACCTTTTTGAATTTTTAAATTAATGTAAGACTCTCTTAATTCCTTGAGACAAATTTTCATTTTGTGCAAATAGTCTCTTGTAGATTCTCCACCGCGTGCCTCGCCATAATTCAACGCGACAGATGTTGTTGATCGAATCAATTGTTTAGATAGATGTTGTGAAGCAAAGCTTTTATCTAAAAATTTACAAGCTTTGATTACTGAAACGGCAAAACCTATCAACCTATCCTCTAAATCCTGTGCTCTCATAAATACTTAAAAATCAAAAATCTAATATCAAATATCTTAAATCAGATATCATTTAATTTCCTTGAATGCGCTCCCATAACTCTTTAAATATCAAGCTAGCATCCTCAAGGTTTTTATCCGTTTCATTTACAATTAGCCCATCATCACCTTCTTTCACAATATAGGCAAATACAAATTCTTTTTCGTTTTGATTAATAGGTCTTAATCCAAAACGTAGATCATAGAAATACCATTTGCCATTTTTGTTTTCCATTAGATACCAGCCTTGAGCGATATCTTTCATTCTTTCTATATCTTCTCGAGCTTGTGGTGATTCAAACTCCGGTTCTGCTGATCGGTTTTTGGGATATAGATCAAAGCTTATAGGTTGCGAGTCAAAAAAGGAATAGTCTCCTAAGAGATACGCATTTTCTGTTTCTACATTGGCGTTCCATAAAATGGTACTGAACGCACCTGGTCTGGTTGAGATGTGATTATAGTCAATCTTTTGGTTTTCCAGCGCTTGTTCAAATCTAGCAGTAGCGATCATCTTAAGTCCAACGGTACATATTAAATAAGTTGAACTGATGGCAATTCCCGTCCAATTGAGTTTCTTGCGTAATGTCGAAGATCTCTTTAGGAATATTGCCCAGATGACACAAACCATAAACGGAATGGTATACAACGGGTCAATCACAAAAATACTGTTGAAAGCTATTCTCCAATCAAATGGCCAGAACAACTGTGTTCCCCAAGTGGTAAAACAATCTAATAACGGATGCGTGAACAAACACCAAAAGAACAGCCATGCCCAAGGTTTCCAGCCCAGTTTTTGCTTGCTCTCTATTTTATTGACCAGCCCACCCAATAATGGTGCTGCCAAAACGCAAAAGATAATGGAATGGCTAAAGCCGCGATGTGCCTCAGTTGCGGTAATCGTATCAGCAAAGTTCTGTACAAGGACATCCAGATCTGGAATTGTACCTGCAATCGCACCATAGAGCAACGCCTTGTTCCCAACCCTGCGACCCAACACAGCCTCACCAACTGCGGCTCCTAGAACTATTTGAGTTAAACTATCCATGCGGGATTGGAGATATTAAATACGCAATGTTGATGCTTGATTTTATTGGATTTATTTCCCTTTAAAATTCGGTTTTCTTTTCTCCATAAATGCCGCGACGCCTTCTTCATAGTCTGCCGTGGATGCGCTTTCAATTTGCAATTTGGACTCCAATTTTAATTGTTGTTCCACGTTGTTGGTCATGGACTCATTGAGTGCCTTTTTAGTATTGGCTAGAGCTATAGTCGGTAATTCGGCCAGTTTTTTTGTGGTCGCTTTCGCGAAAGCGAGGAACTCGTCATCCTTTACCATTTTATAGATCATTCCCAATTGATCAGCTTCTGCAGCGGTAATTTTATCTGCCAGCATCATTGCAGCACTTGCTTTTCCAAACCCAATCAATCGTGGCAGAAAGAACGTTCCCGCGCTATCTGGAATAAGCCCAATTTTTGAAAACGCCTGAATGAAAGCAGCACTTTCGGTCGCGATTACTACATCGCAGCACAAAGCCAGATTTGCTCCAGCACCAGCTGCCACACCATTGACGGCAGCAACCACAGGCTTTTCCAGATTGCGGATTTTCAATACAATCGGATTGTAATGATCGTCAAGAATGGCTTTGAAACCTGGATTGAGGTCTGGATTTGTGATTTCCTGAATATCCTGACCAGCGCAAAATGCCTTGCCGTTTCCAGTGATCATGACGGCGCGGACGTCGTCCTGCGCACAGCGATCGAGCGCATCCTGCATTGCAAAAGCCATTTCTTTATTGAAGGAATTGAAGACCTGTGGACGATTGAAAGTGATTTCGGCAATGCCGTTATCGATTTCTAATTGTATGGATTGGGACATTTGTTATTTTAATTGTCAAGCCGTCGCAGGACGGCTTCGGTTAGTTATTTTACAGAATGTATTTTGGTTTTAGCTTTCGCGAAAGCGGAATCATTTCAAGCATTTAAAATAATCGAATGGCTCGTGACAATCCTCACATTGAAACATGGCCTTACACGCGGTGGAACCAAATTGGCTCACCAATTTTGTATTGGTTGAACCACAATTGGTGCATTTGACCAGTTTTTTTTCGTTGAGCAGCACATCCTTGTCAGCCGTTTCATCCAGCGGTGCGGCAATACCGTATTCTTCCAGTGCCTTGCGACCACGTTCTGTGATCCAATCAGTCGTCCACGGCGGACTCATGATCAATTGGACATTTGTGGTGTATCCTTCCTTTTCAAAGGCGCGTTCCAGATCATCACCTATCACATCCATCGCCGGGCAACCGCTATAAGTAGGCGTCAATTTAATCGTAATTTCTTTACCATTGACCTCAACATCACGGATAACACCAAGATCTACCACATTCAAAACTGGAATCTCAGGATCTTTTACGGATTCTAAAATTTCTAGAAGCTCTTCTGATATGTTTAGATCTTGGATCATTTTGAGGTTTATAGTTTGAGATTTGATATTAAGCCAGTTGAACTGTTCTCGACTCCGATCGAACTGACATTTTCTTAATTTATATTTCTAATATTTACCATTTTGAATTAGGGTAAGTACGCTGCATGTATTGCATTTCACTTAGCAAGTATCCCATATGTTCACTGTGTACTCCTTGCTTTCCACCTTTTTGGAAGTATTCTACTTCTGGAATATCTAGTGTGGCTATGGATAATTGCTCTTCAATTTTCTCATAATAATATTCCTTGAACTGCAGCATATCTGGCGCAACGCCAGCTTCAACCATAGACGTATCGGCTTCTGTTTTATGAAATAATTCTTCTGTGAAGATCCAAAGATTGTTAACGGCTTCTTGAGCTTTGGCTTTGCTTTCTGCTGTTCCGTCGCCCAATCGCTTTAACCAATCGCCTGAGAAACGCTCGTGGTAATTAGCTTCTTTAATCCCTTTAAATGCAAGTGCTCTCAGAGTTTCGTCTGCACTTTGTTGCAATGCATTCAAGAATAAGCGATTATACACATCAAAGAAATATTGACGGACTATTACGTAGGCAAAATCAATATTAGGCTGTTCGACCAGCAAAACGTTTTTATATTCACGTTCTGTTCTTAGAAAAGCGATGTCATCCTCGGTCGTCTTATCGCCTTTGAGCTGCGCTATGTATTGATAATAACTGCGCACTTGGCCCAAGATATCCAACGAAATATTAGTAATCGCAATGTCTGGTTCTAGGTTGGGCCCATGACCGCATAGTTCCCCTAGTCGTTGTCCAAGAATTAAGTAATTATCAGCAACACCCAATAGATAATCGATAAGGTGCTGTTTGTTTTCCTTTGATTCGAGGAATTGTGGGTTTAGTTCCCGAATTGGTTTTGATGATGATAGCTGTTTTTCCATGAATGTATTGGATGTTTTAAATCTAAACCTAAGTCTAAACTTAAATTTAAATGGCTTTTATCGTTTGTTTATTATCGCAACTAGAATTTTAATAATTTGCTCCGCTTCATCTTGTAAAGACTTTAAAGATTCGGGATTTCCAATTCCTGCTTTTAGCTGAATTTTGAGATTGTTATTACACTCTTTAATTTCTTTAAGCGAAATTCTAAGTTTATTTATTTTATCTCGTTCAGTTCCAGCACCTGCAAACTCACTAAAATTTAATGAAACTGATCCAGAAGATCTTATAAGCTGTTCAGCATAATATCTAGATGCAAAAGTCTTTGAAGGTTTATCGAACTCCTAAACGATAGCCGCGGCAAAATCTATGAATCTGTCCTCTAAATCATAAGCCTTATTCATACCTTTTAAATTTCAGTTTTGGTTTAAATTTAAATTTGAACTCTGACATATGAAAAAGCTAAGCTTTTACATATGTTTGAGTTCATCCGGCAACTCATAAAAAGTGGGATGTCTGTACACCTTATCACTAGCCGGTTCGAATAATGAACCGCTGTCATCTGGGCTACTGGCAGTTATATTGGATGACTCTACTACCCAAATGCTTACACCTTCATTTCTTCTAGTGTACACGTCACGTGCATTGTTCATGGCCATTTCGGCATCTTCTGCATGTAAGCTACCGCAATGACGATGTTCCAAACCATTTTTGGAACGAATGAATACTTCCCAAAGTGGTATTTCTTTTTTGTTTGAATTACTCATATGATTAGATATTGTAAAATAGCAAAGCCGTCCTAAGACGGCTTACTTTAAATTTATGATGCTTTAGCTGCTTCTTCTTTTCCTTCTCGCTGCTTGTCTGCATAAGCTGTTGCTGCCTCACGTACCCAAGCACCATTTTCCCATGCGTTTCTACGTGCATCAAGTCTTGATTTGTTCATAGGACCATGACCTTTGACCACTTGCCAGAACTCATCCCAATCAATCTCGCCAAAATCATAATGTCCAGTTTCTTCATTCCATTTCAAATCTGGATCTGGAATAGTCAAGCCTAGAATATCTGCTTGTGGAACGGTTTGATCAATAAACTGCTGGCGCAACTCATCGTTTGTTTTACGTTTCAATTTCCACTTCATGGATTGTGCGGTGTGCGTACTTTCGGCATCTGTTGGTCCTAGCATCATGAGTGATGGCCACCACCAGCGATTCAGTGCATCCTGCGCCATTTCCTTTTGCTCCTCGCTACCATTACAAAGCGACAACATGATCTCATAACCTTGTCTCTGGTGGAAGCTCTCTTCTTTACAAACACGTACCATGGCACGAGCGTATGGTCCAAAAGAGGTGTTACACAACGGCACTTGATTGATGATGGCAGCACCATCTACCAACCAGCCTATGGCACCCATATCTGCCCATGTAACTGTCGGATAATTGAATATGGAAGAATATTTCGCCTTTCCAGAATGTAGGTCTTCATACATCTGCTCGCGAGTGATTCCCAAGGTTTCACAAGCGCTGTAGAGATATAAACCGTGACCAGCTTCATCCTGAACTTTTGCCAGCAAAGCAACTTTACGTCGCAGTGATGGCGCACGAGTAATCCAGTTGCCTTCAGGCAACATCCCGACAATTTCAGAATGCGCGTGCTGGGATATTTGCCTGATATGTGTCTTGCGATACTTTTCTGGCATCCAGTCTTTTGGCTCTATTTTCTCGTCTCGAGCAATTTTTGCATCAAATTGCTCTTCTAGACTCTTGATTTCTGCTTCGCTCATGGTTTCTATTTTTAATTGTCAAACTGTTCTCGACTGCGCTCGAACTGACATGGTTCTCATTCTTGTTATCGTCAAGCCATCGCAGGACGGCTTTGCTTATTGTATGTTTAAATGCTCATAAATTGTTCCGCTTTCGCGAAAGCGAAATTAACATCAACATTGTGTTTCTAGTCTTGAGGTACTGAAATGAGTTCAGCATGGCATCAAACATCGTAATTCACTACTAATTTCTTACTGGTTGGAACGCTTACACAACTTAGGACATACCCCTTGTCGACCTCCTCATCAGACAACGCATAATTGACTTTCATCTCTACACTGCCTTCTTCTACCTTGCACTTGCAGGTGCTGCAAACGCCGCCTTTGCAGGCATATGGCAAATCAGCTCCCGCGGCAATCGCACCGTCCAAAACATTGTCGTGGTCATCACCCAGCACAAAATGGAATTCTTTACTTCCATCTATAATGGTCACGTCCACACCATCTACTTTTTTCTCTAGAGCTGCGGCGGCTCTGGCTTTATCTGCATCGCTCAAACCGCTGACGAACAATTCAAAATGAACGTTCTCTTTCTTCATTCCTGCTGCGACCAACTCATCTCTAATCAAGAAGATCATCTCCTCTGGACCGCAAATAAAAGCATCATCAGTATATGGTGCATTTATAAGCGTTTGAGTCAATTGCTGTAGTTTTTCTTTATCAAACCTACCGTTGAACAACGGAATGTCTCTGTGCTCGCGACTCAAGAAATAAAAGACCTCAAACCTACTTAAGTATTTGTTTTTCAGAGCCTCTATCTCTTCCTTGAAGATAATGGATTTTGCCATACGGTTCAAGTAGAATAACTTGAATTTGGCATTTGGCTCGCTCTGTAAATGAGTTTTTATGATACTCAACATGGGGGTTATGCCACTACCAGCCGCAAACGCAATGTAATTTTTGGTTTGCTTTTCATTCACACACTCAATCCCAAAATCACCACTAGGTGCAGCTACTTGAAGGGTATCGCCAGTCTTTAACTCACGATTTACGTAGGTAGAAAACTTGCCTTCAAAAATCTCTTTAACAGCAACTTTCCATTCTTGATCCAGCGGACTGCTGCACAGCGAATAGCTTCTTCTCACATCCTCGCCATTGATCGTTGCTCGCAAGGTTAAGAATTGGCCTTGACGGTAATCAAAGTCTTCTCTTAATTCTTCTGGCACATCAAATGCAAGAACCGTAGTGTCTTCAGTTTCTTTGTAAACCTCTGATAATCGAATGTCGTGGAATTTGTTCACTCTAAATAGGTCGTTAATTCCTTACGAAACTAACACTTGTTAGTTTGATGTGCAAGTGGTTTAACAGTGGTGTTTTCTCAAGACGGCCTTCGAGAGCCTCAGGCCTCGATCATTAATTTCAATCAAGCATTGACGTGTTAAAATTGAACTCGTCGAAATGCTCTCGAAATGTTGCTTTGATTAAATCCAGAACCAGACTTTACTCTTAAAACAAACAATTTTTTGCCGAATTGCCCTTCGAGAACCTCAGGGCTCGGATTGGAACTCGTGACTGAGCATTGAGGCTCTCGAAATGCGGCCTGTTAATTCAAGAGGTCTAACTTATTTATCCAAATCTTTTAAATCCCGATAAGCAATTGATAAGTCTGGTAGATCAGAAAACCTACCTTCAATCAGAGCTGCCTTTTTAGCTCTGCTCCAGCCTTGAACTTGTTTCTCTCGATAAAATGCAGTGTCAATCCTGTCGTATTTTTCAAAATATTTCAACTCTACTGGAAGTCTTTTCTTAGTATGATTTGCTCCTAATCCAGCATTATGTTAGCCTAGCCGAACCTCTAAATGAATCGTACTTCCAGTATAGTAGCTACCGTCAGAGCTTTCCAAGATGTACATATATCCTACTGGCATGAAAATTTATCTTCAGTTTTTATATTGTCGGTCTTCGAGAACCTCAGACCTCGGATAAGTACTCAAAACCGAGCATTGAGGTGCCACATTGAGCTGGTCGAAATGCTCTCGAAATGCGGTATCAATATATCAATGATACTGCCTAAAAATCTTAGTAGCCTCATTGTAGCTACTCTCAAAAGGCATCGCGTTGACATTGCAGTTGGCTTTTGCAGCATTGAAATAGCTTACCATTTTCTCTGTAGGCATATTGCCGGTGAGTTCGTCCTTTGCCATAGGGCAACCACCGAAACCTTGAATGGCTCCATCAAACCTGCGGCAGCCAGCTTTGTAGGCGGCATCGACTTTTTCGTGCCATTTGTTTGGTGTGGTATGTAAATGGGCACCAAATTCAATCGCAGGATATCGCGGTATTAGGTTAGAGAACAAATAGTCAATGGACTCTGGATCTGATGTCCCTACTGTGTCTGACAGCGATAGAATCTCCACGCCCATCGCGCTCAGCTTTTCGGTCCACTCGCCTACGATGTCCACGTTCCATGGATCACCATAAGGATTCCCAAAACCCATGGATATATAGACGACTACTTTTTTCCCTTTCGCGAAAGCGAGGTCTAAAATTTCTTGCAATAATTCAACAGACTGAGCAATGGTTTTATGCGTGTTACGCATCTGGAAGTTCTCACTTATAGAAAACGGGTAGCCTAAATAATCAATTTCTGGATGCTCGCAAGCGGCTCGTGCTCCACGTAGGTTTGCAACGATGGCGAGTAGTTTAGAATCGGTTTTTGAAAGGTCGAGTTGTGCGAGAACCTCAGTCGTGTCGACCATTTGCGGAATGGCTTTAGGCGACACAAAACTACCAAAATCGATAGTATCAAACCCGCACCGCAGCAGCGATTGAAGGTATTGCACCTTTGTAGGTGTTGGTATCCAATCCTTAATTCCCTGCATGGCGTCGCGCGGACATTCTATGATTTTCACTTTTTCCATTCTGGTAAAGATAGTACTTAGCATAAGTTTTTGTCTATGACTTGAGGGAAGTCATTACTCTTATTCCAGTCTAATTATTTCGGTTTGAAAAAGATCAACTGATGAATATCGCCACCACAATGCCCACAAAAACTACAATCTGTGTCCACTTCATTACTGGTGCAAACCATTTAGAACCACGAATGAATTTTGCAACACTACCACCCAAAAAAGCAACGGTGTAAAATGTAGCAAGTGAAACCAGCATAAAGATGCCGCCCAAAATGTAAATCTGAATCCATTCTGCAATATCATTTTGAACTACAAATTGTGGCAACAAGGCCAAAAAGAACAAAGTCACTTTAGGATTAAGCAGATTCATAGTAATTCCAATACGGTAGAGTTTCCACCAGGAATCTTGTTTGACAACACTTTCATCCAGCTTGATGTTGTCGCTGGACTGATAAACTTTGTAGGCTAGAAACAAAAGGTATATTGCTCCAGCAATTTTTATAAGGAGCAACAACCATTCGTTATCTCGTAAGATTACCGCAAATCCCAATGCCACAATTGATGTATGAAAAATGCAGCCAGTGATCAAACCACTGGCCACGGCGATTCCATAGCGTGCGCCTCTAGCGACGGATTGTGTGAGCACAAATATATTGTCAGGTCCAGGTGATAAAGCTAGAAGGAAAGCCGCCAGGGAAAATGTTATAAAAGATTCTAGCATTTAGTTTTATATCAAGCAGATGCTGAAACAAGTTCAGCATGACAAGTATATGTTTTTTCTTTCTTTCCTTGTAACCCTGAACTTATTTCAGGGTCTTTCTACTTCTTTCAGATTCATTGTGATTAAAAATACTAGTGTGATTCAGTAAAAGTAATTAGCCTTAGAATTCAATTCTGGTAGATGCTGAAACGAGTTCAGCATGACAATAACGTTACAATCCTTGTTTGATAATCTCTCTGTTGATATCGCGCACTAAAGCTGGACCTTCGTAGACAAACCCTGTATAGAGTTGTACTAAACTTGCGCCAGCTTTTAGTTTGTCGATGGCATCTTGTGCGGTCATGATTCCGCCGACTCCTATAATGGGGAATGCGCCGTTGCTTTTTTGATGCAGAAATGAGATTACTTCGGTTGCTCGGTTTGTTAGTGGAGCGCCGCTCAGGCCACCAGCTTCTTTCTGGAGTGTTATATCACTTTTAAGTTCCTTACGCTCAATCGTCGTGTTGGTGGCAATGACTCCATCGATTTTTGTGTCTTCCACGATTCCTATAATGTCCATCAATTGATTATCAGTTAGGTCTGGTGCGATCTTTAAAAGAATAGGTTTCCTCGCAGCTTTTGCATTATTCAGATCTTGTAGCGTTTGCAAAATATGGGTAAGCGGTTTGCGGTCTTGCAATTCGCGTAATCCAGGCGTATTAGGTGAACTTACATTTACGGTGAAATAGTCAACGTGATCAAAAAGTTTATTGAAACAAATGATGTAATCGTCGACCGCTTTTTCATTAGGTGTGACTTTGTTTTTCCCTATGTTGCCGCCTATTAGAGTGTGTTTATTACGACGGCCTTCGAGTGCCTCAGGCCTCGAATTATTCCTAGCATCAAGCATTGAGGCACTCGAAATGCGCTTTTTATTTCTTTTGAGCCGCTCCACCGCAGCATCCACGCCGCCGTTATTGAAGCCCATACGGTTTACGATAGCGCCGTCCTGCTTAAGTCGGAACAATCGAGTTTTGGGGTTTCCGGCTTGTGGTTTTGGCGTCAAGGTTCCTATTTCCACAAAGCCAAATCCCAGGTCTGAGAATTCACTATAGGCTTTGGCGTCCTTGTCAAATCCTGCGGCTAGCCCCACCGGATTCTCGAACTCTAGCCCAAAAAGCTGCCTTTTTAATGCAGGGTGTTTGAGTTTGTAACGCTTTCGCGAAAGCGAACTAAAACCAGGCACCTTGCTCAAAAACTTGATAGCCTTAAACGAAAAGTGATGCACGCCTTCTGGATCGAAGCGAAATAATAGAGGTCTGACGATAGATTTGTACATGGGAAATGGGTTGGTCAAAAATACAATCGTTAGCCGTTTATTCTATATTTTTACGGCTCTTAAAATTGACAGATATGAGTAAGTACGATGTAATCGTTTTAGGTAGTGGTCCCGGTGGATATGTGACTGCAATACGTGCGTCCCAGTTGGGTATGAAAGTAGCCATCGTTGAGAAGGAGTCTCTAGGTGGCGTTTGTTTGAATTGGGGCTGTATCCCAACAAAAGCGCTGATCAAAAGTGCCGATGTCTTCAATTACCTAAACCATGCAGAAGATTACGGATTGAAGGTTTCTGGCGCTGACAAGGATTTTAATGCCGTCGTAAAACGCTCCAGAGATGTGGCGGAAGGCATGAGTAAAGGCGTCCAGTTCTTGATGAAGAAGAACAAGATCGATGTAGTCATGGGCTACGGAACCTTGAAAAAAGGAAAGAAAATTGAAGTAAAAGCAGAAGATGGTTCTACATCTACTGTTGAAGCTAACCACATCATTATCGCGACTGGTGCAAAATCAAGAGCACTACCTTCACTACCACAGGATGGTAAAAAAGTGATAGGATATCGTGAGGCGATGACCCTGGACAAGCAGCCTAAGAAAATGATCATTGTAGGCTCTGGTGCGATAGGTGTTGAGTTTGCCTATTTCTATAACGCTATGGGAACTGAAGTGACCATCGTAGAATATTTAGATCGCATCGTTCCTGTGGAAGATGTGGACGTCTCCAAACAAATGGAGCGCAGCTTTAAGAAAACAGGCATCAAAATCATGACTTCTAGCGAGGTGACTGGTGTTAATACTAGCGGTGATGGTGTAAAAGCAACCGTAAAAACTAAAAAAGGTGAAGAAACTATTGAAGCAGATATCGTCCTAAGTGCTGTAGGTATTGAGACAAATATTAAAAATATAGGACTGGAAGAAGTAGGAATTTCTACAGATCGTGGTAAAGTCCTAGTTAACGATTGGTATCAAACCAATATTCCAGGATATTACGCTATTGGTGATATTACTGCTGGACCTGCTCTAGCTCACGTTGCTAGTGCTGAAGGAATCCTTTGTGTGGAGAAAATAGCGGATATGCACGTTGAGCCGCTTGATTACGGTAATATTCCAGGATGTACATACTCAACTCCAGAGATTGCAAGTGTAGGTCTGACCGAAGCACAAGCCAAAGAAGCTGGCTACGAAATCAAGGTTGGTAAATTCCCTTTTAGCGCGTCTGGAAAGGCTAGTGCTGCTGGAACTAAGGATGGCTTTGTAAAGGTGATCTTTGATGCCAAATACGGCGAGTGGTTAGGCTGTCACATGATAGGCGCTGGTGTTACGGACATGATCGCTGAGGCGGTCTTAGGGCGTAAACTAGAAACTACAGGTCATGAAGTATTGAAAGCCGTGCATCCACACCCAACCATGAGTGAAGCGGTGATGGAAGCTGTTGCTGATGCTTATGGTGAGGTGATTCACTTGTAGATTTGAGTCGATGAGCTGTGAGCTATGAGTTTTTTTAGCTTTCAGCTTTTATAATTTGGATGATAGTGAAATATTATAAGTGCTCTGAATTCTTGGAATTTGGGGCATTTTTTGTTGCTGATTTTGTTTGGGGCGGAGATTAATTCCACCCAGGGAGAAATTTGGTGTGGTTTTATGACAAGTATTAAGTTACTCGATTTCAGCATCCAAAACACCCATCTCTTATCTTCCCTTATAGGGAACATGATAAATATTGCTATACAATAAATTTAAAATGGTCTTGTTTCCCCCCCAAGGGAAATGCCGAAGGCAAAGGGTGTTTGCCATGTGCTGAGTAGGCTCCAAAAATCATCGCAACACCCATCTCTCATCTTCCCTCAAGGGAAGACGATACACTTTAGTATACTACAAAATCCAGTAAACCTAGAACAGACTTTTCCCTTGAGGAGTTGCGTCGAGGGTTGTCAAAATGGAATTACCGAAAATAAAGGGCGTTTTGGAACCTTGAACCTTGAACCTTGAACCTTGAACCTTGAACCTTGAACTTAAATCTACTTCAAATCCTTTTGACAAAACACCACCTCAACCTGCTCACCTAGCTTGAAACTCGACAGCATGCTTATTTCTTTACCGTTGCCGTCGGTAATTCGTATTTGTGCTGTGTTGGGTGGCTCAGTTCCTTCGGTGAGTGCTTTTAAGGTGAGTTTATTGACCTCTTTATCAAAGATTAATGGAATTTTAGTTTTTGCTTTTTTAGGAGAATAACTGTCTTTGATCATCTTGCCATTGAGATTAATGGACATCGCATCACCATCAACCGTTCCTGGATCCCAGATTTCTAGGTAGGCTATTTTAGATTCCCAGAATACGTTCAATGTCTCGCCACCTTGTAATCCTTGACGCTTAGAACTATTTAAAAATCTACTATTAGCAATACGTTGTTTTATGCTATCGGGTACCTTCTTCGACTTTTCTACTCTACTAACAATCTTATCCGTTTTACGCTGAAATTTATCTTCTCCTTGCATGATGATTTCTCCATTTATACATGGTTGTAAATCATCATAATAACTTTTAAATGATCCGGTAAGGCTTGCCCTCCCCTTAAGGTTACGTAAATCACCTTTGAAATATACATAGCAAAAATCGAGTTCTGTAATAGGTGATTTTGTATATACAATAGCTACTTCACGAAACTCGATCGTGTTTTCCTTATCATCAAATCTACCAACCAGCGTGTTTTTTGACTCATGTGGCCCGTTGAGATCGGTATAGGAAAACCCACTTAACAACCCATCCTTTTCAGTCAATTCAATTTTATAAGAAATAAAAGTACTATCCTGCAAAGCGAGCATTCCCACATAATCGATCTGTTGAGACATGCCATAATTATATGTTAGCAAAATCAAAAAAAATAAGGGATAGCGCATTTAAATAATTATTTTTAACAAAGATAACTAACAAAATCATCCATTATGAAAACTAATTTATCACTCGCTATCATGAGTATTTTTATGCTCATATCTTCATTTAGCTACGCTTCCTTTCCTGTAGAACGTCAAGCTGTAGTTACAGTTGACCCTGCAACCTCAGTTGAAACTACTTCTACAGTTTTGAGCTCTCCAGCCGCTATAGCCTGGTCTGAGGATCAAACTATTGCCTTCGTCCTATGGGCTATCCCAGTTACTGGATTCCTTGCAGGTCACCGTTGGTTTTTAGGTAGTCCATGGCTTTATAACCTATTGTTCATTTTTACTGCAGGTTTCTTTTTCGTAGGTTGGGTTATTGATGGTATCGATATTATAACTGGAAGATATCCAGGTCTGTAATCAAATCGTTAAAAATTAAAAATCCCGTCTGGAAAATTCCAGACGGGATTTTTTATGTATCAATAAAAAGATTTTAATTAGCTTCTCTTGTATTTAAAAAGCTTTGAATGGCAAGTTTGTAACCGTTCAGGCCAAATCCTGATATGGTTCCCACCGCATTTTTAGAAATCAAGGAAGTATGACGTATTTGCTCGCGATCCATAACATTTGAAATGTGCACCTCCACCACTGCGGTCTTAATGGAAGAAACCGCATCTGCAATGGCGAGTGACGTATGGGTATAAGCGCCAGGATTGAGTATGATTCCATCGTATTCCTGCTCTTGAGCTTCCTGTAACTTATTTATCAATTCGCCTTCCACATTAGATTGATACTTTGCCAGCTCGACTTCTTGAAAGCCAAATTGCAATTCTGAAAAGTAACTGTCAAATGTTTTGGATCCATAGATCTCTGGTTGGCGAGTTCCTAATAAATTCAAATTAGGGCCGTTGATGATAAGTATCTTCATAATTTAAAGGTATTGGTAATTTCGCTTTCGCGAAAGCGGAAATAAAAAAAAAGCAGCTCTAAAGAGCTGCTTCTCATTTCAAAAAATTTCAATTCTTAGAACTTATATCCTAAGTTGAAAGAAAATACTTGATTGGTAATGTCATCATCTAACGTGCTGTCATCCTCGTAAATATTAGTTACGCCAACCATATATCTAGCTCCAAAAGACACTCCTTCCAGTGTTGTACCTTCTCTGAATTTGTAAGTTAATCCGCCACCTACACTTAGATCTATACCTTCAGCATCAATATCGCTGGTTGTTCCTGAAAATGGACCTTCCACAATCTCAACTTCATCATTAACAACAAATCCTATCTGTGGTCCAGCGTCAATAGAAAATCCAGATCCTCCTAGATAAAATTTAGCTAGAACTGGTACATTGATGTAATCCAATTTTAATTCAGACTGTTGTCCTAAGAAAATACCTTCAGCTCCTTGTTGAGAGTATATAGCACCTACTTGAAGTCCAAAACTAGGTCCAAATTCATATTCTACTGTAATCCCTACGTTGATACCATTACGAGCATCTACATCGTCCACGTCGTCACCTTGAAGGTTTGCTATATTATAACCTGCTTGTACACCAAAATCAATTTCTTGTGCTTGAGCGAACCCTATGCTTCCTAAAGCTACTACTGCAATTGCTACTAATTTTTTCATGATAGTTTATTTTAAGTTATGGGACAAAGCTATTCCTTGTTCTCACACCTGTGTATTAAGGATTATTAAATTTTATACCTAGATTGTTAATTTTTCACAAATATTATTTGATAGACGTTGAACATATTACAATTAATTGATAATAAACAATTCAATCTATACGATAAACCACTTATCAATTTCCGAATTTTGTCTTCATGAAATGGGAACACCTCATAAAGGATTTTAAAACGTACTTGAAGCTAGAACGAGGTATGTCCTCGAACACTGTCAAAGCATACACTCGTGATTTGGAAAAGCTTCACGTGTGGCTGGCCGGTATGGGGTATCGCGAGCTACCTACCACTATTTCTGATGCAAGGATTAAAGAATTTAACCACCAGTTAGCAGGTACAGTACAACCTGCGACTCAGGCTCGAACGATCAGCAGTTTGAAAAATTTCTTTACATACCTTGCTTTAGAGGACTACCGCAAGGATAATCCTATGGAGCTTATCGAGGCGCCGCGGCTGGGACGTAAGCTTCCTGACACCTTAAGCGTGGAGGAGATAGACAAACTTATAGCCGCCATTGATCGTTCTACCGCCCACGGCGAGCGCAACAGAGTCATTTTAGAAACCCTTTACGCCTGCGGGTTAAGAGTCTCAGAGCTCGTCGCACTTAAAATAAGTGATCTGTATTTTGAGGAAGGCGTCATTCTAGTCACAGGAAAGGGTGACAAGCAGCGCTATGTGCCTATAGGAGATAGTACGATCAAGCTTATTGAATTTTATATCAACGAGATTAGGGTTCACGCTCCTTCTAAAACTGACCATACCGATACTTTATTTCTAAACAGGCGCGGTAGAGGGTTGACAAGAGCAATGATTTTCACCATCATTCAAGATTTGAAAGCAGCCGCTGGGATCAAAAAGAAAATTAGTCCACATACCTTCCGTCATTCTTTTGCTACCCATTTGCTAGAGAATGGAGCAGATTTACGTTCCATTCAAATGATGCTGGGACATGAAAGCATTACTACTACTGAGATTTACGTTCACGTAGATCGCACCTATCTTAAAAACGTGCTAGAAGAATTTCATCCTCGTGCTTCCTATTAAAGTTATGTCAAAGTAGTAGAGTTGTTTTGAGCACGCTTTCGCGAAAGCTAACTTTATAGAAAACAATTAATAATGAAAACACTCAAATATAAGAATGGGGATCAAATGCCCTCGATAGGATTAGGAACCTGGAAATCTGGAGATGCTGAAGTAAAAGAGGCTATTAAAATAGCATTGAACAATGGTTACCGACATATCGATTGTGCTGCGATATACGGCAACGAAGCGGCCATTGGTGAGGCCTTTACAGAGGTCTTTGAAGAAGGAAAAATTAAACGAGAAGAAGTCTGGATTACTTCTAAACTTTGGAATAACGCACATTTACCTAAAGATGTGAAGCCTGCTCTAGAAAAAACACTGAAGGACTTGCAACTAGATTATTTAGACTTATATCTGATGCACTGGCCTGTAGCCTTCAAACCAGATGCTAAAAATCCATCGGGTCCTGAAGATTATTTGACTCCTGAGGAAGCTCCTATTATTGATACGTGGAATGCCATGCTTGCGTGTAAAAAAGAAGGGCTAGCTAAACACATGGGTGTCTCCAATTTTTCTACTACTAAACTAGGAGACCTCATCTCAAAAACTGATGATGTTCCTGAAATGAATCAGGTCGAATTACATCCCTTATTACAGCAGAATGAATTGTTTGAATATTGCAGCAAACATGGTATCCACATGACTGCCTACTCCCCTTTAGGTAGCGGTGACCGGTCTGATGGTATGAAACAGGATGATGAGCCTAATATGCTAGAAATGGATACCGTTCAGGCACTAGCCAAAAAACATAATGTGGAACCTGGTCAGATCCTCATTGCCTGGTCGTACCACAGAGGTACTGCGGTAATACCTAAATCAACCAGTGAGGGGCACATAAAAGATAATATTGCTTCTGCAGCTGTGAACTTTGATAAGCAGGATATAAAAGACTTAGCTAGTCTAGACCGTCATTACCGCTATGTCACTGGTAAATTCTTTGAAGTACCGGAAAAAGGCTATGATAACATTTATAATGAATAACTCATATTTTAACATCTTAAAATGAAAAATACCCCATATGGGGTATTTTTTTTTATCTAAATCATCTCCATCTTTACAATGTCTTAGAGATTTATTAGGGGTAGTATGATCTAAGACACTTTGAGTAAAGGTTACTGTAATTTGAGATAAGACAATGCTTTAGTCATCTTTAACCGCGGTTAACCAAACAAAGTTTCTAATCTTAGGGACATTAGAAACAACAACAAAAGCCGCCTTACGGGCGGCTTTTTAATTTTAGATTTTTTTTCTACTCTTTACTTGGCAATGTTTACTGCTCGAGTTTCTCGAATTACCGTAACCTTGACTTGACCAGGATAAGTCATATCCGTCTGGATTTTCTGAGAAATTTCAAAGGATAGTTGTCCTGCTCTCTCGTCTGAGATCTTTTCGCTTTCTACCATCACCCTTAACTCTCGTCCTGCTTGAATGGCATACGCTTTTTCTACTCCACCAAAACCAAAAGCAATATCCTCTAAATCTTTTAAACGTTGAATGTAAGAATCTAATACCTGGCGTCTTGCACCAGGACGGGCGCCACTTATCGCATCACAAACCTGAACGATAGGGGACAACAAGGATGTCATTTCTATCTCGTCGTGGTGGGCTCCAATTGCGTTACAAACCTCTGGTTTTTCCCCATGCTTTTCGGCCAGCTTCATACCTAGGATGGCGTGAGGAGTTTCATCTTCCGTTTCAGGAACTTTACCTATATCATGAAGCAATCCAGCTCTTTTAGCGAGTTTTGCATTCAAGCCTAACTCTGCTGCCATAGTTCCACAAAGTTTTGCTACTTCCCTACTGTGTTGCAATAAGTTTTGACCATAAGAAGACCTGTATTTCATTCGTCCCACCATCTTGATCAACTCAGGGTGTAAGCCGTGAATTCCTAGATCGATCACGGTTCGTTTTCCAACCTCAGCAATTTCTTGATCGATTTGTTTGCGGGTTTTACTGACAACTTCTTCAATACGGGCTGGGTGAATACGACCGTCAGTCACTAGTTTGTGTAATGACAATCTGGCTACTTCCCTGCGCACCGCATCAAAACAACTTAAAATGATGGCATCTGGCGTATCATCAACTATAATTTCTACCCCAGTAGCAGCTTCTATTGCTCTAATATTACGTCCTTCTCTACCAATGATGCGTCCTTTAACATCGTCACTTTCTAAATTGAAAACCGAAACACAATTTTCCACCGCTTCCTCAGTTCCTATGCGCTGTATGGTATTGATAATTACTTTACGTGCTTCCTGTTGTGCCGTAAGCTTTGCTTCTTCAATGGTATCTTGTATGATGGACATTGCTTCAGTACGAGCAGAGTCTTTTAAAGATTCAACCAATTGCTTTTTAGCGTCTTCCCCAGACATGCCGCTAATCGTTTCTAGTTGCTTGATTTGTTGGGAGTGTGTCTTCTCGATCTCTTCCTGTTTCTTGGAAAATGCCTCTCTTTTCTCGTCTAGATCCTTTTGCTTGCTTTCTAAACTCTGAGTCAAGCGTTTGTTTTGAGCCAATTCATTTGAGACTTTGGACTCCTTATCCTTGATGCGCTTCTCTGCATCATTCATCTTCTTTTCACGGTGCATGATCTCCTTTTCATGCTCTGATTTTAGCTGAATGAATTTCTCTTTAGCTCTGTAAGTTTTCTCAGACTTTATTTTCTCCCCTTGAGTCTCTGCGTCTTTTACAATAGACGAGGCTTCTTTTTTAGCGTCGGCAATCAGCTGGGAGGCTTTGCCTTTTTCTACTATTGATTTTGCTATAAAATAGCCTATTGCTAGGCCTATGATTAATGCGACTATCGCATATATAATTGTATTGATATCCATGGTTTGTATATATAAAAAAACCTGCACAGGTTAGGGTTTTGTATGAACTCCTTAAATAAAGTTTAAGGTTAACTGGCTGATCAAGGATCCGGCTCAAGGCACGGCTTGCTTTTACAACCACGACTCACCTTTTTTAAAGAATTATGTGTTGAGTTCACCAAAAAATGAAACAAGTGCAGGTAGTAACTGTTTGTATTTAAAGAACGTCTATGACAAATGTTGCTTCAACAATTGATCCAGGACTTGCAGGCGGTCTTGAACTTCTTGATGATCGTCACTTTTGTCAATAATATGTTGCTCAGATCTCGCAGCAAACTGCAGCGCGCACATAGCCAGGACATCCTGTTTATCACGTACGGCATAGCTTTGCTCCAGTTGTTTGATCATGTCCTGGATGTTCTTTGCGGCCTTACGCAATCCCTCCTCTCGAGAAGGATCTATAGTTAATGGATAAACCCGATCTGCAATCGATATTTTTATTTTGAGTTTATCTTCCAAACTATGCTAATTGTGCAATACACTGATCGATTTCCTTAACCAATGCATTAATCTTGAGTTTAGTTTTTGTTTTGTAATCGTCACTACCTAACATGGCATTTGCTGTTTTGAGAGCAATCATACTCTCTGCACCACTACGGATCGTTTCTTGGGCTTCTTCAATTTCCTTTTCTAAACTATCAATCACCTTCTGGCGATCCACAGCCTCCATTTGAAGTCTTCGATTTTCATCCATCAATGCTTTGATCCTTAGTTCAATCTGATCTATTTGATTCAAAAGCTTTGACATAGCAACAAAATTCATGCAGTTCCAACAAAATTAGGTTTCCCTTGATATAAAACAAATATTTATGGAACAAACTTTGAAAACCTTTTTGCGGAGCGTTGCTACCATCATATATTTAGATTATGCTAAGAAAATATTTCCTTTTGTTGTTTTGCGGTTTGTTTATAGTTCGCTTTGGCGAAAGCCAAACCCTACAAAATCTCCCACAAGACTATTTTGTCCATCCATTAGATATTGAATTAAAACTGAGCGGGTCTTTTGGAGAATTGCGATCCAATCATTTTCATAGCGGCCTAGACATAAAAACAAACCAACGTACTGGAGCTAATGTTATCGCTGCCGCCGCTGGTTATGTTAGTCGTATTAAGATCGAGCATTACGGATATGGCAAAGCGCTGTACATTACTCATCCTAATGGATACACGACGGTATATGCCCACCTTGAAAAATTTGCTCCTAGAATTGAAGAGTACATCAAAAAAAGGCAGTACGAACAGGAGAGTTATGAAATTCAATTGTACCCAGACGATCTTGACTTGCGAGTAGACCAAGGGGAAACTGTTGCTTACAGTGGAAATACAGGTGGTAGTGGCGGTCCTCACCTGCATTTTGAGATACGCGATGGCGACGCGCGACCTATCAACCCCTTGCTATTTGGTATAAAGATTCCTGATTCACGGTTGCCACTCGTGAAACAGATTAAAGCCTATCCATTAGACACAGAGTCTACCATTAATGGTAAGAATGAAGCTCAACTATTACGCGTCATTTCGTTAGGCTCTGGAAAATTTAAAACAGAACCTTTTTCAGCATATGGTGAAATAGGAATAGGCGTCAATACAAACGACCAAATGGACGCTGCCAGCAATCAAAATGGGGTGTACGACATCAAAACATATTTCAATGGGAAGCCTAGTTTTGAGATGACCTTTGATCGCTTCTCATTTGACGAGACCCGATACATCAATCAAATGATTGATTACGAACACTTTCAACAAAATAAAAGTAGGATTTCAAAACTGTTTATTCCAGATGGAAGTCCCTTAAGCCTGTACCGAGAAACCAATAACAATGGGAAATTAAAATTACTAGATCCTGAAGCTAAACATACTTACAAAATAGCCATCACTGATTTTGATGGAAACCTCAGTGAAATCAATATGGATATCACTAACGAAAGTAAGAATGAATATCTGAGCCTTAAAGATCCTAAAAACGCAACTCTCGTGGCTCACAATGAGAGTTTCAGCACTACAAAAGGTTCATTTACACTTACTATTCCTAAAGGCACTCTTTATGAAGATACCTTTTTAAACATCAGTGAAAACGCCGATGTGCTCAAAGTACATGAAGATGTGATCCCCCTGCATAAAAACATGATTCTCAACTATGACATGAAAAGCAAGGTAGGTGATGATATGGGTAAGTATTACATAGCTCGTATTACTCCCTGGGGAGCCGCTTATCACGTTTCCTCTACCTTAAAAGGAAATACGCTGACCGCTTTTACTAAAACACTAGGAACGTATGGCATACGCAAGGACACCAATCCTCCTACTATTGTTCCTGTAAACTTTAAAAGTGGCCAATGGTTGAGCAAAAACAAAACCTTGACTCTTAAGATCGAAGATAAGGAAACTGGTGTTCAGGCCTATCGCGCCACCCTCAACGGTAAATTTATTCTTATGGAATACGATTATAAGACAGACCTCATCACTTATGACTTTTCTAATGGGGTGAGTACGGAGACTGATAATCAACTGGTCGTCATTGTTACAGACAATGTGGGAAATAGCACTAAATTTGAAGCTAATTTCCAACGCAAGGAATAACCAGCCGTATTGAGATCAATCCTTTTTCTTTTAAGTTTCATATGTAGCGCTGCATCATACGCACAGCAAGCCACGATTCAAGGAATCATCTTGAATGAGCAGCAACAGCCTGTAGGCAATGTGAATGTGACTGTCGTTGGGACAACACTAGGAACAATTAGCAATTCCAATGGGTATTACGAGCTCAAGGTTCCAGTAAACTCTTTTTTAGAACTGCAGTTTTCTAATCTCACCTATCAACCAGTCCGAATCAAAAACTTGATTCTAAAAAGCATCGAAGTACTGGAAATCAATCCAGTACTTAAAATTAATGTGGAACAAATCGCAACGGTAACCATTAACACAACTTCTAATAGAGATTTTGAAGGGGTAACGGTCATTGACCCTGAATTGATTCGGAAGATTCCTGGCGCGCAGCCTGGAGTTGAAAACATATTGATGTCCTTGCCTGGGGTCAACAACAATAATGAATTGAGTACACAATACGCAGTTAGAGGTGGCAACTATGATGAAAATCTAGTTTATATCAATGAAATCGAAGTCTATCGGCCTTTCTTGATACGCAGCGGCCAGCAAGAAGGCTTGAGCGTTGTTAATACTGATTTAGTTCGTAGTGTAGACTTTTCAGCCGGAGGTTTTCAGGCAAAATATGGTGATAAATTGAGTTCCGTTTTGGATATTGAGTACCGTCGCCCTACAGATTTTGGCGCTGGAATAGATGCCAGCTTGTTAGGTGCGAGTGCTTTTGTTGAGGGTACCGCTTTCGCGAAAGCGATGACCGCCACAGCAGGATTGCGCTATAGAGACAACAGTCTGTTCATTAATTCTAGGGAAACTCAAGCCAATGCAGTCCCAAGGTTCTACGATGCTCAGACCTACATAACTTACCGCATATCCCCTAAATTTGAATTGGCTTTCTTAGGAAACATTGCCGTGAACAGCTATGACTTTGAGCCAGAAGACCGGCAAACAAATTTTGGAACTATCCAAGAACCGATAGCAGTAGTTATTGATTATGAAGGCCAAGAGGAAGATCAATACGAGACTTATTTTGGAGCCATCAAGGCGAGTTATGATGTTAATGACCAGCTTAATTTGCGATTCATAGCCAGCACCTACTTAACCCAGGAACAGGAACATTACGATATTTTAGCCCGGTATGGCATTGGAAGCCCCAATACGAATATAGGTAGCAGAGATTTCGGACAGGTGGATTTTGTAACCGGAATTGGTTCAGAATTGGAACATGGCCGTAATGACTTAGATGCCTTAATCGCAACGGCAGAACATAGAGGAACTTATGTTTTTAAAAACGAAGGGAACTCAAACGATCAATTGGACTGGGGATTGAAATATAATGTGGAAGACATACGAGATCGAGTAAGAGAATATACGGTGGTCGACAGCGCTGGTTTTAGTGTACGACCACCTAATAGCGGCTTTAGAAATGATGAACCCTATAATTCTTTTACAGCGCCTTTAACACCTTTTAACTCTATCAATGCAAATAATGAAGTTCAAATCCAGCGTGTGCAAGCTTATGTACAGTACAACAGTCGAGGATTTTGGGGAGAGAACGAAGTGTTTTGGAATTTAGGAGGACGTATTCACAACTGGACCGTTTATGGCGACGCTTTTGAAAACTCTACTCAAACCGTAATTTCCCCTAGAGGTCAATTTGCGATCAAGCCTTACTGGAAAAACACAGATATGCTTTTCCGCCTATCCACGGGAGTTTATTATCAGCCTCCATTTTATAGAGAATTGCGAGATGAGAATGGAACCGTTGTTCCTGATGTCAAAGCCCAGAGATCCTTGCATTTTGTAGTGGGCAATGACTGGAGTTTCTCCTGGAACGATCGACCGTTTAAATTAACCAGCGAGGCGTATTATAAGAATTTAAGTGATGTCAATACCTATACTCTAGAAAATGTAAGGATACGTTACCGAGCTAATAATGAAGCTAAGGCCTACGCCTATGGACTGGACTTAAGGTTGAACGGTGAATTTATAAAAGGTACAGAAAGTTGGATCTCTGCCGGATACCTTAAAACAGAAGAAAATTTAAATGATCGCGGATTTATATCCAGACCTACAGATCAGCGATTGAAGTTTGCCATGTTATTTCAAGATTACGTGCCTAATATGCCGCAGTTGCGCATGTATTTAAATTTAGTTTATAATACAGGATTGCCCGGTGGCTCCCCTAATTATGCAGATCCTTATGACTTCCAATTTCGTTTACGGGATTACCGACGTGCAGATCTAGGGATCAATTATGTATTTAAGGACGATGAGAACGAAAGCAAGACTTTTGCAAATTTTGATGAGTTCTATATAGGTGCAGAGATCTATAACATTTTTGACAATCAAAATAGCATTACCAATATATGGGTGCGCGATATTGCTGCCAACAGACAAATAGCAATTCCAAACTTCTTGACGCCTAGGGTCTTGAACTTTAGAGTAGTGGCTAGATTTTAAATAGAGTCTATGTACTCTTTCAGTACATCTACCACATAATCCAATTCTTCCTTAGTATTATAAATTGAAAAACTGAATCGCAGACTTGGTTTGTTTAGATCGTCCTCATTGAGGATTTGAGAAAGTACGTGAGATCCTTTTTGGCTTCCACTTTGACAAGCACTTCCTTTAGAACAGGCAATACCTTTCAAATCCAGGGTGAATAATAACATCGCTGCTTTGTCAGCTGGACAAGGCAAACAAACATTTAGCAAGGTGTAAGTGGAGTTTTCTGAGTCGCTACATTTACCATTGAACTTGACGCCATCAATTTTCGCCTCGAGCGAATTTTTAAAATATTCTTTCAGCTCCTTAACATAGGCTCTATCCTCTTCAAGGTGTTCGTATGCCATTTGAAGCGCAAGATCCATCCCTACAATATTGTGAACACTTTCTGTTCCAGCTCTAATACCACGTTCCTGAGAACCTCCTAAAATTAATGGTTTCAACCCAGTTCCTTTTCTTACAAACGCAAAGCCAACCCCCTTAGGCCCATGAAATTTATGGGCGCTTACTGCTGTAAAGTCAACCGGGAGTGTAGAAAGGTCCATTTCATAATGACCGATAGACTGCACGCAATCGCTATGAAATAGTGCACCATATTTTTTACACAAACCTCCTACTCTATCGATATCAAGCCGATTTCCAATCTCATTATTGATGTGCATTAAAGAGACTAGTGTTTTTTTATCTGACTCTTGAAGCAGTTTCTCTAGGTGATAATAATCTGGAGTACCGCATTCTTTTAAATCAACGTGATCTACTTGTACGCCATACGTATCTCTACAGTAATCAACTATGTAAACCACGGCATGATGCTCAATGCCGGTGGTAATTATGCGTTCTACTTTCAAATCACGGACACAGCTGTGAATCGCTAGATTATCTGCCTCTGTTCCACCAGATGTAAAAATGATTTCAGCCGCGGTCACATTCAGCTGCTTAGCTATATTCTTGCGAGCGGTTTCTACTAATGATTTGGCACTGCGACCGTAGCTGTGAGTAGAGCTGGGGTTTCCATGAACATCAGACAGGACTTCCACCATTCGGCTTACTACTTCAGGTCGCAACTGGGTCGTTGCGGCATTATCTAGATAGACTTGTTTCATGGGGTAAAAATAAAATTTTCGCACACAATAATCAGTATCCTATTCTTTATTATGATATAGTACCTTTGTAGGATGAGAAAGTTGATTTACGTTATAGCCGCTCTTGCCATTGCCAGTTGTGATGATGGCGATATTATTGTGGATAATTTTGATTTTGAAGGTATTGATGTACAAGCGTGTTTACCTGATGTTACAGAAGGAAATAGAACTTATGTGTTCTACAAATTAGACAATAGAAGTTTTGAAAGCTTGAGTATCAGACTCTCAACGACTACTGAAATATTCGATACCGATGGAACCTTTAGCGACTTCAACTTAAATGGCTCTGACAAGGTTGAGTACCGCAAGTACAACAGTGCTCCAGGAACCTCTTATTTTTGTAATCCTGTACCACCAGCAGTGCCCCAGGTCAACGACTTGTTGAGCTCTGAAGCAGGTCAAGTAATTTTTACAACGACAAATCAAGCGCTTACCTCTAACGCTGCTCAAACAGATACAGAGCCAGATAGTGTGGATACTGACAACGATGGAGTACCTTCAAATCAAGAACCATTTGGTCAGGATACGGATGGTGATGGGATACCTGATAAATTAGATTTTGATGACGATGGCGATAATATTCCAACCAGTGTTGAAGGTGTGGTCAACGATGAAGATGAAGACGGCATACCAGATTATTTAGACAATGACGATGACGGCGATGGTATTTTAACTATTCAAGAAGACCTTAATGGCGATCTAGACCCCACAAATGACACCACCAATGGCATTCCAAACTATTTAAATTCAGCGGTGGCTACTGCTGCTGATCCAGCAATAGACAACTTCATCCCGCACACCTATTCGAGAACTGCGGTGGTGAATATCCGTATTGAGAATTTAATTTTGACCCGTGATGGTCAAGAGGTGGTTTTTGACCTATTTGATAACTTCGGAACCTACATTAGGCCTGCTTATCAAGTAACTATTATTCCTGATTTTACAGAAGCAGAGCCTAATAATCCTTAGTTATTTCGGATTCTGGAATAAATAAACTTCTGTGGCACCTTTACCGTATTTCTGATAATCGGCATCATAGTATTTAAGGTAATCATAGCGATCAAATAGATATTCTAATTCTTTGCGCAGTACTCCTTCCCCAACGCCGTGGATAAATACCAATCTGGGAATATTATTGCGATGTGCCCATTCTATTTTATCTCTCGCGGTATCCATTTGTAAATTGAGCATGTCATAATTATCCATACCACGATAGCGATCTGTCAGATTATGAATGTGTAAATCAATTTCAACTGCAGGAATAAAAGCGGCTTTCTTGCGAGACTGGATGCGCCTTTTTGGCTTTTTTGGAGCAGGTTCCCCTTTTGGAATCACGGCACTTACTTTAAATCGTTGATCTAGAATCAACTCATCCTCATGAAAGGTTAAATCGATATCGTCTGTAGTGGTGATGGTTATTTGTTTCGCTTTCGCGAAAGCGACCACCCCACTCAAATCATCGTCAATTACAAGTACCTGATCTCCCGTTTTAAACTTGCTATTCATCTAAATGATCGTCTTTATGTTTAGCCCAGTGCGCACTTGCTCGATAAGCGCCTATCATTAAAACCATCAACCCGACTATTTGCGTATATATACTCGTGCCCGTAACTGTCAGGGAATAAACCAGTAAGCCGCCACCTATGATGATTAAAATACCGTTAAAAAGTTGCTTTTTACTTTCGTTCACCGATTTATTATGTATTTTACCGACATTATTGTAGGCAATTCGTATTGCGTATAAAATTAACGATATTACTCTAGTAAAGAGTATATTTTTGTAACAAGTAGATCATATCCTATGAAAAAAATTACACTTCTAATTGCATCCATCGCCATGGTAACTACCAGTATGGCACAGGTTCATGTGGTTAACGACGCCTTTATTTATTCTAAGGGGACGGATATTTTTATAACAGAAGAGTTGGAATTAAGGGATGCTCCTGTAGTTGACGACGCGGTTCCTGCTAATAATAGACCTGGATCTGCTTTTTATCTACGAGAAGGTGGTGACGCATCTGGTGATGGTAATGGTAGAATTGCTCAATTGATTCAGCAAAACTCAAATAGTTCAAATATCGGTTTAGGAACGTTCTCCGTATTTCAAGAAGGTTTTGCAGATAACTTTACTTATAACTACTGGTCTTCCCCAGTTAGTTTACCAAATGCAACAACTGCCAATAATGGCTTCTCTTACACTCAACTATACTTTCCTAAATTGATGGAAACTTTTAAATTTGAGACAGATTATGTTATCGATGCAGAACAAGCAACATACCTAAGCTCTAATTTAAGGGACGGTAAAACGGATAGTCAGCGCTTTACTGATATGACAGATTTAGACAATCCTAAAGATCCTGTAGTAGATAGTAAACTTCAAATCGCTAAAAGATGGTTATACAGTTATAAAAGTGCTGATCCATCTGACGCTGCAGGCGTTACAGGTGGTGGATATTTTGGATGGAAAAGCTTCCAAGCAGATACTGATGTTGTAGCTCCAGGATATGGTTTTACCATGAAAGGTGTGGAATTAACAAACGGGCCCAATCTAATAACAAATAATCAATCTCATACCGGCCAGCGCTATGATTTTAGAGGCATTCCAAATAACGGTGACTTCCCGGTTTCAGTTAAGAATGGTGACTTTTCTTTAGTTGGAAATCCTTATCCTTCTGGATTAGATTTAAAACAGTTTATGATTGACAATCAAGGTTTGATCGACGGTGAGCTATTCTTTTGGGATTCCGCTTCCACATCACACCTTTTGATTGAATATGAAGGAGGTTATGGAACTTATTCACCGCAGATAGGGTCGACTGACCCCAATGAAAGCAATGGAGTGTATGTAGATGCCGTATTTAAAAAATACGATCAACAAGGGAATGAAATAGGTGATGCAACAACTAACAATACTGGTTTATCAGGCCCAGTAGGTAATGCTAATTTCGCTTCAAGACGCTATGCGGCTATAGGTCAAGGATTTGTCATCCAAAGAACATTAGATGATCCAAGTACGGAGGTAAAAGATGGATTTACAAGCCTAGATGATGGAGACTCTGGAACGGTAGTCTTTAAAAATAGTCAGCGAGTTTTCGTCAAGGAGAATGGAGATAGCAGTTTATTTAAAGCTGCGCCTAGCAATGCTGGAGATCAAGTAGCCAATATTAACGCTGCTAATATTCCTTCAGCAATGAGCTTTGAAGTATTGATTAATGGTCAATACAGTAGAAATATGATCGTAACTTTTCCACAGGGTTCAACCGTTGGTTGGGATTGGGGTATGGATGCCAGTAATGTAGCAAATAGAGTTGCAAACGATGCTTATATGCCGGTAGAAGGCAGACAAGCCTTAATACAATCATTGCCGTTTAATGAATTAGAAACTGTTATTCCTATTAGTTTTAAGTCATCCATTGATAAATCGACTTATAAGATTCAGATTACTGGAAGAGAAAATTTTGAAACTCTAAACGTGCTCATCCACGACAAACTGAACAATTCCTACCACGATATTCTAAACGATAGCTACACTATTGAAACTGGAAAAGGCACCACTGAAGACCGTTACGAAATCGTATTCCAAGAAAAAACAACCTTAAGTACCTCTGATATCGCAGCAGTGGAAAGTTTCAATATCTTTCAAAACAATGAGCAAAGTTTGTTGACTGTTCGTAATACAGCAATGAAAGATGTTGCTAACATCGCCATATTTGATCTTGCAGGAAGACAAGTGACTACTTCTAATCCTAAGGACATTAGCGCAGACTATACCTTTAATACTACAGCATATGCTGCTGGAATTTATATCGTAAAAGTAACTACTACTGATAAGGTTGAAGTAGCTACTAAAGTGGTGATATCTAACTAAACTCTATGAAAGTACTACTGGAAGACAGCTGGATGCTGCCTTGCTTTACTAAAAAAATAATTGGAATGGACTGTCCTGGATGTGGTATCCAGCGGTCCATTTCTTTTTTGTTACAGGGTCGGGTTGCCGAATCTTTTTTAATGTACCCTGCGTTGATTCCTATCATTTTTCTTTTAGGTTTTCTTATTTTTGATATGTTTGTCTCTGTAAAACACAGCGAACAAATAAAATTATGGGGTACTATCTTAACTGTAGGAACTATAATTACCAGTTACATTATCAAACTAACCTTAACCTAAACTAAGTACTATGCAAAAATTAAACACTACCGTAGTCTACATACTATCCATCGTTGGATTTCTATGTTGCTGCGCTTACGGGATTGGACTTATAGCTTCCATCATCGCGTTTGTCATCGCAACTAAAGAATTGAAAAAGTATGCTGAGAACCCAGAGTTATATTCCAATGGGAAAGCGATGAAAACAGCAAGAACGGTTGCTCTTATAGCTTTAATCGTTTCTGGATTAATGACAGCCTATACCGCTTATACGTATATAGCATATACTGAAGAAGAACAATTGGAGCGTACTATAGAAATAATGGAATCTTTAGGAGTTCCTCAAGATGTTATCGATCAGACTCGTGCTCAAGCAGAGGCTGACATGAATAACTAGTCATTCTTCATAGAAAAGTAAAAAGGGAAAGCTCACGCTTTCCCTTTTTTTTATTTATCGCTGTTTGATCAATTATTCAAATTCTTTCAACGTCTTAATGATAATAGCAATGCATTCATCCAACTGCTCCATGGTCATTACCAATGGTGGTGCAAAACGAATGATGTTTCCGTGAGTCGGCTTTGCTAACAATCCATGATCGCGCAATCTCATACAAATATTCCAAGCGGTATCACCATCTTCAGAATCATTGATTACGATCGCGTTTAACAATCCGCGACCACGAACTAAAACTACGGTATCTGTAGTTTCAATATATTCATTGATCTGTGCTCTGAAATAACTACCTAATTTCCTAGCATTCTGAGCAAGAGATTCATCCTTAACTACATCTAATGCCGCCATGGCTACCACCGCTGCTACCGGATTCCCACCAAAAGTACTCCCGTGCTGTCCTGGGTGAATCACGTTCATGATTTCATCATCTGCTAAAACAGCACTTACTGGATAGGCTCCTCCAGACAAGGCTTTCCCTAAAATGAGTACATCAGGCCTAGAGTAGGTTTCTTGACGTTCACAATGTCCTTGACAGTCACATTTTCCACAAACGGCAAGTAAAGCTCCAGTTCTAGCAATTCCAGTTTGGATTTCATCAGCAATGAAAAGGACGTTGTTTTTAGTACAAAGCTCTTTTGCCTTGCGCATGTAATCATCACTAGGTGTGTAAACTCCTGCTTCTCCTTGAATAGGCTCCACTAAAAATCCAGCAACATTATCTTGTTGCAACGCTTTTTCTAACGCATCAGTGTCGTCATATGGAATTTTGATAAATCCTGGTGTATATGGACCAAAGTTCTTTCTCGCATTCTCGTCATTTGAGAATGAAATGATAGTGGTGGTGCGACCGTGGAAGTTATTGTCACAAACGATAATTTGCGCATCTGTTTCTGCTACCCCTTTTTTCTCGTAAGCCCATTTACGTGCAATTTTGATCGCAGTTTCTACCGCCTCAGCCCCAGTGTTCATTGGTAGCACTTTATCAAAATTGAAATATTCTGTAATGTATTTATTGAATGCTCCCAGCTTATCATTGTGAAAAGCTCTGGAGGTAAGTGTCAATGTTTTGGCCTGCCCATTCATTGCATTTATGATGCTAGGATGACAGTGCCCTTGATTCACAGCGCTATATGCACTTAAAAAATCAAAATAGCGCTTTCCATCAACATCCCACACATATACTCCATCACCGCGTTCAAGAACTACTGGTAAGGGGTGGTAGTTATGAGCTCCATGCGCTTCTTCTACCTCAATATATTGTTGTGACTTGTTGGATTCTACTATATTCATTCTACTTGTTTTTTCGTTTGTCGCAAATTACAAAATCAAAAAAGTCTTTTCCTTTAAGTAGGGTTAATTCTATAGTTGATCTTACTTAAAATTATGTCCAGAACTCGTCTAGATCACACCGATTCCCTTAATTTTGACGCCTATGTCTAAACGAAGAAGAAGAGCCAATCAGACTTTTGAAAATGTTCCCGTGGTCGATGCTGGAGCACGCGGTAAAAGTGTGGCCAAAACTGAAGAAGGAGCGGTAATTTTCCTGACTGACGCCGTGCCTGGTGATGTGGTAGATATCACCACCTTTAAAAAGAGAAAATCTTTCTATGAAGGTAAAGTCACTAAATACCATACCCTTTCAGATCGCCGCACCACTCCAGTCTGCAAGCATTACGATACCTGTGGCGGTTGCAAATGGCAATCTATGGCTTATGAAAGCCAACTTTATTTTAAACAAAAGGAAGTCTTAGAAAATCTAACACGCATAGGTCATCTTGAGTTGCCAGAAATCACTCCTATTAAAGGCAGTGACGAGCAGTACTATTATCGCAATAAGATGGAATTTAGTTTTTCAGCAAATCGCTGGTTGACATTAAAAGAAATTCAGTCTGATGTGCAACTAGAGGACGATGATAAAAAGGCCTTGGGCTTTCACATTCCGGGTATGTGGGATAAAATTTTGCACCTGGATGAATGTCACTTGCACCCAGCTGTTGGTGAGCAAATACGTTTGGCTGTCCACGCTTTCGCGAAAGCGGAACATATCTCCTACTTCTCCCCTAGAGAAAAATCTGGAACCTTAAGAACCCTAATGCTGCGTATGTCGAGTACAGGCGAAGTCATGGTGGTGATCCAATTTTTTCAAGACCATGAGGAGCATCGCATCGCTTTGCTAGAACATTTAAAAGAAAGCTTTCCGCAAATTACGTCGCTGCAATACATCATTAATGAGAAAGCAAACGATACGATTTATGATCAAGACGTGATTTTATATGACGGTGTAGATCATATTATGGAAGAGATGGAAGGCCTTCAATTTAAGATCAGTGCTAAATCATTTTATCAAACCAACAGTGCTCAAGCGTATGAACTGTACAAGATTACTAGAGATTTTGCCGGACTTGACGGCACACAAACCGTTTATGATCTTTATACAGGAACAGGAACCATAGCGCAGTTTGTAGCTGGTAAAGCCGCCAAAGTTGTAGGTATAGAATCTGTGCCGCAAGCTATTGAGGACGCTCAAGCAAACGCGCTACACAACAAGGTAGAAAATGCAGAGTTTTATGTAGGAGACATGAAAGAAGTTTTTACTGCAGATTTTATAGCAGAACACGGTACACCGGATGTTGTGATTACAGATCCTCCTAGAGACGGAATGCATAAAGATGTGGTGGCTCAATTGCTACAACTCGCAGCTCCTCGTATTGTATATGTAAGCTGTAATAGTGCAACACAAGCACGGGATCTTGCGTTGTTAGATGCGCAATATAAAGTGATAAAAGTGCAACCCGTGGACATGTTTCCACAAACACATCACGTAGAAAATGTGGTGTTATTGGAATTGAAATAAAAAATTGATGAAAAAATATTTTGCCGTTTTATTGCTCACGATCTCCCTCTATGCTTGTAATAAAGAGGAGGAGGCAGCAGTAGACGGATCAGAAAAAAACACAATCATTGTGGGTCGCATAAATGGTGCAGAATCAGTGGATTTGCATCAATTGACGGCTTATGCATATGATTATCTATCGACCGATTATGAAGAGTATTCTGCGGAGTTATCCGCTAATGGTGATTTTAGATTTGACATACCCATGACTCAAGCTGCAGAACTAACAATTGTGGGGCGTACGCCCTTCAGCGTCTTCGCAGTTCCAGGAGACAGTATTCATATTTCAGTATCATCAAAAGAAGATATTCCACCTTTCAACGGTAGGTATCAGTTTACAGGTGATCGACAAGTGGCAAACGAAAGGCTGATGGTATACAAAGAAAGTTTTCCATTAGATGTTCAACAGTTTTACGATTCCCAAGAACCAGATGCCATGCAAGCATTTCTAGCCTACATGGATGCCGGTCAAAAGACCTTGAAGGATTTTAACTCTGAGTTCCTGAAAGATATTGATGATGATGTCCTTACAAATTACATTAAGGCTCAAGAGAATTTTTATATTCCCACTACCCGATTGGACTTTGCTAATTACCGCAGTTACTACGGTCTGGAGTCTCCAGACGCCGACGGTGCTTATTATAAATTCATTGAGAACATTCCAGCCGTGAAACATGAGGACCTGGTGAATACAGGTACCATGCAACGATTGATTTACAACCTTACCTATCATTTACGCAGTGAAGCACGAGCGACGGCAGATGGAGAAATGGACGACAACGACATGGATCTTAAAGCGATTGAAATAGCCACTGCCAAGAAAAACACAGGCTTACTTTATGATTATGTTATCCATGATTTGGTTTACGCAAGTTTGAACGATCATAACATCGTGGTTTATGAAAAGGCCAAAGAAAAAATAAACAGTAGGATTTCAGAACCTAGGATTCTAGAGTCAATTAGTTCTAGATATCAAGAGGAAAAGGATCTTTTAAAATCTCCAGAACTGCCTGAAGGTGCTGAATTACTAACGTTTGAATCAGAAAACCCTGAGAATTACCTAGAAGAGATCGTCGCTAATGCTAACGGCAAAGTTATTTACATCGACAACTGGGCTACCTGGTGTGGACCTTGTAAAGTAGAATTCAAAGAAGCTTCCCCACAGTTGCATCAAAAATTTGAAGAAGACGTGGAGTTTATTTATCTATGTCATAACAGCGAGCGACGCGCTTACATTCCTTACATCGCACAATTTAAAATCAAAGGCAAACATTACTTTCTTGAGGACGAAGCATCTGAAGTTATTTCAAGACAGATTAACTTAGAAGGTTTTCCCACGTACACCATCTTCAACAAAAAAGGTGAAATTGTACAATCTGATTATATACATAGACCAAGCTATCCTGCTACAACGGATTTACTTACAAAACTAGTTAATGAATAATTCCAGGTTGCTGCTGTTAGGCTTGATTTTTACCACGGTACTTGCGTCTTGCGAGAAGGATGATTTGTGCGTACCTGAAGAAGCTGCGACACCACGATTGATTGTTATTTTCACTGACGAAAACAATCCATTAAACAGAAAGCCTGTAGCCAGCTTGCAGGTTATCGATCAGGAAAGCCAGACTGCTGCACCTTTAAATGAAACGGGAGCTCTAACGCTTACCGCTGTGGATTCCATTGCGATTCCACTGCGCATTATTCCGGGAAACACGATGTATTCTTTTGAACGAACACTTAATGGAACGTTGAATAAAGATGCGTTGAATTTCAATTATACCGTTGATCAAGAATACATCAACCGTGCTTGCGGATTCCGGGCGATTTATAAAGATTTAGAAATAGATCAGCCTGCAGAGACACCATCATCGCCCTGGATCAGGAATATCCTTATAAGAAATAGTAACGTACTCTCAAATCAAGACATCCATGTGGAAATACGTCACTAGCCTTCTTTTAGTTTTTGTAACTTCTATTAGTATTGCTCAAACTGCAACTGGTAGTGCGGTTGCAAATGATACCATTACCTATGAAAAGACCTATGGATTACGCTTAGGTCTAGATCTCGCCAGTATAGCACGTACCGCATTAGACGAGGAGTATACAGGTTTTCAAATCATGGCAGATTTCCGGTTGACCGACGACTGGTATATAGCTGGAGAGCTGGGTACAGAAAGCCTGGATCGAGAAACCAATCAAGTGGACTTTGAAACCAGTGGCTCCTTTCTCAAAGCGGGTGCTGATTATAATTTTTATAACAACTGGCAGGATTTAGACAACATGCTTTATTCAGGATTCCGTGTGGGGGCTAGTAATTTTTCAACCACTCTGGATAGATTTGATTACTATCAGGACAATGATTTTTTTCCTGTTGACAGTCAAATCTCTGGGAACAAGACAGATGGCTTATTAGCCATTTGGGCCGAAGTACAAGCGGGTATTAAGGTCGAAGTTTTGAATAACCTTTATATGGGCATCAACGTTCAGTTGAAAGTTATGGTTTCTGAAGATGAACCGGATGGCTTTGGAAATCTCTACGTGCCAGGATTTGGCCGTACCTATGACACAAACTCTATAGGCGTCGGGTATTCCTATGGCATTAGTTACCGTATTCCTTTCTATAAAAAATAAAGATGCTGGTGGAAGAGCAATCTTTGCAATATCGCTTTCGCGAAAGCGAACAAAAAAGCCTTCTCTATCAAGAAAAGGCTTTAGAATTTGTGATTCAGTTTAGGTTATTCTTCCTCGTCAGACAAGGTTCCTAACAGGTCATTCTCTTGCAAAATATTGTACCACTGCACTACTTTCTTGATATCACTGGCATACACTCGATCCTCATCATATTCTGGAACGACCTCGTTGAAATAACTGGCTAATTCATCCTTACTCAACTGGTGGCTGATCGCTGCTCCTTTATCTTCTTTGCTAGCGATTTTATTGAATACTTCTTTTAAAGGCATTTCAGCTTCATAGGTGTAGATAGAAATATCTTTCAAGACACTCACGTTGTGATTCATCCCTATGATGGATGTTTTATTATCTGTCAATGACTCTACAACAAAACCGCTGCGCGCTTTAGTCTTCAATTTATATAATCCTGGCTTTCCTGTAATGGATAAAATGCTGTCTAAACTCATAGTTGTTTTTTAAAACGGTGGCAAATATATAAAACCGTGGTTACCTGCGGCCTTTTGCATCAGGAAAACGCATGCGATAATCTACATTTGTTTTTCCTTTGGAAATATTACTCAATTTATTTTTGATCAAACGTTTTTTGAGTCCAGAAATTTTGTCTGTAAATAAAATACCCTCAATATGATCGTATTCATGCTGGATCACTCGGGCAATTAGACCATCAAAGGTTTTTGTATGCTCTTTAAAGTTCTCATCTTGATAAGCTATGGTTACTTTCTCCGGTCTGAAAACATCCTCACGTACATTAGGTATGCTCAAGCAACCTTCATTGAAAGACCATTCGTCGCCAGTTTCTTCTACAATTTCAGCATTGATAAAGGTTTGTTTGAAATCTGCTAGTTGTTTCTGCTCTTCTGCCGTTAGGTCTGGATCGTCGCTAAACGGCTCAGTATCTACCAGAAAAACACGTATGGGCAATCCTACTTGCGGTGCGGCCAGTCCCACGCCCGCGGCATTGTACATGGTCTCCCACATATTTTCTAGAACTTCTTTCAACTTAGGATAGTCCTTAGAAATTTCTTCAGCTTCTTTTCTTAGTACGGGATCACCGTAGGCTACGATTGGTAAAATCATTTGAAGTAACTCGTTTTTATAAATAGTTTTTTCGGTCCATGTAGGACTGTAATATAATGGTGGCTGCAATCTCATCAACAAGCGCCTTGTTGCGTCGTTGCCTTTTATTCAACCCACTGTCAATCATGGTTTGGAATGCCATTTTAGAAGTAAATCGTTCATCCACTCGTTCTACTTTGATGTTGGGATATTGAGTTTGTAACGCTTTCGCGAAAGCGGTAATCTCTCCGCCCAGCTCACTATCCGTATAATCCATTTGTTTAGGCTCACCCACTACAATGGTTTCCACATCTTCCTTGAGCAGGTAGTTCACCAGCCAGTGGCCCAACTCCTTAGTAGCAACGGTGCACAATCCGGAGGCGATAATTTTCATAGGATCAGTCACGGCAATGCCGGTTCTTTTCTTTCCATAATCAATTGCCATCAAACGCCCCATAGGCTGCAAAAATAGGAATAATGCAGCAGTCTGATCCATAATCAACCTGACAATAGATTATCCCCTGTGTTCCTTTTTTAGGTTTTATATTTGAATCATAAAATACATTACAATTGGAACAGATTAAGAACATCATAGAAAATGCCTGGGAAGACCGCAGTTTACTTGAAAACAAGGTGACTCAAGATGCCATACGCAACGTTATTGATTTACTAGACACTGGCGAGTTGCGTGTTGCACAACCCACTGAAGATGGCTGGCAGGTGAACGAATGGGTAAAAAAGGCAGTGGTTCTTTATTTCCCAATTCAAAAAATGGAAACCTTAGAATGTGGGCCTTTAGAATTTCATGATAAGATTCCATTGAAACGTGGTTATAAAGATCGCGGCATACGTGTGGTTCCTCATGCGGTTGCAAGACATGGAGCTTATATATCTAAGGGGGTGATTTTGATGCCAAGTTATGTCAACATAGGAGCTCATATAGATGAAGGTACCATGGTGGACACCTGGGCTACAGTAGGTAGTTGTGCGCAAATAGGCGCTAACGTTCACTTATCAGGTGGTGTGGGAATAGGTGGTGTATTAGAGCCTTTACAAGCGGCACCTGTGATCATTGAAGATAATGCCTTTATAGGATCACGTTGTATTGTTGTGGAAGGTGTTCGTGTTGAAAAAGAAGCGGTATTAGGTGCAAATGTTGTCCTTACCGCAAGTACTAAAATTATTGATGTCACTGGAGACAAACCTGTTGAAATGAAAGGAGTTGTACCGGCGAGATCTGTGGTGATTCCAGGAAGCTATGCAAAAACTTTTGCTGCAGGAACTTATAACGTTCCATGTGCCTTAATCATAGGAACCCGCAAGGAAAGTACAAATAAGAAAACATCGCTCAATGACGCTTTGAGAGAATATGATGTGGCGGTTTAATAACCGACGTAAACCTTCCAGCAAACTCATTTATGGCTCCAAAACAAAATACGACCGACATTAATGTAGATGCTGTCATCACATGGGTGGATGGTAATGATCCTATTTGGCAGTCAAAATTCAATCAGTTTTCTCCAAAAAAAATAAACTTTGATGAACGAAAAAGTCGATTGAGGTATAATTCTATAGGAGAAATAAATATTGCTATCTCTTCTATTATTAAGTTTGCTTCTTTTGTAAATACTATTTATTTAGTAACCGATAATCAGGTACCTGAAGGTTTTGATGTTTTAAAAAAGAATGCAAGTCAAAAAGGTATCAATTTAGAAATTGTTGATCATAAAGTAATCTTTAGGGGCTTTGAAGAGCATTTGCCAACATTTAACTCTTGCTCTATTGGTTGTATGCTATATCGCATCCCGAATCTAGCTGAACACTTTATAGTGTTTAATGACGATACCTTTTTGATGCGTGAAACGAATGTTAATGATTTTTTTACCGACGGGAAACCCATCATTAGAGGTAAAAAAGAACTATTCAGGGAAAATAGAAAAGTCAGAAAATACTATTATGAATTTTTAGAGGTGCTTCATTTAAAACCTAAAGAACGTACCTCTAGTTTCAAGCATTTTCAAGAAACAAGTGCTAAGCTTGCTTATGAAAACCATCCCCCTGCAAAATACATAAGACGCTTTCATACGCCAGTTTGCATTAGAAGAAGTACCCTATCCAATTTTTTTGAAACCCATAAAATCTTAGAAGAAAACATTTCTCACAGGTTCAGAAATAAAGATCAATTTATCATATCCTCTTTGTCAGAACATTTAGAGTTTAAAGAAAATAAAAAGAACTTTACTTCCAATATCCAACTTACCTATTTTCGATCCTACAAAAGCAAGTTTAAGGTCAAACGTAATTTGAAGAAATTCGAAAATGATAAAAACAAGCTTTTTATGACGTTTCAAAGTTTAGATATGGCAGACGAGCAAATACTGAACTACATAACAAAATGGATTCAAAAAAGAATCCAAACAACTTGATAAAAAAGTAAGGAGGAACTGTTCTATTTTACGATACCGTACGGTGTGTAATTCAACTTTTCCGTTCTGGTCTTTTTTCTGATGGCCTTATTTTTATCAATAGATTCTTGATTCTTATAACCACGAGCATGGTCAAGATGTAGGCATATCGCACTATACCTTATTTGAATGGACTTAATTCCATAGTTAAACAAGCGCTCGCCAAGTTCTCGATCTTGACCACCATACTGCATGCGTTCATCAAAACCATTAACTGCGAGAAGATCCTTTTTCCAACCACTTGAATTATGACCGTTCCAGCTGGCATTTGTTGGCGTTATTTTTTCCATAATCTTTGCCTTTACAAAACCTGAATTGAGCTTTTGGGTTTTATAGCTTTCTGGCAATCCGTTCTTCTTGAGCCAAGCTAAGTCAAAACATTTTTGCGTGAGAATGTCCTCCCTAGTTATCTTTTGAGAAAGTTCTAACGGTAATTTATAATATCCACCAGATAAGAAACATCCTTTTCTACGTCTCTCATAATGTACCTGGATAAAATCCTCTCGTGCGAGGCAGTCGCCATCGCTCATTACTACATAATCTGTTGTGCAAGCAAGTAATGCTTTATTCAAAATTGCACTCTTTTGAAACCCTTTGTCCTCATGCCATACATGAATAATAGGACGATCGCTCCATGACTTATAATTATTAATAAAATCAATCGTTTCTTGCTGTGAACCGTCATCTGCAATAACGATCTCGAATGGTCTAAAAACTTGCTGCTCATAACTCCACAATGTCTTTTGTAACCATTCAATTGAATTGTACGTACTAATTACTACACTTATTATGGGAGCGTTTGTCATATCTGTACAAATTTCGGGAAAAATAATGAATGGAGATGGGAGAAGTCACTAACAAGTTTATTTTTGCTTTCAAACAGAGTTACTCACATGCAGAAGTATAAGATTACCGCTATAGTCCCCTGCTATAATGAGTCACACAATATAGTGGAGGTATTGAAATCGGTTAATTTCTGTGATGAAATTATACTTGTTGATAGCAATAGTACGGATAACACGGTAGAACTGGCAACACCATACTTTGACAAACTCTTAGTTCGAGACTATGAGCACAGTGCAAGTCAAAAGAATTGGGCAATACCCCAAGCAAAGAATGAATGGATTTTGCTTGTTGACGCAGATGAGCGCGTTACACCTGCTCTTAAAGAAGAAATCATTAGTCTATTCGATCGCATAGATCAGCAACCTCATGTAGGGTACTGGATCGGACGCTTGAATTTCTTTATGGGAAAACAAGTGCGTTTTAGCGGCTGGAGAAATGACAAGGTGATCCGGTTTTTTAAAAAATCAAAATGTCGCTATGCTGATAAACAGGTACATTCTGAAATAGTCGCAGATGGCAGTGTTGGGTATCTCAAAAATAAACTGACGCATTACAAATATGTAGGCATGGACGCCCATATCAAAAAACTTCAACGGTATGCTTCCCATCAAGCCGTTGATTATGATAAAAGAACTGGAAGGATTACTGGTTTTCACCTCATCATTAAACCTGTATGGTCATTTTGCAAGCATTACTTTGTTCAACTAGGCTTTTTAGATGGGTTTGTGGGCCTTGTCATTGCGTATCTTAGAGGATACATGGTTTTTATGCGCTATGTCAAATTATGGTTGTTACGCAGGAATATTGATTAGCTTTCTCAATTCTGGAAACTCGTTTAAAATATTTTCCATTTGAGTTCTATTGAAATCGCGATCGACATTAATTTTCTTTAAAGAAATTTTCTGAGTTCCGGCAATAGGTATAGGTTCAGGAAGGTCAACACCTGAGGGAACGCTATTATTCCCATTCAATAATGCCATAACTTTAAACCATGGGTCATCATTTTTAGGGGTAATCCTCATGAATGTTTCCACATCATCAATTTGATCACTCAAAACATGAGGTGGATATGCTACTGTAAATGCTCCTATAGGCATGAACCAATTTTTATCTGCCGTCTGCTTATTGGCATAGTTCCATTCAGGATAGGGTAACACTTTTCCCTCTTTGTCAAACGATATATTCCTTCCTCTATGGGATGTCACTTTTTTTGGATTCTTTATAGCGGCCTGGTATAATGAGGAAAGCGTTGAGGGGTGATATATGATATCATCATCAACAGTAATAATCATATCGTCTGGAAATTCTCTTATGCTATGAATGAGCTTGCGGTGGGAAAATGTGTATACTGAATACTTGATTTCCAGCAAGCCTTTAGTCAGTTCTAATAAACTAGGCGGTAATTGGCCTTCTAAACTTTCATGTAGCCAAAGCACTATTTTTTTAGGCTTGCAATCTTGCATCATGACACTTTTGAGCGTTATGTGGATTGTTTTCAACCTTGACGGTATTGAAGTAAGCGATACTATGGCATTGATAGTTGGAACATCCCTATCGATTAATTGATCAATAGATAAGTTTTTCAATCTATTACTATGATAGAGAGAAGCTGGCCATTCTTTTAATTTCATATTAAGATATTTTTTTCAATCGCTTTTTCCATTTTTTCTTGTTCTGGAAATGGTCTTGAAATGCTTGAACATGATTCCACATGGTATTTATGGTCTCTTCAGGATCTAATTGAGAAAGTCTAGCATACTCTGCTCCCATGATGTCAAACATCCATTTTTGAGGTGATAGACGTTCAAAGTTTTTAAGCCTATCCTTTACAGGAATATCATAAAACTTCATACGATTCAAATCTACCAGATAGAACTTGTACTCATTTCCTGATATTAAAATTAAAGTGTTCCCTGGCGAGTTATCTAGAAAGTAAACATTTGCTTCATGGAGTTGATAAATAAACTGAGTAAAGGCTTTCAAAATCTCCTTCTTATTTTTGATAGTATCGTCAGCAGCTAACTCTCTGAAAGTAAAATCATGTTCTACAAATTCACTAACATAATAACTTTGATGGAACCTCGCTGGACCTATTTCTTCAAGATATGCTAATGGCTCTGGAGTTCCTAAATTTCGAGACTTGAGATAAAGCGCATTAAGGTAAGATCGCTCTGCTTTGGACTTTCTAAAAAATCGATAAACAATACGGTTGATAGCATTTGGAATTTTAAAAGATTTGACAACCAGTTTTCGACCCTCAAACTGTACGATCTTAATCTGATTGCGATCATCACCTAATTTCCTATCAGAATCTTGAAATAATTCTAGGATATTTTGAAACTGCTTTCGCGAAAGCGAATTACTTACAAAATTCTCACTGCTCATAACCCTTCTGAAAATTGAATCGCAAATTAAGTTTTTTATGCTAAAAAAGGACGGATATAACTATAGGAAACATCATAATGGCGAAAGAGATCTCTTGAAAATGATGCCTTAGAACCTAAATTTAAATAGGACTACTAAATCTCAACCAACTTTGCTACTTTGTTGTAAGAACCATTAATTTTGTAGCATGAGCAAAAGCGATAGACATAGTAATAGAAGAGACCAAGTTCGTGGCCGGGAAAACAAAAAGACCAAAGAGCCTAAATTTGACATTCCTAGAAAGTTTGTACAAGAAGCTGTAGCTCATTTAAAAAAGGGAAATACCATTTTGTACCCTACAGATACGATCTATGGTATAGGCTGTGATGCCACCAATTTTGAAGCAGTAGAAAAGATCTATGCTATCAAAGAACGTGACCCTTCTAAGTCGCTTTTGATTCTAGTGGACAGCTTTCCTATGCTCGATCAATATATTGAGGAGGTTCCTGAAATGGCCTGGGAAGTGCTTAAGGTCAACAAAGACCCGCTAACCATCGTTTTTGACCGACCCAAGGGTGTGGCAGAAAACCTGATCGCTAGCGATAATTCCCTTGCCGTTCGTGTCACAAACGATCCTTTGTGCCGGGAAATCATCAGAGGATTGCGCAAACCCATTGTTTCCACTAGCGCAAACATTAGCGGGCACCCATCGCCCGTGCATTTTGAGGATATTTCTAAGGAGCTGTTGGAACGTGTGGACCACGTGGTCGACCTTCCCCTACCAGCAAAAAACCTCAAGCCCAGTGCCATCATGAAGATTTCAAATGACGGCCTTATCAAGATCATTAGAAAATAACCCCATGGCCGATTCATTTTACAAGGAAGCCATCAGTTCCAGTGTCTTCAAAGTGGTAAGTCAAGCCGCTCAAGACATTAATGTTCAGGCCTACGTTATTGGTGGCTTTGTGAGAGACTTTTTACTTGAGCGAGGTAATAAGCAGGATATTGATATTGTAGCAGTAGGGAGTGGTATTGAGCTTGCGGAAAGGACAAAGAAACTACTTACTCAAAGCACAAAAATTAGTGTCTTTAAGAACTATGGTACCGCCATGATTAAGACTAACGATCTTGAACTGGAGTTTGTAGGAGCCCGAAAAGAAAGTTACGACCGCAGTAGCCGCAACCCGATTGTGGAAGATGGAACATTAGAGGATGATCAAAACAGGAGAGACTTTACGATTAATGCCATGGCGTTTTCTTTACAGCCAGATGATTATGGTCGTTTATTAGATCCTTTCCACGGCCTAGAGGATCTAGAAAAGAAAATCATTAGGACACCGCTGGATCCAGACATTACGTACAGCGATGACCCGTTACGCATGTTACGTGCCATACGATTTGCAAGCCAGTTGGATTTTGTGATTGAGCCTGCGTCTTTCGCAAGCATTAAAAAGAACGCCTATCGCATCCATATTATTTCCAATGAGCGTATTGTTACAGAACTGAATAAAATTATGCTGTGTGATGCACCGTCCCATGGTTTTTTACTCTTAGAAAAATCTGGATTATTAGAATTGATTTTACCTGAATTGACCGCGTTAAAAGGCATTGAAGAAATTGAAGGTCAAACACACAAGGATAATTTTTATCATACTCTCGAAGTCGTTGATAATATATCAAAAAACACAGATGACTTGTGGCTGCGCTGGGCAGCAATGTTTCACGATATAGGTAAGGCACCTACTAAGCGATTCAGTAAGAAAGTAGGCTGGACATTTCATGGTCATGAATTCAAGGGCTCTAAAATGGTGTTCCATTTGTTCAAAAGGCTGCGCATGCCGTTGAATGAAAAAATGAAATTTGTTCAAAAAATGGTACGCATGTCCTCGCGACCTATAGCGGTTATTGATGAAGCTGCTACGGATAGTGCCGTGCGCAGGCTGGTTCACGATGCCGGAGATCATATTGAGGATTTAATGACTTTATGTGAGGCTGACATCACCACTAAAAACCCAAAGCGCTTCAAAAAATACCACAGCAACTTTCAAAAAGTACGCGATAAAATAGTCGAGGTCGAGGAACGTGATCATGTGCGTAATTTCCAGCCACCAGTGAGTGGAGAGGAGATTATGAAAACTTTCAATCTACAGCCTTGTCGAGAAATAGGCATCATCAAATCAGTGATTAAAGAGGCTATATTAGACGGAGATATTCCTAATGAGCACGACGCTGCACGTGCACTGATGCTTGAAAAAGGCAGAGAGTTAGGGCTTACTATCGCCTGATTTTTTACTATATTTAAATACATGAGAACTATAACACTCTTTTTGCTTGCCGTAATCTCCTGTATAGCTGCAGTAGGTCAACAATTACCTCAATCTGCTTCAAATCAGTCACAGAGCATTACGTCTTCAGTCAACTATCAGCCGCAATCAATTGTTACAGTACCATTAAAGCCTACCACGGCTATACCTGCAAACTGGCAACCTATTAAAGTCAACATTCAGACCTTTTCCATGCAATCATCCATTCAGCTATCTCAACTTGATGATTACTCAGATCAGCTTTCAAAAATGTATGAAAATGTAGTGATCAATTTTACGGAGTTGGATAAATATGCATTAAAGTACAAATACAAAAACAGAGCTTTATACGAGGCTGGAAACAACACCATTTTTTCTCAAGTAGAAAACCCATTTGCACGCAATACTCAATTTTAATGATGGAGTGTGTGTCGCTATTCCGCTTTCGCGAAAGCGGAACCTACTACAAAATATTCGAATCAATTTAAGATCCTACTAGGGATAAAATGCTCTTGTAATCCCTATCTTTCCTCAAATAATTCCCAGTTCAAAAAATCATGACGCACCAAGAAATCACCGAAAGATTTATAAGTTACATCACCATTGATACAGAGTCAGATCCTGCCAGCGATACAACACCTAGCACAGAGAAACAATGGGATCTTGCCCGTAAATTGTATCAAGAATTGATCGATATGGGAATGAGTGATGTGAGTATTGATGATCATGCTTATATCATGGCAACGCTGCCCAGCAACGTGAGCCACGATGTGCCCGTTATCGGTTTTATTTCCCATTTTGATAGCACCCCAGATTTTACGGGAAAAAATATCAAGCCGCAGATTATCAAGAATTATGATGGTGGTGATATTCCACTTAAAGGGAGCGATTTGATTTTATCTCCTGATTATTTTGAGGATTTAAAGCAATATAAAGGTCAAACCATCATTACCACAGACGGTACGACACTCCTCGCTGCTGATGATAAGGCTGGAATCACAGAAATCATGACTGCCGTAAAACACTTGATCGACAATCCTCAAATTAAACATGGGGCGATAAAAGTCGGCTTCACTCCAGATGAAGAAATAGGTCGCGGTGCCCATAAATTTGATGTGGAAAAGTTTGACGCAGATTGGGCGTATACCATGGACGGTAGCCAAATAGGCGAGTTAGAATATGAGAACTTCAATGCTGCTGGAGCCGTAGTAACTTTCCATGGCAAAATAGTTCATCCAGGTTATGCTAAAGGTAAAATGGTGAACTCCATGTACATTGCTACTGAATTTGTAGATTCCTTACCTAGACTGGAAACCCCAGAACATACGGAAGGATATCAAGGTTTCTTTCACTTGCACAACATGAAAGGTGCAGTTGAAAAAACAGAACTTCACTATATCATTCGCGATCACGATAAGAATCATTTTGATGCTCGTAAAGAAGTCCTTTATAAATTGGTCGCTGACATGAACGCACAATACGAGCGTGAAGTAGTCAGTATAGAAATCAAGGATCAGTACTTCAATATGAAGGAAAAAGTAGAGCCCGTAATGCATATTGTAAACATTGCAGAGCAAGCCATGAAAGATTTAGATATTGAACCGCTCATTAAACCCATACGTGGTGGGACAGACGGTTCTCAATTGAGTTACATGGGATTACCTTGTCCTAACATTTTTGCAGGTGGACACAACTTCCACGGGCCTTATGAATATGTACCGGTAGAAAGCATGATTGCTGCCAGTAAGGTGATCGTTCGTATTGCGGAATTGGTAGCTATTGCTAGATAAAAGCATTTTAAAACATCAAAACGCAACGTTTCTATTTTTTTTGCATCTTAGCAGTATAAAACCAATCCATGAAAAATACATTCCTTGCACTTCTCGTGCTATTCACATCAACCGCAGCTTTTGCGCAAGAAGAAGACTTAACTGACAGTCAAAAACGACTTGATTCCTTTAATGAGGTTAAGAAACACGAGGTAAGCCTTGATGTTGTCGCTGCTATTGCAGGTTTGGGGATCAATCCGCGTTATGAATATGTTTTAGGCCGACACTCTGGTGTTGGAGTAGACCTCAATATTGGAATCATGGATAGCGAAGACATTGACTATGTTGAAACCTTCAGCATTACTCCTTACTACAGGCAGTATTTTTTCTCAAAAGAAGATTATGGCGCAAAGGGATTCTATGGTGAAGGATTTTTAAAAGCACATTCCTTTGAGGATTCCTACTTCGTTTTTGCTTCAGAATCTAATAGTTCTGAAGTCACAGAAAATTATTTTGATGTAGCATTAGGAGTGGGTATAGGCTGGAAATGGGTGAGCGACAGTGGTTTCTTGATCGATGTTGGTTTCGGGATAGGTCGCAACTTAGGTCTAGCAGATGATCCAGCAGACTATGAATTACCAGAAGTAACCGGCCGTGGCGGTGTCAACTTCGGGTGGAGATTTTAGAAATTATAATTTGAGTCAATAAGAAAAACGAGCCCTAGGGCTCGTTTTTTATGTATTAAAAGAAAATAGATTATTCTGTGTACTTGGAGTCGCCTTCTCGGTCTTCCTTGTCCAGTGCCTGCTTGGTACTCACTTTATCTGCATTTTTATCAGTGTAGTCCTCCTGTTCTTTTTTCTTTGACTTTTCTTTTTGCTGGTTTTCATCATCTTTGATGACATCGGCATTTTTACGATCCGCTCGTTTTTGGGCTTCTTTTACATCATGCGCATCTCGCACTTGTACCATTGTTGGGAACGGTAAATTTATGCCCTCATCATCCAGCGTATGTTGCGTTTTGACAATGACCTCGCTAAAGGTTTTTACCACATTGCCGCGTTTTGAGTCTGTCCACCAACGCATACGAATCGTTAGCCAGCTATCGGCTTGATCCCAGTTGAGAATATCTATAGGTTTATCCTGTGCAATTCCTTCTATACTTTGCAGTGTCTCGCGTATGATTTTCACAGCTTTTTCATAAGGCTGATCATAACCCAATCCTAGATCATATTGAGACCTTACATAATTATGAGCGGTTATGACTTTCACCGCGTTAGTATAAATATCATTGTTAGGAACGACAATGTCGATACCATCATAGGTAGTAATCACTGTGGCACGGGTTTCAATGCGATCCACGCGACCTTTCATTCCATTAACCTCAATCTCATCTCCTATTCTAAAAGGTTGACGAGTCAAGATCAAAATACCTGCAAGCCAGTTTTGAAGAATATCTTGAAAAGCAAACCCTATGGCAACACTACTCACGCCCAATCCACCAATCAAGTCACCAAAACTGAGGCTGGGCGCAATAATCGTTATACATACTGCAAAACCAAATATGACCAGAATCCATTTGGTAAAACTTCCCAGAACTTCCCCAAAATTGGATCTATTTCTATTCCTTAATTGTTTGCGCACTACTCCACCTATCCAACCGGCCAAGTAAAGAATGGCTATGAATAGACCTATAGCGATAAGAACGTTAGGTAAAATCCTTACGAAACCATCTAACCAAGTATCTATTTTCTCAATAAAATTCCCTGGATTGACATCGATCTCTCCTTCAACATCAGGTTTTTGTTCAAGTACGTCTTGTAATAGTGTTAGCATTATCTAAAATTTTGCTCAAAGTAATCCATTCAAAAACCCTCTTTTCTTAATTCTGACGGAATAAACATATTTTTAACGACATCATGAAAGCAAAAGTCAGTACAACTAGAGCATATATAGAGCTTCACGTAAAATGGGAGTCACAACTATAGTCTGTTGCAGATCTTCTCAGCAATCTATCATTGAAAGAAGAAATAAAATGGGGAGCACCTTGCTATACGAGCAATGGCAAAAACATTGTTGGATTGGCAGCTTTCAAAAATCACTGTGCCATCTGGTTTCATCAAGGAAGCTTGCTGGAAGATCCACACCACATCTTAATCAACGCGCAACCTGGAAAAACGAAAATGTTGAGGCAAGTTCGCTTTCGCGAAAGCGAAACAACCATACACATTAATACAAACAAAAAAAGACCGATTTGAATCGGTCTCTACTTTTTGATATGATTGTAATTAATTATTCATCAAGGGGTATTCCTCGAAAATAGCATTCACCAAATTAGTTAAGGCGACGGTAGTACTACTATCATAAATACTAGTACTGCTGATGCCTTTCCATACGGTCTCACGAGACTCACGATCAACTAATTGGACAATCAGAGTTCCATCCTTATACTGGTAGGTATCTGTATCATATCCCACCACTGTTGGGTAGGTAGAATATCCACGGTAGTAATAATTATTATAATAAGGGTTTACATTTAATCCAGGACGGTTGTAAAACCCATATCTAGCATATACTGGATCCGTATCAGTTTCAGTTTGTTGGTTTACTTTAGTACTCACTAAAACCAATAAATCAGGATTCGATCGGTCTAGTTCATATCCTGCATCCATCATTTTATCATTAACCTGTTGCAATACCATAGCATTCACACTATCTGCGCTAAAAGAATTTTCAGGCATGTCAATAGCTGCATTAGGTAAATAAGCAAATGTGGAATATTTCTTAAGACTGTCATTAGTCGGCTTAGTGGTCGTAACTGCTGGACCACAGCTGTAGATTCCGGTGGCGACAGCAATTAAGAGTAATGTTTTTAAATAGTTCATGGTATGTATTTTCGTTTAATATAAAAGAGTGACCTGTTTATTATTCTTACAAAAAACTAAATTTTATAAAGATTAACGCGCTCTGACTTGGTTTTGATTTTTAATTAAGAAAACCTAGGGTTGATAGATTATCCTTGATAGAGGTTGTTACTGGTTTAATTGCAAACTGTTGAGAAAATTGAACAGCTCTTTTCAGGTTCCAGGCGGGCAGTTCATCTGTATTCTTAATTACACTTTCTTCATTTCAATGATATTTTGAAGCAGCTGAGACCTCTCGTTAGGAGTAATGTTTCACTGGTTTAGTCCATAAAAACAGGTCGCAAATCTTTGTTAATACCTTCTGTAATCAAGGTTAAAAATGGGGTTTGAGCAACAAGAAAAAAATATATTCGTTGAATAGTGTAACCCTAAAATAACCTAAAACCCTAATTATGAAAAAGTACCTAAGTATTTTGATGTGTACCATTCTAACGGTATCTCTATTTTCCTGTAGCGATAGCGATGACAGTACACAACCCGCCCGGGTAAGCATTCGACTTGTGGATGCTCCTGGTGATTATGACAATGTTTTTATTGACATTCAGGATGTCATGATTAAGTATAATGATGATGGCGATGAAGAAGTCGAGATAGGAGCTGTCAACACAGGTGTTTATGACCTATTAGAATTAACAGGTGGCGCCAGCGTCATTCTAGCAGATGATGAAATTCCAGCAGGAAGAATCAGCCAAATAAGACTTGTATTGGGCGATGACAATACGGTTGTAGTTGATGGTCAGACGTTCCCGCTTTCCACTCCTAGCGCTCAACAATCTGGACTGAAATTGAATGTCAACCAAGATCTAGAAGGCGGGATTTTTTATGAGTTCATCCTTGATTTTGATGCGGACAAATCTATTGTTCAACAAGGCAATGGAGGATACTCTTTAAAGCCCGTGATTAGAACGGAATTGGTAGCTCAAACTGGTGCCATTTCCGGTACTGTTGTTCCTACTACCGTACAAACCCTGGTCACAGCAACAGATGGTGTCAATACCATTTCTACCTTTACCAATTCATTAGGTGAATATAGATTGAGTGGAGTTCCTGAAGGAACCTACACGGTAACATTAGAGCCTGATGCTACAGCTGGTCTTCAAACAGCTACCATTGCTGATGTTCAAGTAACCGTGGGACAAGTAACAGCAGTGGGTGAAACCCAATTGAATTAAGGCAAGACTCGAAAATTCAATAACTCAAAAGCCCTCCTAAATTAGGAGGGCTTTTATAGTTAGAAGAGTCGTTAAATTAAATAGCTGAAGCTCCTGCTGCTGCCACCTCATGGTCATTCTCTACAGAGCTACCACTAACGCCTACCGCGCCGATGATGGTTCCATCTTTATCTGTCATGGGAATTCCTCCTGGGAAAGAAATTAAACCACCGTTGGAATGCTCAATATTAAACAGTGATTCTCCTGGTTGTGACAATTTTCCTATCTCGCCAGATGGCATGTCAAAGAATCTTGCAGTTTTGGCCTTTTTCAATGCAATATCTGCACTTCCTAACCAGGCACCATCCATGCGGACAAATGCGACCTGATTTGCTCCTGCGTCAACAACACAGATGTTCATTTTAGTATTCAGTTCTTTAGCTTTAGCCATTGCTTTTTCAATAACGGCTTGGGCTTGTTTTAATGTGATATTCATAGCTTCTTTTTGTTTTTGGAGTAAATTTTGATCGTTACTTGTGCTTTTCTACTTTGCAGAAAGTATGTCGATCTTCTTAATATCTGGAGCTTGAGTCAAAAGTTCATCTGCTTTCCCCATTAAGGCTTTGGCGATCTCTCCGTTCAAGTGTGCCTCTCTGCCAGATTCATCTTCAAACGAATCAAAGATTCCAAAAGTGGTCGTGTCAATCTGAAAACTGTACCATGTCAAAGTCTTCTCCTCCTTTTTAGCAAGATCAACGGCTCCTTTAATAAAGTTTTTTACAGTTTCTGCCTGTTCTGGTTTGGCATGTAATGTGGCTAATAATCCTAAGTTTTTCATGTCTTTATCTTTTTTATTAAGATAAAGGATCTATACAGCCTAAGTAGCAAGCTTGTGGGAAGTTTAACTTGATTGAAGTTTATAGCAAGATCGATGTGAAAATTACCATTCCAGATTTTATCTAAATTTTACGTGGCAATTAAAATTGATTTCAAGTCTCTGCTAGTTAGTTGGATTGAACGTACTGACCATTTTTAAATGTCAATACCTCTGTGCTTTCCGATGTTTCAGTAACCTCTTCCACTCCATCCACAAATTCTATTTTTCGCATAGTTTTAATAATCTGTAGATTATCGAGAGTTTGGTTAGACTTAATAGTTTCAATCGCTCCAATGATCTCTTCGAACTCTCCATCTCCCGTTCCATTTGTTTCTCCTCTGTACTGATAAATTATATAATCGTTCAAAACTCGCTCCAGCGTATCTTCTTTAATTATAAATAAACTTAGGTTTTTAGAAGAATATGGATTTGCTCTACTTTGGACATAATAGTCAATTAGAATTCCAAAAACCTTGTATTCGTTTGATATTTGATAGGGTTCAAACAAAATTTCTATAGCTTCAATACCTATAGCATCACTAAACCATTCCTCTTTTCTTGAAAACCTTGATTTTATAGATCCATCGTTTCTATCAACAATGAGTACATGCGAATGGTAAATAGCATATTGCTCTCCTTGTTCTGCTATTTCCGGAAAAACAAGAATAGCTTCCGAGTCAGAAATAACCATTTCAGACAGAAATCGCATCTCTACATTTTCTACCTTAATCTCCAGTTGATTAAGTACCTCCTCTAAAAGTTCTGATGAACTCATTTGAGCCGAAGCAGTTGACGCAAAAAGTAATATGGTTATGAATAGCAAAAATTTCATGAGTTTTAAATTTACTAATTAAATGTGATTCCCCCTCCAAAGGCGGCAAATCCAATTCCACGCATTGATTGTGGTATTGCCAATTTTCTTTTTGAGCAGAAAATGATTTTTTCACCTTAAAATCACTAGCGCCATATTCAGTGGTATTGCTTTTGAAAAGCAATTTGTAATTGCCTGCTTCTGGCAATCCTATGCTGTAGTTTTCTCGCGGTACTCGTGTCATGTTGCAAACGACGACTACTTTAGAATCTTTTTCCTTTACGCAAATAACTGATCACGCTATTCGCTGCATCTTCATGAGAGATCCATTCAAAACCTGCCACAGCAAATTGCAACTCATGTAGTGCAGACTCTTCTTGTTCAACTTATTCAAGTCAGTAATGGTGGCTATGATTCCCTTATGATCAGCAAGCTCTGTCAGGTGCCAGTCTAGGCTGCCATTGATTTCCACTCTTCATGCTGGCCAAATTCTGATCCCATCATCAGCAAATTACCACCCAGATGCGTAAACATAGAAGTATATAAAAATCGCAGGTTGGCAAACTTTTGCCAAGAATCGCCTGGCATTCTACCTATAATGGAACTTTTTCCATAAACCACCTCATCATGCGATAAGGGCAACATGAAATTATCTGTAAACGTATAGGTCATGGAGGTAAATTTGCTAACCTTGGGAAAGCTGGTACTCTCCTCTACTATGGTTTGTGTGTCTGGATAGTTAGGATATACTGCTTCATTCATTTCTCTCAAGAATACCATGACTTCTAGATTCTCATAACTACCGTTCCTAGTATCTTTATAAAAAAGCAAATGCCAAAGATCGTTCTAGAAACTCATGTTGAAGCACCAATTGAATTAGTTTTTGATCTGGCTCGAAGTATAGATCTTCATCAAAATTCGCTAAAACACACTTATGAAAAAGCCATCGCAGGTAGAATTACCGGGCTGGTGGAGGAAGGTGAAACGGTTACTTGGCAAGCGACGCATTTTGGTATCAAGCAACAATTGACCAGTCTGATTACAGAGGTTCAACCACATCACTTTTTTGCAGACGAGATGGTGTCTGGAGCATTTAAAAGATTTAGACATGAACATCATTTTATCTCCTCCAGCAATGGTACAATGATTATGAAAGATGTTTTTGATTACGACTCGCCATTGGGGATTATAGGGAAAATAGCCGACTCGCTTTTTCTCAAAAAATATATGAGTCAATTATTAGAGCATCGCAACGCAATTTTGAAAAAAACTGCCGAAGGTGAGGATTGGAAGTCTATCAACGGCATGTGCGCTTCCTATTCGAACTGAGTTGACAGAATTTGCCAAATAAAAAAGCCCTTGATTTCTCAAGGGCTTTCTGGTAAATTTTAGACGATTACTTTTTCTCGTCTGGAGTATTTAATTTCTTAGTGAGCTCTACTGAAACTGCAGATCGCTCAAAGAGCATTTTACCAGCTCCTGTTTCAACCATCACCGTTCCTTTATCGGCATTGATTTGATTCACTTTGCCGTGAATACCGCTAGACATAATCACACGGTCTCCTACTTTCAATGACTCTGCAAATTGTTTTTCTTCTTTTCTTCTTTTAGACTGTGGCCTAATGATCAAGAAATAAAAAACAATCACGATAAGTATATAAGGTGCAAACCCTATAATCTGATTCATATCCATAATGACAAATTAGGCGTTAGGAGTAGCTCCACCTTTAGGAGATACATAACCCTTAATGACGATCATTTCTTGACCAGCTTCCGTATTGGTTTTGATAGTCACCGTTTTGCTTTGAGCATCTGGCTTACCACTAGTATTGAATTTTACTAGCATAGTTCCTTCTTCTCCTGGTGCCACTGGCTCTTTAGTCCATGTAGGAACCGTACAACCACAGCTACCTTTTGCGTTTACGATGATCAAAGGAGAGTTTCCTGTGTTTTTGAATGTGTATTCCTTCTCTACTACAGTACCTTCAGTGACCGTTCCAAAATCATATTCTGGCTCGTTAAAAGTCATTACTGGGAAATCAGCCTTTACAGACTCACGATTAGCCGCAGCAGTTAAGTTTGCCTCGTCAATTTTAGCAGAAGCATTCTCGTTACAACTTGTTAGTGACATCGCAGCTACTGCTGCAAAAATTAAAACAATTTTTTTCATTTTCTTAAATTTTTAAGCGCCTCAAAGGTAATAAAAAGCACTTTGTTGGCAATGTAAATCCTTTATCTATAACGTACCACGTCCGATTTTATTGATCATATCTTCTTGCTGGAATTGCTTGAGTAAATTATCCAGTATACCGTTAATGAAAACGCTGCTCTTAGGAGAGCTGTAGTCTTTAGAGATTTCCAAATACTCGTTTAATGATGCTTTTACTGGAATGCTAGGGAAATACAAAAATTCGCATTGTGCCATCATGATTAATACACTGTCGATTTGAGCGATACGCTCACTATCCCAGTTAGGTGTTTTACCGTCCACTCTCGCCCATAGCTCATCCATGTTGAGCACGGTTCTTCTAAAAAGATCCATGGCAAATTTGATATCATCTGGATCTTTTACCAGTTCAGGCAACTTGATCTCTTTATCCACTTTTACTTTACGTATGAACTTGATCATTTCCGTATTTACAAGTGGGTAATCATCTGTCCAAGTAATATTAGCATCTTCTAGGTAATCCATCAACTCATCGCTAGGCGCAATGATCTCTGAAAAGATCGTGTTGATAAAGGATTGATCCTTTTTAATAGACTCATTTTCCTGGCTAGCATACACCACAAATTCTTTGCTCATGATGATTTTTTCATAAAGTCGCTCTACATAAGCGCTATCTAAATGCCAAGGGTCCAACTTGCGTTTCCTCAAGGCTTCCTTAATAGCTGGACTTTTAGAAAGTTCTACCAATACTTTGTTCTCAATAAGCGCGCGACTGGGGTTTTTAACCGCATCAGATCCTGTAAAGCGCTCTGTTGCTAGTTTGTGGCGCTGTTCTGCTAGTTTGTGAATCTCAATCAACAGTTGCACCATATAAAGAAATAGTACAAAAGTTTGCGTCATGCTCGTATTGAGGAATTTCTCCAGATCCTTGAGTTCATCAGGTCGTTGCTTTTGAAAAGCAAAAACGGCTTGCATGACCTTGATGCGCAAATGTCGACGGGTAAGCATAAGAACGATTTTTCTAGGTGCAACGCGGGCTGTTGTTGAGTCAGCTTTCGCGAAAGCGTAATTATTATAAGTCCCACAACACCACACTAGAATTATGGGACGGCAAAAATACTTTATAAATGCGGATTAACCTTGCTGTTCTGCACGTCTTGCATCGATTCTCGCCTGAGCGATCTGCAAGGCTGCGGAATGCGTTGTAATCCTGTTTTGCTCTGCTTTATTTAATATCTCGATCGTAGTAGTGTAAATATTTTCAGTTTTGCGCATGATCTCTGCACGGTCATAACCTTCCAACTCGGCATACACATTGATAATTCCACCCGCATTAATCAAGAAATCTGGAGCGTAAACGATACCGCGCTGTTGCAACAACATGCCGTGTTTGTTCTCGTCTGCCAATTGATTATTAGCTGCACCAGCGATGATGCTGGCCTGTAATTTTGTAATGGTGTTGTCATTGATGGTAGCACCCAGCGCACACGGCGCATAGATATCCATAGGCTCTGCATGAAGATCAGCACCTTCATAAATGGTAGCACCGTACTTGTCACGTACTTCTTCTAATCGCTCTCGATTGATATCGGCAATTGTGACTTTTGCTCCTTCTTGAGTAAGGTACTCTACCAAAGCTTCTCCTACATTCCCTATTCCTTCTACAAAAATGACTTTATCCTCCAGCACATCGCTACCAAACTTATATTTAGCAGCGGCCTTCATGCCATTAAAAACACCGTAAGCTGTAATAGGGGATGGATTTCCTGCACCACCTTTACTCTCAGATATTCCAGTGACATAAGGAGTTATCTCGCGCACAGTATCCATATCTTCAGTAGTCATTCCTACATCCTCTGCAGTGATGTATTTACCACTTAAGCTGTGCACAAATTCACCGAATTTGCGCATCATTTCCGGAGTTTTTTGGGTCTTGGCATCGCCTATTATTACCGCTTTTCCTCCACCTAGGTTCAATCCAGTGATAGCACTTTTGTAGGTCATTCCTCTTGATAAACGCAAGGCATCGTTTAGTGCTGACCACTCGTTGCCATAATTCCACATACGGGTTCCACCCAATGCAGGTCCCAATACCGTATTATGGATACCGATAATGGCCTTCAATCCTGTATCTTTGTCGTTGCAAAAAACGACCTGTTCATGGTCGTTGAATGACAGTTGTCCGAAAACCGGATCCTGATTGATGATTTGTTCTAGAGTCGTATAATCTTTAGACATGTGAAAATAATTACAGCCTTTTTTAGGCTTAAAAAACGTGCAAAAGTAGCATGATTTAGGTTAATGACAATGACTCAATAGAAAACCTATAGACAACTTTAATATCAGTGTTCCCTCAATATCTATGAAAGAATTAAAAAAGCTCAATAAGCTGTTTGCCAGGTATAAATGGCAAATTATAGGAGGTGTCATCGTCACTATTGCTTCTCGCATACTTTCTCTTTTACTCCCTAAGTATGTGGGTAAAATCATTAATCTGCTAAACGCTTATGGCCAGGGCGAGCGAACTGACCTTGATGCGGTAGAGTCTGATTTGCTTTTATACATAGCGATAATAATTGGATCTACTTTGCTGGCAGCCGGATTGACCTTTATCATGAGGCAATTGATTATTGTTGTATCTCGTCATTTGGAATACGATCTCAAAAACATCATTTATCAACAATACCAACGTCTCTCGCTTAGTTTCTATAAACAAAATAGGACTGGGGATCTTATGAATCGCATAAGTGAAGATGTGTCCAAGGTTCGTATGTACATGGGGCCAGCCATCATGTACGGCATTAACATGATTACTTTATTTGCCGTTATTGTACCGGCGATGATCAATACTGCTCCAACCCTAGCCTTTTACACGCTGGTACCTCTTCCTTTTTTATCTGTTGCGATTTATGTGGTGAGTAGAGAAATACACAAGCGTTCTACACTGGTGCAACAATATCTATCCAACCTCAACACCATTTCACAAGAAGCTTTCAGCGGCATTTCCGTTATTAAGGCATACAATCTAGCGCCACAAATGAATGCCCAATTTGAGCAGGTGGCTAACGATAGTAAAAACAAAAACATTGATCTAGCGCGAGTGCAAGCATTGTTTTTTCCATTGATGGTATTGTTAATAGGCTTGAGTAACATTTTAGTGATTTACATAGGTGGTCGTCAGGTGATCGCTGGAGAAATTGAAGTAGGAACAATCCCAGAGTTTTTGATTTATGTAAATATGTTGACCTGGCCCGTTGCTATTGTAGGATGGGTAACTAACATGATCCAGCAAGCAGAGGCTTCCCAAAAGAGAATCAATCAATTCTTAGACATTGAGCCTCAAATTCAAAATCTTGTAGAAGAAACGACTCCGGTTGCTGGGAGTATCGAGTTTAAAAATGTCAACCTAGTTTATGATGACACAGACATTCACGCTCTTAAAGATTTATCTTTTAAAATAAAAGCTGGACAAACGCTAGCTATCCTTGGAAAAACAGGTAGTGGTAAATCTACTATTCTAGAGTTGATTGGTAGGCTTTACGATGTAACTAACGGTGTGATTGAAATAGATGGGACTCCTATACGGGATTTAAATTTGGATGATTTGCGTAAAGCTATAGGTTATGTTCCTCAAGATGCCTTTTTATTCTCTGATACGATAGGGAACAATATTGCTTTTGGAAAAAAAGATGCAAGTGAAGAGGAAATTGAAGCAGCAGCTAAAAATGCAGTAGTTCACAAGAACATCAAGAATTTTACACTAGGCTATCAGACAGTGTTAGGAGAACGTGGGATCACATTGAGCGGTGGGCAAAAGCAACGAATGTCCATAGCAAGGGCTATTATCAAAACGCCTAACATTTTGCTATTCGACGATTGCTTGAGCGCTGTGGATACAGAAACAGAGGAGCAAATATTGAACAACCTTAAAAAAGTAACTCAGGACACTACCACAATAATTGTTAGTCATAGAGTTAGTTCAGCTAAAAATGCAGATCAAATCATTGTTCTAGACGATGGTAAAATCATTGAAAGTGGAAATCACCACTCCTTGTTAGAAGCAGGTGGTTACTATGCAGATCTGTATGCAAACCAAATGCTAGAACAGTAAGAAAGAATATAAGGGGTGCTTTTATAGTTTTTTCCTATTTTTGAGTGCTTACTAACCCAATAACAAATCATGAGCGATAGAGATTATCAAGAGCAGGAAGAGATTTATTCCAAAGTAGTTCGAGCAGGAAGACGCACTTATTTTTTTGACGTACGTTCCACAAAGGCAGACGACTACTACCTTACAATTACAGAAAGTAAAAAGTTTACTAATGATGACGGTAGCTTCCACTTCAAAAAACACAAAATCTACTTATACAAAGAAGACTTTGCAGAATTTGGCGAGACCCTTAAAGAAGTAACCGATTACATCATCGATAAAAAAGGAGATGAAGTTATTTCAGAGCGTCACCAGTCCGACTTTAAGAAAGACGAGCCAGCTGTAGACGCAGCAGATAATGCTACAGAGCCTAATCATCCAGCAAGTTTTACTAACGTGGATTTCGACGATATTTAGAAACATACTATAATTACAAAAAGCCTTTCCCAGTGAAAGGCTTTTTGCTTTTCAATACCCAAACCTCCTCACATGAAGAATTGCTACCTATTACTATTTGTTTTTTTCGCTTTCGCGAAAGCGATGACCGCACAAGTAACCATAGATCCACAAATGGATTACTACTTGCCCAGTGATGTAACTTACAATCCAGATATCCCAACCCCTGAAGAAATCATAGGATACGTACCGGGAAAATGGCACGTCACCCACGACAAACTTGCCCAATACATGATGGCTCTAGCAGGTGCTAGCGATCGCATCACCATAGAAAATCGTGGAAAAACCTATGAGGATCGCCCCTTGTTGTTGCTTACCATAACATCTTCTAGCAATCAAAACAATCTAGAAAGCATACGCAAAGCACATCAAGATCGCATCGATGGTATTGGTTCTAGTGCTGATGCTCCCATCGTAATCTATCAAGGATTTTCCATTCACGGGAATGAGCCAAGTGGCTCCAACGCTGCCTTGTTGTACGCCTACTATTTAGCCGCTGCACAAGGCCCACAAGTGGAAGAACAATTAAAAAACACAGTGATCTTGTTAGATCCTAGTTTCAACCCTGACGGTTTGCAACGTTTTGCAGGTTGGGTAAACCAGCATAAAAGTGAGAACGTGACGATTGATGGAAATGATCGTGAGTATGATGAAGTATGGCCTGGTGGTCGTACAAACCACTATTGGTTTGACATGAATCGCGACTGGTTACCGGTACAACTTCCGGAATCTAGAGCCCGTATAGCTAGTTTCAACAAGTGGATGCCTAATATTTTGACAGATCACCACGAGATGGGAACCAATTCCAGCTTCTTTTTCCAACCTGGAATTCCTTCCAGAACCAACCCTTTAACACCACAAATGAATCAGGATTTGACCAAGGAAATCGGGAAATACCATGCGGCAGCCTTTGATAAAATCGGTTCGTTTTATTATACGGAAGAAAGTTTTGACGATTTCTATTATGGGAAAGGCTCTACGTTTCCTGATGTGAATGGAGGTATCGGGATACTTTTTGAACAAGCAAGCTCTCGAGGTCATGCTCAGGAATCCGTAAATGGAGTATTGACTTTTCCGTTTACTATCCGCAACCAGTTTACAGCAGCACTCAGCACTCTCGCAGCAGCAAATGGGATGAGAGAGACAATCCTTGATTACCAAACCAAGTTTTATGCTAATGCCGCCAAAGAAGCAAAGAATGCTACAATCATCTTTGGTGATTCAAAAGATGCTGGCAAGACAGACGCCTTTGCTGAAGTATTATTGAGACACGAGATTGAGCTTAAGGAACTCAACAAAGATGTAAAAGTAGATGGTAAGGAATATAAAAAAGGTAACGCCTATTTGATCCCAACCGCACAGAAAAAAAGCCGATTGATCAATGCCTTATTTCAAAAGACCACCACTTTTACAGACAGTCTTTTCTATGACATCAGCGCCTGGACTTTCCCTTTAGCTTTTGATTTAGATTACTCCATGAATGCAGGTTCAAGCGTGAGCGGCACTCCTGTTACCTACACAATGGATGGCGAACAATTGAAAATTCAGAAATCTGGGACAGACACTCGTAATTTGGCTCAATCAGATTACGCTTACTTGATGGAATGGAATGAATACATGTCTCCTAAGGTTCTAAACGACCTTTTAAAAGATGACATCATTGCTAAGGTTGCCATGCAACCTTTCGAGTTGAATGGTAAGTCTTACGATTATGGAACCATCATGATACCGGTATCCAGACAACCTATTTCTAGTACTGCATTAAGAGACCGATTGAACCAACACTTACAAGAAACTAATGTAGTAATTGATCCTGTCGATACGGGTTCTACCGTAGGAATCGATTTGGGTTCTAATTCTTTTGTGCCACTAGACAATCCTAAAATTGCTCTTGTGATAGGCGATGGCATTGACCCTTATGATGCTGGCGAAATATGGCATTTGATGGATCAGCGGTACGATATTACGATTACTAAAATCGAATTAGATCGCATGGCGCGAGCAGATTTATCCAATTACAATACTATCATTGTACCTAGCACTTACGGTAGTCCAGATAAAAATGTGGTGGAAAGTTTGAAAACCTGGACGCGTGCTGGAGGTACTTTAATAGGTTATGGGAATGCCTTGCGCTGGATGTCTAGCGAGAAACTGTTACCTATGACGTTCAAATCCACTAAGAATCCTGCTACTAATGTCACTTTTGAACAGCGTGGCGATTTCAATGGCGCCCAAGTCATTGGCGGATCTATATTTGAAACCAAGTTAGATCGTTCCCACCCCATTGCCTTTGGTTACAAGGATGATCAATTGGCCATGTTCAGAAACTCCACCTTGTTTATTGAGGCAGATAGTACTTCCTACAAAAATCCAATCCGATATACTGACGAGCCATTGATGGCAGGTTACAGTTCTAAAATCAATCTGGAAGCGATCAAGAATACAGTGCCTTTTCAGCACAACAGCTATGGACGTGGTGAAGTAATAGGATTTACTGACAACACCAACTTCCGTGCTTTTTGGTATGGAACTAATAAGTTATTGATGAATGCGATCTTCTTCGGGAAGGCGATGTAAACGACCTACAGCACTATTTTGATATAGTAAAGCCGCTTTCTAAAGTTTTGAAAGCGGCTTTATTATTTTTTCGCTTTCGCGAAAGCGAAAACATCAACCTACTCGATCACCATTAACAGCTTGTTGATCTGGTTGCAATAAGATCACTCTCTTCTCGCTATCCACGGAGCCCAGCACCAGGCACTCACTCATGAAATTGGCAATCTGTTTTTTAGGAAAGTTAACTACAGCGATGATTTGCTTGCCTATTAAATCTTCGAGGTTGTAATGATCTGTGATTTGAGCGCTTGTTTTACGGATGCCCAGCTCATTACCGAAATCGATTGTCAATTTATAAGCGGGTCGCCTGGCCTCTGGAAATGACTGCGCGTCGACAATAGTGCCGACGCGCATATCTACTTTGGTAAATTCCTCCCAAGAAAGATTATTGGTCATTCATTCTTAGTTTTTCAATCATTTTTGGTGAGATATACACGTCTGCACCATACGCATCCACGAGTAAGCCTTTATTGCCATCGTTGCTTTCAATAACATACAGTATGGTGTTGTCTGCTGGGTCAGAAACACCTTCAAAGCGGTAGAATTTTACCACTTCGAGTTCTTCTGCTTTCCATTTCTTTTTCAAATTTTTGGATTCCAATCCATCTTCTACGAGGTCGTAATCGATGGTATATCCCATGGATTGTAAATCTTCTATAGCTTGAGATAACGTATCGTATCCGTTTTTAAAATCGGTCATAATTGGTCGTTTTATTTAAAATTAAGAAAGGAAAGCAGCGTTTAGGGCATGCTTTTCAAAACTTTAATACATACTCGCGTTACTATTAGTAAGAAAACGAGACGAATGAGGTGATGCGTTCATGCATTTGTATTTTTGAATATTAAAATAATTATGGCCCTTACCCCATCCACCATGTTGCCTTTAGGAACTAAAGCTCCCAACTTCAATTTGCTAGACACCGTGTCTGAAGAATTAAAAACTTTTGATGACGTAAGAGGAAAGAAAGGAACTTTAGTGATATTTATTTGCAACCACTGCCCATTTGTGATCCATGTCAATCCAGAATTGGTACGACTGGCGAACGATTACCGGGCAACAGGCTTTGGCTTTGTTGCGATTTCTAGCAATGATGTGGAAAATTACCCACAAGACGGCCCACAACAAATGCAGCAAGTAGCTTTTAAAAATGCGTATCCATTTCCTTACCTGTACGATCCCACTCAAGAAGTCGCTAAAGCTTATGATGCCGCCTGCACTCCAGACTTTTACTTATTTGACAGCGAAGATAAATTGATCTACCGCGGCCAGCTGGACGATTCCAGACCTAAAAACGGTATTCCACTAACAGGAAGGTCCATACGCGAGGCGATTGATGCTTTAGAAGGAAATAAGGAAGTTTCAAAAAACCAGAAACCTAGTGTGGGTTGTGGGATTAAGTGGAAAACTGCTTAGCATTATTTAGTATTTGTCATGCTGAATTCATTTCAGCATCTATAGGATTCGAGTTTTGAAGGTTTTGATTAGCAAAATTTATCACCCGATTGATATCAGACAAACAAATTTCTCACTTCCGTATCCAGCAGATCCTGAACCGAATTAAGGATGACAAAATAATAGACATTAGAATTGAAATCTAAGAAAGATGAATCATCGCAAAAACCGCATAATTGATCATATCCTTATAGTTCGCATCCAGTCCTTCTGAGACAATAGTTTTACCAGCGTTGTCCTCAATTTGCTTGACGCGCAATAATTTTTGTAAGATCAAATCAGTTAACGAACTTACGCGCATGTCTCTCCAGGCTTCACCATAATCGTGATTTTTGTCCATCATCAATTGTTTTGTGATGGCCACTTGCTGGTCGTATAATTTTGTGGCTTGTTCTACATTCAAGTCGGGCTGCTCTACGATTCCTTTTTCCAATTGGATCAATGCCATGATGGAATAATTGATAATGCCTATGAATTCGCTTTCTTGACCTTCATCGACTTTTGATTCGGCTAGAGTTTGTAGGCCACGTATGCGCTGTGCTTTTATAAAGATCTGATCTGTAAGCGATGGCAGTCTCAAGATGCGCCAGGCACTACCATAATCGGTCATTTTATTGATGAACAAGTTGCGGCAGGTAGCGATCACTTCGTCATATTGCTGGCTGGTGGTGGACATGAGAACTGTATATTTTGGCGTAAATTTCGGTCACAAATTACGATATCTACCACTTATGTCCACGATTAATTGCTCTGGAAACCTCATCGATCTCTCTACACCTCGCGTGATGGGAATTGTGAATGCTACTCCAGATTCTTTTTATGATGGTGGTAAACTGAAATCAGACGCTGCGATTTTAAAGCAGGTAGATCAAATGTTGAGGGATGGCGCTGCCTTTATTGATGTGGGTGGTTACAGCAGCCGGCCGGATGGTACGCATATTTCGGTAGAAGAAGAACTCCAGCGTGTTATTCCAGTCATCGACCTTATCAAAAAATCCTTTGAAGGGGTGGTGTTGAGTTGTGATAGCTTTCGCGAAAGCGTCATAGCCTCAGCATTACAACACGGGATTGACATCGTGAATGACATCAGCGCCGGTAAACTGGACTCCAAAATATTAGAAACTGTAGGAAAAGCTAGTGTGCCTTACATCATGATGCACATGCGAGGGACGCCGCAAACCATGAAGTCTCTAACCAATTATGATAATTTACTGATACAGATGAACTCTTATTTTGCAGAGCGTATTGCCACGGCTAGAGCTGCGGGCATTAAGGATATCATTATTGACCCAGGATTTGGGTTTGCTAAAACTACCGCTCAGAATTTTCAATTATTAAAACAAATGGAATTGCTGAAATCTCAAGATGTACCTATTCTCGCTGGCGTTTCCCGTAAATCAATGATCTATAAAACTCTAGGAACTAATGCATCTAAAGCCCTCAATGGCACGAGCGCCTTGCATATGCTTTGCTTACAAAATGGCGCATCTATCCTGAGAGTTCATGATGTGAAAGAAGCTGTGGAAGTGATCCAGTTGTTCCAAGCGATTCAAGAAAATTAATCCTATTTTTACGAGTGATGGAGCTACCTGAGTTTAGAGTTATTGACCTGATTGACATCGTGCTTTTTGCATCGCTGATCTTTTATCTATACAGACTGGTCAAAGGAACGGCGGCGATCAACATTTTTATAGGTATCGTGATCATTTATTTGATCTATCAGGTTACCGTATTTCTAGAAATGGAAATGCTATCTCGAGCACTGGGAGCTTTCACTGGCGCTGGAGTTTTTGCTCTGATCGTGGTATTTCAACAAGAAATACGGCGGTTTTTATTGATGTTAGGCTCTACCAACTTCACCTCTAAACGGCGGTTTTTACGACAACTGCGCATCTTTAAAGCAGATGTAGATAATCACAACAATATTGTAGACGAGATTGTAACCGCATGCAAGCGCATGAGCGCTACTAAAACCGGTGCCTTGATCGCCATAAAACGCGACGGATCTCTCGATTTCTTAAAGAATAGTGGTGACACTATGGATATTCTCGTCAATGCCCCAATCATCCAAAGCATCTTTTACAAAAACAGCACTTTGCACGATGGAGCCATGATCATTGAAGGAAATAAAATCACTGCTACCCGAGTTATTTTACCGGTGTCTGATAACAGGAAGATACCACAACGTTTTGGCTTGCGCCATAGAGCAGCACTAGGACTTACGGAACGCAGTAATGCACTTGCCATCATCGTCAGTGAAGAAACTGGCCAAGTCTCTCTAGTCATCAATGGTGAGTTTGAAAGTTTTGATGATATGGATGATTTGTCTGACAAAATCAAATCCCACCTTGCTTAATGGAGCGTCATTGTAAAAACTGTGATCACATGTTATACACGGGTCACACGCATTGTGCGAGTTGTGGTGCCAAATGGATTCAAAATAGAATCACCATGCGTCAAGTAGGCATGGATTTCAGCGATATGTATCTGGGATTGGATACTAAGTTTGCCCATACTTTTAAGGACCTATTCACGAAACCAGGGCAGGTTATTAATGGGTATATAAATGGAAGGCGTGGTTATTACATGGATGCCATACGTTATCTATTGCTGGTCATTTTTGCATCTGGTATATACATATTCATTGTTCGCAGTTCAGGATCTCTTGATGAATATATGGCAGAATTTGGAAAGCAATTATCCGCATCTGGTGATAACTCTGCCGATCCCAAGGTCCTTGAAAGTCAAAAAAGAATGTCCGATTTCATGATGGACTATACTAGTGTATTGACCTTGTTAACTATACCTCTTTTAGCACTTGTCGGTCGCATTACTTTTTGGGGAAAGCGTTACTTCAATTATACAGAGCATATTGTTTTCTATCTATACACTTATGCCCACATCACTCTGGCTACCATTCCAATTAGTATTTTGCTCTTACTAATTTCTCCAGAGGCATTTACCTATTGGAGCTTAGCAAGTTTTCCTATCATGTTTGTATACAATGCTTACAGCTATAAACAGTGCTTTCGTTTGGATTGGCAAACCACTATTCTAAGAAGTTTGATTTCCATAATTGTTTTGATTGCATCGGTCATTCTACTCTTTTTGGTTGTAGTTCTCCTTGCATTCTTAACCGCGATAATTGCCGATAAATTGGGGTTTGATGTAAAAGGCTTTTTTGCAAATCATTTTGGAACCTAAGCCACTTCTTGCTGCTGGAACTGTACCTCGTATAGGTTTTTATAATACCCACCTTCTTGTTGCAGTAATTCTTGATGGGTTCCCATTTCGACTATTTCACCAGCATCCATGACGATAATTTTATCGGCTTTTTTGATGGTGGCAAGACGGTGAGCGATCACAATGGACGTACGGTCTTTAGTTATGATATCTGTCGCATCTTGAATCAATTGCTCGCTGTAGGCATCTACAGAGCTGGTAGCTTCGTCTAGAACTAGTATACTTGGATTAGAAACGTATGCTCTAAGAAAAGCAATCAACTGACGTTGACCAGAGCTCAACATCACACCTCGCTCTTTTACGTTGTACTGGTAGCCATTGGGTAATGAATTGATAAACTCATGAACCCCAATTTTTTTAGCAGCAGCAATCACATCCTCTTCGGTTATGTCTGGATTTTGAAGGGTGATGTTATTTAAAATGGTATCTGCAAACAGAAATACGTCTTGAAGCACGACAGCAATTTGTGAGCGAAGTGATTCTAGCTGGTACGCTTTCGCGGAAGCGGAATCCACCATAATCTCTCCTGCATTGATCTCGTAAAATCTGGAAAGCAAATTAATGATGGTTGATTTACCTGCACCTGTAGCACCAACTATAGCAACGGTCTGGCCTGGCTCCACTTTAAAGCTTAGATTTTTTAATACCAATTCATCTTCTACATAACCGAAATCCACGTTTTTGAACTCTATAGCGCCCTTAAGGTCAGAAGCGATTTTAGTGCCTTTGTCCTCGATAATGGCATCTGTATCTAATATCTTAAAAACACGATTGGCAGCGACCATTCCCATTTGAAGCGTATTGAATTTATCAGCAATCTGACGCAGTGGACGGAAAAGTTTTTGAGACAAATCAATAAACATGACGATGACTCCTATATCAACTGCTGTTGTCTCGACACCCAGGTTCATTACCACACCTATGTAAACGATAAGACCTATGGTGATGCTGGAAGCCATCTCGGCAATTGGGAAAAAGATACTGTTGTACCACACTGTTTTTACCCAGGCGGTTCTGTGTTTTTTATTAATTTCCTTGAATTGCTCGTATTCTACTTTCTCCCGATTGAAAATTTGAACGATTTTCATTCCAGTCACTCGTTCTTGGACAAAAGAATTGAGATTGCTTACCTGACTTCTAACTTCCTCAAACGCCACCTTCATTGCCTTTTGAAATACTCTAGTTGCGTATAAAATGAACGGCATTACAATCAATGCAATCAGAGTTAATTGCCAGCTCTGATAGGTCATAAAACCAAGAACAACAATCATTTTGAGCAAGTCAGAAATGATCATGAAAAGCCCCTCAGAAAAGATACTCGCTATAGTTTCAATGTCACTAACCGCCCGCGTCACTAATTTTCCCACAGCGCTTTGATCAAAATACTTCATTTTGAAGCCCAGCATATGATCAAACAACCTGGTTCTCAAGTCTCGGATCACTTGTTGACCTAGCCAGTTGGCATAGTAGATAAAGCTGAGTTGTAGAAGGACTTCTGCGACAAGCACTACCATCATCAAAATTATGACGCCAGTAAAACCGCCATACTCCATTCCTAAAATGGTATTGACACCCTCAAAATCTTGAGGTATAATGTGATTATCAATCGCTACCTTTATCAAATAAGGCATTCCTAGCGCAACTATTGCTAGCAAAATGGCACTTAAAGCGACATAATAATAGGTAAGTTTATAAGGCTTTGTATAAGAAAGCAGTCGCTTAAACAGCGACATATTAAATGCGTTACCCGTGGATGATGCCATAATTTATTTGAGCAAATGAGCGATACTGGACCGCAATTCTTCTTCTTTTTGTGTGCCGATGACATACTCTTTATCACCTGTCTTAAAATGCAAGCCTTTTGACCCACGAACATTATAAACAGTTCCCATTCCAGTCCAGATTCTAATTCCCCAACCACCTACAAAACCATAGTCTAAAACTTCAGCCGTTTTTAGATCGGACCAGAACCATTCTCTTTTCACAAAAGGATAATAGTGTATGTGGATTTTCTCTTCAGTAATCGATGTTTTCAATTTCATAATCCAAATGGAGGACATGAAAATAATTCCCAGAATACAGCTTGCTACTACTGCAATTACCTCTATTTGACTCTCCATAGATTGTACTGCTGCGATCGCGCATGCTATTATAATCGCAATAGTGCCTATGACTATAAGATATAACCACCACTGATTGAATTTCTGTTCTTCTTGAAATAGTATGTTATTCATTATTCCAAATTTCTTCTGGGTATTTCACTCGAGTCAGATACAGCCCTTGCGCTGGTGCGCTAGCACCTGCCTTACCTCTATCCTTAGAAGTGATGATTCGGTGCATGTCCTTCACTTCTAATTTTCCATATCCTATTTCTAGTAAAGTTCCCACGATAGCACGAACCATATTGCGTAGAAATCGATTAGCGGTGATGTGAAAGATCAGTTCATACCCCTTCAATTCAAAGCGCGCCTCGCTAAGCTCACAAAGATAAGTCTTTACGTCTGTGTTCGTTCTCGAGAAACATTCGAAATCGGTATACTCCAGCATCACATTTGCAGCTTGCTGCATGCGTTCGATATCAGGAATTCGATAAAGAATATAAGTAGATTTATTTTTAAACGCATCTGGACGCAAATTAAATCGATACTCATAAGATCTATGGGTAGCATGAAATCGTGCGTGGGCTTTTTCAGATACTGGACGTATTTCAAAAATGCTGATGTCTTTTGCAATCCAGCGGTTCATTCTATAGGTCAGCTGTTCATGGTCTAGTTCTCCCTCCCAGTCAAAATGGGCAAACATTTGGGTCGCATGAACACCCGTATCTGTTCTACCAGCTCCAGTAACATACACTTTGGAACGCAACATTTTAGACAATCCTTCCTCCACCACTTCTTGCACCGTAACGCATTGCGGCTGTCGTTGCCAGCCGTGATAGGCGCTACCGTCATAGGCGAGTTCAATAAAATAACGCTGTTTTCTTTGCATCTGTGCAAATGTAGCTGCTATAGGTGGAAATCTGACGAACGACCGGCTCGATTGTCGCTTTGCTCCAATCTTGCTGACGAACGACTGGCTCAGTTTTCACTTCGTTCAAACCTTGCTGACGAACGACGTTCGACATGTCTATTGTTAGCAACAGACCAGCAATTTTAAATCAAAGGATTTTCCTTGACTGCGATATCTATTTCTACCACAGAATTTTTTTCATGTTTGAATTCACGAGAATTACCGTAGACAACTTAAGTTGTCTTTTGTCAGTCGTCGATCGTCGATCAGTCGGTCGTCAGGGAATCAGCAATCAAGATTTGCGAAAGCAAATCAATAATTGGTAATAAGGAATAAAGCGATCTTATCTTTGGCAAATGAAAATTCTTCTCTTGTCAGATACCCACAGCCATTACGATGCATTCATGGAAAAATACATCCTGCAAGCAGATGAGGTATGGCATGCTGGTGACATAGGGAATCTACAAGTGACCGATAAGATTGCTGCTCTCAAACCTCTACGAGCAGTTTTTGGCAATATTGATGACGATAAAGCCAGATTGCAATTCCCCTTACACAATCGATTTGATTGCGAGGGGATGGACATCTGGATCACTCATATAGGTGGCTATCCTGGACGCTATAATCCTAATATTCGAAGAGAAATTTATGCCAACCCGCCAGATATTTTTATCTGTGGGCATAGCCATATTCTAAAGGTGATGAATGACAAAAAAAATGATTGTTTGCATATGAATCCGGGCGCGATTGGAGTTCATGGTTTTCATAAAAAGCGCACGATGCTGCGTTTTGAGATAAATGATGGGAAAATTTCAAACTTGGAAATTGTAGAGAAGGATCGTTGAAAGTTTCGCTTTCGCGAAAGCGAACTCTACCCACAATATTTAAACAAAAAACCCGCAGGGTGGCGCCCTGCAGGTTTTCACACTAATAGTACTAAGATTATTCTGTTACCGTAGTCGATCCACAGATTTTACGAGTTGTTCATCCTTTCTTATTGCCCTGTTGGCCAGGACGAGTAAAACGATAGATAGGATAGGAATGAACATCCCAATGCCTTTCTCAGCAACCGCCGCCGCTCCAGACATCGTTAGGGCTCGATATACGAAAACTCCTAGTAGAATAAGATTTAACATGATATTCAAACGGTTGATGACCGTTTGCGTCCGTCTATTTTTAAATAAAAATATAGCAAAAAGTGATAATATGGCACTTGCTACAAAAGCTCCAAAGTACGCATTCTCTTCCATCGCCACAACTTCATTGCCCTCACCATCGATCCACAAACTCACTAAAAAAATGAGTCCACCGCTGCAAGCAGCCGCAAGGATCAACCAGATGGTTTGTATACGTTGGATCATATCTAGAAAGCTTAAATTTTCTTTAAAGCTGGACAAAAATACAGTTTACATACAAAAAACAAGGGCTCGTAAACTTTTTTTAGCGTATCATTGTACGACAATATAGTTAACCACCTCTTTATAGGTTAACTAGGGACTGAAAGTTTTTCTGATAAATTTCAGCCTCAAAATTTCCCAAGAAAATTTACATACACTTTTCCATAATTACATGTTTCAAATAGCTGATTTAAAATCAAAGAAACTTCCTGAACTTCAGGAAATTGCTCAGGGCTTGAACGTCCCAAAATTCCGTACCATGCGCAAACTTGATCTTGTCTACAAGATCCTAGACCTACAAGCTGCAAACCCGGACGTAGTTAAAAAACTAGATGCAGACACCACAGCTCCAGCTGCGGCAGACTCTAAAGACACTCAAAAAGAGCGACAGCCTAGACCTGCTGCAAAAAAGCAACAACCTAGAGAGCGTAAATCAAACCCTAAAAATCAAAAGGACTCTAAAGATTCTTCTACAGATCAAAAAGAATCTCCTGCTGATAACAAGCAAGGTTCTAAAAAGCCAAATCCTAGAAACCCAAAATCCAAGGATGACCGCAAAGACACTAACGACAAACCGAATCCACGTCATAAGAACCAAAGGGACAAAAACGATTCCGACGGTAAAAATGATAAGAACGGCAATGACAATCGCAATGACAACCGTCGCGACACTAAAAATGAAAAAGACGGCAACGACAATCGTAATGACAATCGTCGCAACGATAAGAACGATACGGATGGGAATGACAACCGTAATCCACGTCAAAAAAATCAACGCCAAAGCAATCAAAACAACGTTCCTAAAGGGAACAAAGACACACGCAACCGTTACCGCGATCCAGAGTTTGAATTTGATGGAATCATAGAAAGTGAAGGAGTTCTTGACATGATGCCTGATGGATATGGCTTCCTACGCAGTAGTGACTACAACTACTTAGCCTCTCCTGATGATATTTATGTGTCTCAATCACAAGTCCGTTTGTTCGGCTTGAAGACTGGTGATACCGTTTTAGGAATGGTACGCCCACCTAAAGAAGGTGAAAAGTATTTCCCGCTGATCAAAATTTCACAAATCAATGGGTTAGACCCTAGCGTCGTTCGCGACCGTGTATCTTTTGAACACTTAACTCCATTATTCCCAGACGAGAAATTCAATCTTGCAGACAGACGCTCCAGTGTTTCTACCCGTGTAATGGATCTTTTTGCTCCTATAGGTAAAGGACAACGTGGAATGATCGTTGCCCAGCCTAAAACAGGTAAGACGATGTTATTGAAAGACATTGCAAACGCTATTGCCGCTAACCATCCTGAAGTTTACCAGTTAATTTTATTGATTGATGAGCGTCCTGAGGAAGTTACAGATATGCAACGTCACGTTGATGGTGAAGTGATTGCTTCAACATTTGACAAAGAAGCTCACGATCACGTACGTGTAGCAAACATTGTACTTGAAAAAGCAAAACGTATGGTAGAATGTGGTCACGATGTGGTGATCCTATTAGATTCTATTACACGTTTAGCAAGAGCCTACAACACCGTACAACCAGCTAGTGGTAAAGTACTTTCTGGTGGTGTGGATGCAAATGCATTGCACAAACCGAAACGTTTCTTTGGAGCGGCTCGTAATATTGAAGGTGGAGGTTCCCTGACCATTATCGCAACAGCTTTGACTGAGACAGGCTCTAAAATGGACGAGGTCATCTTTGAAGAATTTAAAGGAACGGGTAACATGGAACTGCAATTGGATCGTAACATTTCCAACCGTCGCATCTTCCCTGCCATCGACCTTACCTCATCTTCTACTCGTCGTGATGACTTACTATTAGATAAGGAAACGGTACAACGCATGTGGATTATGAGAAAGTACCTGGCTGATATGAATCCGGTAGAAGCTATGGAATTCATGTCTCAACGGATCAAGCAAACCAGAAACAACGAGGAATTCCTCGCTACAATGAATGACTAGCATTATGTTGTTTTAAACATCAAAGCCTCACACCAGTTGTGAGGCTTTTTTTATACCGCTTTCGCGAAAGCGAACTTCCTAAAAGTTTTTTGCTACTACATATAATCTAGCCCCATTTTGTTCGTTGTACCAGGGACTATCATCCCTAAAAAAATACAACCCTAAAACGAATTATCATGAAAAAAATGGTCATCAGCGCACTATTGCTTTTCTCAGCAACAGCATTCGCACAAGAAAACACAGATACCAATCCTATTGATACTGCTTTTGAAAACCTAATCGAAAGCTCTAACAATTTTAAAGAATACAAAGTTGTCAAAGAGACAGATCTGAGGCAGCTTAAATCAAATACAGAGACGTACATCACGCAACTGGATCAAAAAATCAGTGAACTTGAGAAAAGTGTAGCTGTAGAGGAGCAAGCTCAATTACCTCTAAAGGCAGAGCTTGCAGCGGCAAATTCCAGTGTGGAACAACTTAATAAAGAGAAAAACTCGATTTCCTTTCTAGGGTTACTGATTGACAAAACCGTGTACACAATGATTGTCTGGTCCATTGTTGCGGTACTTGCCGTAGCCTTAATTATCGTTTACCTGCAATACAAAAAGAGTCATGTGACTACAGACCACGCTAAATCAGAACTCGCTATTGCAGAAGCTGAACTGGAGGAGTTGCGTCGCAAGTCCATTGAAGAAAAGCAACGCCTGGGCAGACAATTGCAAGATGAAAGAAATAAACTCTCTAGACTACGCACAGCAAACTAAAAACTAATAGTCGAGAGCAAGTCTATTCTTACTCTCGACTAAACTAATTATCCATAAAAAAAGCCTCTCCAAATGGAGAGGCTTTTTAAGTAAAATTTTGAAAGTCCTAGATGGAAGCTACATGCTTAGCTAACTTAGATTTTAAGTTGCTTGCTTTGTTCCAGTGGATTACATTTTTCTTAGCTAGCTTGTCAATCATAGAAGTAACTTCAATATACAACTTCTCAGCCGCAGACTTGTCTTCAGTTTCTTTCAATTTCTTGATAGCGTTACGCGTAGTTTTGTGCTGGTACTTGTTACGTACACGTGCAGCTTCATTTCTACGTATTCTTTTTAAAGCACTTTTGTGATTTGCCATATCTTTTTAAACGTGGTCTCAAATGAAACCGATTTGTGTTATTGTAGCCCGTAGGGGAATCGAACCCCTCTTACATGGATGAAAACCATGCGTCCTAGCCGATAGACGAACGGGCCATTTGGTTTGCTCGTTAAGCGGATGCAAAAATAAACACTTTTTTTAATCTTGCAAACACCTAGCAAAAAAATATTTGAATTAATATGCTTTTGCAAAAAGAACCCGGCGACTTGAAGAATTGCCTGTAAGCACACATTTCCCCTCCTCCTCTTTATAATCCATTGGAATACAGCGAATCGTGGCCTTTGTCAGCTCTTTTATCTTCTCTTCTGTCTCAGAAGTGCCGTCCCAATGTGCAGAAATAAAACCTCCTTTATTTTTCAAAACTTTTTTGAATTCGTCAAAAGTATCTACTGCAGTTATGTGGTCATCTCTATATGACTTCGATTTATCAAATAAGGATTGCTGAATTTCTTCTAACAGAGCTTTGATATGTTGTTCTAGTCCTTCTAGCGCAATTGACTCCTTGGTCAAGGTATCTCTTCTCGCAAGTTCCACGGTGCCATTAGCAAGATCTCGCGCTCCTATCGCAATGCGCAAAGGAACACCTTGCAACTCATGCTGAGCAAATTTAGCTCCTGGCCTATAAGTATCTCTATCATCGTACTTCACAGTCACTCCTAACGCTCTCAAGTTTTTCATAATTCCCTGAACGGTAGCAGACAACTCTTCTAATTGTTCCGCACCCTTATAGATAGGAACAATCACCACTTGGTTAGGAGCGAGGTTAGGAGGTAGTACAAGTCCTTGATCATCACTATGCGTCATAATCAATGCTCCCATCAAACGGGTAGAGACTCCCCATGAAGTAGCCCATACATATTCTTGAGTTCCTTCACTACTCGCAAACTTTACATCAAAAGCTTTGGCAAAATTTTGACCTAGAAAGTGACTGGTTCCAGCTTGCAATGCTTTACCATCCTGCATTAATGCTTCAATACAATAGGTTTCATCAGCTCCTGCAAATCGTTCGCTCTCTGTCTTAGTACCTTTAATAACTGGTATAGCCATGAAGTTCTCCGCAAAGTCTGCGTATACATTGTTCATCAACTCAGCTTCAGTAATGGCTTCCGCTTTAGTGGCATGAGCGGTATGCCCTTCCTGCCATAAAAACTCTGCTGTTCTTAGAAAGAGACGTGTTCTCATCTCCCAACGAACTACATTAGCCCATTGGTTGATTAAAAGCGGTAGATCTCTATAGGATTGAATCCACCCTTTATAGGTACTCCATATGATCGCCTCACTGGTAGGTCGCACCACCAGCTCTTCTTCTAGTTTTGCTTCTGGATCAACTCTTAACTTACCTGGATTGTCTGGATCATTCTGTAAACGGTAATGAGTGACTACTGCACATTCTTTAGCGAAACCTTCTGCATTCTTTTCTTCAGCTTCAAAAAGACTTTTTGGAACAAATAAAGGGAAATATGCATTTTGATGGCCTGTTTCTTTGAACATGCGATCTAACTCGGCTTGCATTTTCTCCCAAATAGCGTATCCATAGGGCTTAATCACCATACAACCACGGACCGCACTGTTTTGCGCCAGGTCTGCTTTGACTACCAATTCATTATACCATTTCGAATAATCCTCAGATCGACTTGTTAGGTTTTTGCTCATATATAGGATTTGGCACAAATCTTGTGCCTTGTTAAGTGTTCTGTAAAAGCTTTATGCTGCTGGCAAAACTACTTATTTTTATCACATACGCTCAAATATATACACCATGAAAAAATTAATACTTAATAAAAAGACGATTGGAAGGCTTTCCTTTCTCTTAATAGTGTCAAGCATATTCGTTTCTTGCGGATCTTACACCGATGCTTCTTATAATGATGGTATATATGGTGATCAAGAGCGAAACTCAGACTATGAAGTGGAAGCAGTTCCTGCAACTTACAAGGAAAACAGTTCTGTATATTACGAACAGCTATTTGCTAACGAGCTAGAACGCACAGGATACACTCAAAACGACAGTGCGGTATTTACCGATGTTGAGGGTTATTCTTCAGATAGCTATGATGAATCCTCTTTAACCTATAACAATAGCTACAGCAGTCAGCCTGCATGGGGGAGTAACCCGTCTGAAGTAATTATTACTTATAATCAAGGGTTTGGATATGGATTTGGTGCCGGGTACTGGAATTATGGATTTGGGTTCAATCCTTTTTTCAATTATGGTGGTTGGGGCTTTTTCAATGGTTATAACAACTTTTACTCTCCATTTTACAATCATTATGGTGCAGTTGCTTTCTACCAGCCTTTCGGTGCGTTTAGACCTTATGGATATGCATATGGATATGGCACCGGTCGCAGGAATGGTAATTTCTACCCTAATATTGGAGGTAATTTATCCAGATACGGGTACGGAGCTTATAACCCAAGAAATGGATACGCATCTGAAATAGATTATTTCAATGCTAGAGGAACGTCTACAGGCAGAACGAGAACTGCTGAGAATTCACCAACAGCAACAGGTAGAAGAGCTGATTATTTAAGGTCTGGAAGAACTGGAAGTGGTGTTGGTAGATCTTCTAGTCCTAGCCGCAGAATTTCTACAGGCCGTTCATCTTCCACTATAACGCCAGGAGCTAGTAGAACAAGACCATCGATTGAACCTAGCCGCAGTGGAACCAGAAGTTCCACAGGAAGAAGCTCAGGTACAAGATCATCATCTGGTAGCGTCCGCTCAAGTACAGGTAGATCTAGTAGTTCTGGAACATCCAGTGGAAGATCCTCATCATCAGGAAGATCTTCAGGACGCAGAGGATAATAAAATTAAATGTATATCATGAATAAACTATTTATAACAAGCGCGCTTATAGCAAGTGCGCTTTTTTGTACCGCACAAACTGTAAATGATGGGTTGCTTTATGGTCAACAAGATGATCTATATGGAACCGCCAGATACCGTGCACTTAGTGGTGCATTCGGCGCTTTGGGAGGTGACTTAACCGCAATGGGGCAAAATCCTGCTGGATCTGTGATTTTTGCAAATCATTTTGCAAGCTTTTCATTAGCAAATTCAAACAACACCAATAACTCCATTTACTTTGATGGTCTAGCTACAGCAGAGAGTTCTGATCTTGATATCAATCAAGCGGGAGGTGTTCTCGTATTTAAAGCGGTAGATGGTAGTCCTTTATCTAAGTTTGCTGTTGGATTTAATTATGATGCTACACGATCTTATGACAATAATGTATTTCTAGCAGGCAACTCTACCACGTCTATTTCTCAATATTTTTTGAATAATGCGAATGGGTTCAGTCTGGATAATTTTGAGACTCAGCCAGGTGAGACTCTATCCAGCCTTTATCAGTTCTTAGGAGAGAATATAGGGTTTGATGCACAACAAGGCTTTTTAGGATTTCAATCCTTCATTATTGATCCTGTGAATCCAGGAGACCCAAACAATACTCAATACGTATCAGCCACTGGAACTGGATCTTTCAATCAAGGATATGAAGTCATTAGTTCTGGAAGTCAAAATAAAATTTCATTCAACCTCGCTGGTCAATTGTATGACAAGTGGAGTTTTGGTGTGAACTTGAATGCTCATTCATTAAACTACTCCCGTTTCACTGGTTTTCGTGAAGTCAACTCTAATACAGATGCCACGACAACAGGTATTGAATTTAGAAATGAATTAAATACAACAGGTAATGGGATCTCAGTACAAGTGGGAACAATCGGCAAAATCACAGAGTCTTTACGCCTAGGCGCCACTTATGAATCACCTACCTGGTACACCATTGAAGAAACCTTAGTACAAGAAATTTCTGCAAATCGTAGGAATGGTGCTCCAGTAGATGTAATTCCAAACATTATCAATGTTTACGCCCCTTACGACTTGAGAACGCCTGGTAGCTTGACTGGAAGTATCGCCTATATTTTCGGCACTGCTGGACTATTAAGTTTAGATTATTCTACTAAAGATTATTCAAATTTAGAATTTAGCCCGAAAAACGAACCTGCATTTGCTGACAATAATGCTCAAATCATGCAGCAGCTAGACCGCGCTGCTACCTTACGAGTGGGTGGCGAATACCGCATTGATAACTTCACGCTTAGAGGAGGTTTTCGCACGGTCGAATCACCGTATAAGAACAAAGAGATTCAAGATGACTATACGGGCTATAGCTTAGGTTTAGGGTATACCTGGGGAAGCACTAATTTAGATGTATCCTACGATTATGCAGACAGAAACTACAGTCAGCAGTTATTCCCTACGGGTCTAACCACCAGAGGTCAAGTTCAGAATGAAAAAACGAATGTTGCGGTGACTTTAGGCTTCAATTTTTAAAATGAGTTTTTAGATTATTTCGCTTTCGCGAAAGCGAAATAACAACAGATTCAAATCAACTAAAAAGCGCCTTAATTAGGGCGCTTTTTAGTGTTAGCGTTTCATTGAAAAGTGACCCGAGCTTTCCCGCACCTCTCCTTCAAACTCATATTGTAATCTAAACCAGTAATCAGTGCTAGGCAGGGGTTCTCCCGCAAAGGTGCCATCCCAGCCTGCTCCAGTAGGATTCAGCTGTTTGAGTAATTTTCCATACCGGTCAAAAATGAGTATTTGTAATATAGGCAATCGATTGCCTGCAAAAACATTCCAAGTATCATTGTAACCGTCATTATTGGGGGTGAAAAACTTAGGATATCCATAAACAAAAACCTGTGTCGTCACACTACCACAACCGTTGCGCTCTGCTATAGTGATGTCGTGAACTCCTGGAGTTACATTTTCAAACACATTGCTGTCCTGATATAAGCCGTCATCCAATTGGAACCAATATTCATCAGGACCAGTCGCACTTATTTCAATACGCTGAAAGTCCTCAAAGGGTTGTGTGGTAATGTCTATGTTAAATGTGTCTGGAGCTCCAGCCAGTCGCACGAGGGACTGATCCGTTATTTGACAACCCGAGTTTCTATTAGTTACCGTAACCGCATAAATCCCTTGTTGTTCCGTGATTAAACGGGCATCCATCTCACTAGGCAGCAAGGCGCCGTCAAAGGTCCATTCAAAACTAAAATCGATAGGGTCAAGTCCGGTATCTAATACCGCTGGACCATCCACCAGCATTCCTTGTGGATCCCTACACAATACAACTTCCTCTGGCAATTGTGGGTTTGGCAAGCCTCCAAACTGGACTTGTACAACTGTAATATCAAAACAGCCTGTATTTGTGTTCTCTAATCTTGCAAAAACAGTCGTATCTACAGTAAATGTTTGCGTGTTATTAATGGTTGCATTCCCAGAATTTGCATCCACTTGCGAATTGTAATAGGTGACTTGAGTGTTCGATTGACCATCTTGAATGGCGCTACTACTATTTGATAAATCATAGGTGATGGTACCATCACCGCTGTCGCATAGCTCTACAGCCGCAGGAGTTGCTGCTATAGGCGGCGCCACAGTTCGTAGTTCAAAACTTCCGGTAGTATAGCAGCTCGTAGCATCAAAGCTAGATCTATAAAAAATAGTCTCTGAGGCCGCAGTACTTTGATAAGTTTCGGCATTTAAAGGATTCGTTGCAGTAAGAGCATCATTTTGAGAACTGAAGTAAGATACTGTAACTCCAGATTGTCCATTGCGTATGGCGTCTAACCTATCATTTAAACGAAAAATACTTAATCCATCACTGTTATCATCACAAGCTTCTAAAACAGGAACTACGGCAGTTTGCGGCACTGAATTGATAATTATTTGAAATTGTGTGGTGGTAAAACAACCGGTATTGATGTTTTCCACTCTAACAAAAATATCGTCCGTCGACTGATTGCTTGTGTAAGAAGAAGTAATAGATCCAGTTGCAGTAACTGCGTCATTCTGTGTTAGGTAATAACTAATTTGAAAATCTGCAGCTGAGAGACCGTTTAGTAGGTCTGCATCGTTCTGGGTTAGATCAAATAGTTCCTGTCCATCACCACTAGGGTCATCGCAAACTACAATAGGCAAAGGAGTTCCAAGAATAGGATTAGTATTCACGATCAGTTCAAATTCTGTTGTGTCAAAGCATTCCGTATTTAAACGACTTTCAATACGGCCCACTATAGTTTGAAAGTTTGACGTGTTTTGATAAGCTGTTTTATCCAGTGCATTTTGCCTTGCATTGGCATCTGATTGATTTGTATAATAACTGACTTCAAAATCAGCTGCACTTTGACCCGCTAATATTTCTAAATCCTTACTGACAAGATTGAAATTGGCAAAACCATCGTTAGTAGCATCGTCACATACTTGAAAATCACTCACAGGATTGGCGTCTGGATTACCTCCTACTGTTAACTCAAAACTTCCTGTGGAAAAACAATCTGGGTCTGCGCTGTTTGATACTCGAACAAAAATGGTTTGTTGCGGCGAGTTCTCATTGGTATAAGATGCAGAATTAGTAATTGGATTGGAGGCCGTATTGGCTTCTGCCTGGGATCTAAAAAATTGCACCGAGACTTCTGATGAAGATTGGGTACCGATGATTTGATTGATTTGCTGAGTTAAGTCAAACAACTCAATTCCATCATTGGAAGGGTCGTCACAAACCACAAGATCAGAAGCCGCATTGAAAATTGCTTTATTGATAGCCACTTGAAAGTCTAGGACTACAACGCAACCGGTTGAAATGTCTGTGACAGTTGCATATATAATTGCTGAAGTAGTTGCAGCCGGGTATGTATTGGGATTCGTAATGGGATTTGTGCCGCTTGCCGCATCCATTGATTGATTATAATAAATGACTTGAAATGAAGATGCGGGCTGGCCAGCAAGCATGACTGCCGTATTTTGTGTTAAGTCCACAGTTGTCATATTCCCCACGGTGTCACAAACCAGTAAATCATTAGGTGGATTGGGAGCTGGTAATGGATTTACCTCTATGCAAACATCGCGAGTGTAAACACACCCAAAACTATCTTCATACTCATACGTATAGCATTTAGTGCCTACCGCGGTAGGTTGAACAGTGATTACATTCCCGTTTGTGGCAATAATCGTAGGATCGGGTTGCCATTCTTCTCGCACTTCTCCTGGAGTAAACGATAATTCAGAAGGAATCAACGCAGGATCAAAATTCAATCCCCATTCAAAAATATATCCATTGTCAAATTCAAGATTATCAGTAACCGTTAAGCACCATAACCCATTAAGATTAGTTCCTAAGAAATTTGAAAAAGAAGTGGTTGGCAAATAATCTCCCGCTGGTAAGGAAACTCGCTGTGGCGATCCCGCTAGCGCATTTTGAAATGTAGTGGTTGCGCCAGGAGCCTCAGTGATGACATATTCAAAACCAGTTCCTGGAGCATTGGAAGTCTCGTCATCAATAGGATTGCCAAGGTATTTCTCCCCATTTGATTGTCCCGTTTGCAAGATGGTGATGGATGAACCATTAGGAGCCGTAAGCACAATATCTAAATCGTCTGCCCAACTATGCTCTAAGTTCATGAACATGGAAACCAAGTCAGACGCATCTGTTAGTGTTGCACCTGGGCTGAAGATATTCACATCTATACAAGTTTGATAGCTCACCCCTGTCCCATCTGGCAAAAATGTTTGTCCTGTGACTGGAGGCGCTGGAGTTGCCACAAAAGGCACCGTGCTAACATTGCCTGTAATAGTAGTGGTCTCCCCTATACATATGGATGTATCTGCAGCCACAGTTCCTGAAAAATCAGGATCATTAGATACTTGAACGATTAAATCAATTAAATCTCGGTCGCTACAGCCGTTAGCATCAGTGACCTCAAATCTTACTTGGTAAGAACCCGATTCAGTGAATGTCTCTATTTGAGAGACTCCGGAAACAAAACCATTACCCGTGTTAAAATCCCAACGGTACGTGGCTCCAGCTCCAGAATCGCTAAATGAAGCACCACCGTCAAACTGTACAGAGTCTCCCTGACAAATACGTAGAATCCCATCAGGATCAATAGCTGGAGTCGTTATTATAGTTGGGGTAATGGTCTGACAAGGATCAAAACAGCGCCGCCTTGCCTCCCATCCCGCAGCGGTTCCTGTTGCATTGCTAACAAATCGTACCGTCAAGCACCCTGTGGAGTTGGAAGCTGTTGCTTGAATGACGCCAGGAGCAGTATTTGTATTGGAAAAAGTGTTAAGAACAGGAGCGGCAGTACTATCGCCATCATAAATAGTCATCACATCCCCAGCCAAAATAGACATCACAGAAAAATCTAAAATCATCCGGTCCGTTTCAATAGAGGGACAGAATACTATGATCCCGTTTGTAGCATTGCTATAATTGGCAGTTGTAGTACCGCTATCTGTAAATATCGCATCGCCACAACCCACAGATTTGGTAGGCCCAGCAGCAGAGTTTGTAGGCATTTCAATCACCGTTTGTGCGTGCACGTGACAGACGCCCATAAAAAATAACGCAAGTAAAAAATACTTCATGTGGGTGTGATCGTGATCATAGAAATGTAAATATCGGCAATGAGATCGCTACATCCTAAAAACGTAGTTCATGGACTTTTAGTCTATTGCAGTTATCCCATGCAAATACGCTCCTAAGTTGTAAATTTGCAACCTGTTTAATTAATGCCTAAAAAGGCGCTATTTTATGAACGTAGAAGATTTTTTAGAAAACATAGAAGACCAAGATCATTTATCAGCAAATGAGCAAACTCCCCTGAGAGACAATGCCTTTGAGATGACTGATGGAGAAAAGATTGAGTCCATTAAAAAAAATGTGTACGAGATATTACATACTCTAGGAATGGATATGAGTGACGATAGCCTTAAAGGAACTCCTAATAGGGTAGCAAAAATGTTTGTCAATGAGATTTTTGGAGGTTTAAAGCCAGAAAGAAAACCTAGTGCATCCACCTTTGAGAATAAATATAAGTATAATGAAATGCTGGTAGAGAAGAACATCGTTCTCTACTCTACTTGTGAGCATCACTTGCTTCCTATCGTGGGACGAGCGCATGTTGCTTACATTTCTAATGGTAACGTCGTTGGTCTTTCAAAAATGAACCGCATTGTGGATTATTATGCAAAACGCCCTCAAGTTCAAGAACGATTGAACATACAAATTGTGCGTGAGTTGCAAAAGGTATTGAACACAGACGATGTTGCTTGTGTTATTGATGCAAAACATTTGTGCGTCAACAGTCGTGGAATACGTGATATTGACAGCAGTACGGTAACTGGAGAATTTGGTGGTAAATTCAAAGATCCTCAGACAAAGAGCGAATTTTTAGACTACATAAAGCTAGAAACCAAGTTCTAATTTTGGCTGACTTGCAGGTGGCGCTGTAAGAAGTTCGCTTTCGCGAAAGCGAACTATATTTAAATTCCTGAAAACTTCAATTCGCATTACAAAAAGAGCACATGGCTTTATACCAAGATCAACAACTGAAACTCTACAACTCCATTGCTGGTGAAAAGCAGGTTTTCAAACCTATTCATGAAGGACGTATAGGTATGTATGTATGTGGACCTACCGTTTATAGCAACGTCCATTTAGGGAATTGTCGTACGTTCATCAGTTTTGACATGATTTACAGGTATTTGACACACCTAGGCTACAAAGTGCGTTACGTGCGAAATATTACGGATGCGGGTCACTTGACAGATGATGCTGATGAAGGTGAAGACAAAATTTCTAAAAAAGCGCGCTTAGAAAAGCTAGAACCTATGGAAGTCGTACAGCAATACACGCTGGATTTCCATAATGTGATGCAGCGCTTCAACAACTTTCCACCTAGTATTGAGCCTACAGCCACAGGTCATATTGTAGAACAAATTGAAATTATCAAAACGATTTTAGATAAAGGCTACGCCTATGAGCGTAACGGCTCTATTTATTTTGACGTCTTGAAGTTTAATAAAGACCATCAGTACGGGAAATTGAGTGGTCGCAACTTAGAAGACATGATTACCAGCACTCGCGAGCTGGAAGCGCAAAGTGAGAAAGACAATCCGCAGGATTTTGCCTTATGGAAAAAAGCCTCACCGGCGCACATCATGCGCTGGCCTAGCCCATGGGGCGATGGCTTCCCAGGGTGGCACTTGGAATGTACTGTCATGAGTTCAAAATATCTGGGAGAGACCTTTGATATTCACGGTGGTGGTATGGACTTGAAATTCCCACACCATGAATGTGAGATTGCTCAAGGCGAGGCAGCCCATGGTCATAGCCCAGTAAATTACTGGATGCATGCTAATATGCTGACGCTAGAAGGTAAGAAGATGTCCAAGTCGACTGGAAATTCCATCTTACCTCAAGAACTTTTTAGTGGTGATAATGACTTTATGGAAAAGGCATTTTCGCCCAGTATTGTGCGTTTCTTCATGATGCAGGCACAATACAGATCAGTATTGGATTTTAGTAATGATGCGATCATGGCGGCTGAAAAAGGATTGAGTCGTTTGCGCGAGGCCATAAGCTTGTTGGATCATTTGAAAGTAAGCAAGACTTCAACCGTAAACATCAAAGCCTGGTCTGACAAATGTTATGCGGCCATGAATGATGATTTTAATACGCCCATCTTGATTGCGGAATTATTTGAAGGTGCAAAAATCATTCATTCTATCAACGAGGAAAATGAAAGCATTACCGCTGAAGATTTAGAGGTCTTTGAAACAACTATCAAGGCATTTTTATATGATGTACTAGGTATCAAAGCGACCGATCAAACGGAAGATGCCAAAGGAACTCAGCACATGGATGCAGCAATGAAACTGATCATCGACTTGCGAGCAACCGCACGTGCCCGCAAAGACTGGGAAACCAGTGATAAAATACGTGATGAGCTGCAAGGTGCTGGAATTCAATTGAAAGATGGTGCGGAAGGAACCACCTACACGACAAAATAATATGAAGACCTCATGGGCGGCATATCCATTGATCTGGCTGGTGCGATTTTATCAAACAGGAATCTCCCCTTTCCTTCCTGCGACCTGCCGCTATCAACCTACATGTTCTCATTACACACTGGAAGCCTTAAAAAAATATGGCTTTTTTAAAGGCGGATGGCTAGGCTTGAAGCGCATTGCAAGTTGTCACCCCTGGGGCGGTAAAGGTTATGATCCTGTACCGTAACTTTTCTGAATTCATCCCTTCTCATAATGAGTCGGCTATCGTTTTTTAAAATGTTATTTTAGCGACTCGAATAAACACACTACATGCTACCACTTAAAGTCATTTGGAATCCGTTAGAGGGAATAGACCTAGGATTCTTTACGATACATTTTTATAGTCTTTCTTACGTGATCGCCTTCGTTCTAGGGTGGTATATCATCAAACCTATTTTTAAAAAGGATGGAATAAGCCTAGACAAACTGGACCCTTTATTCATGTACACCGTCATAGGCTGCCTCGCGGGAGCTCGCATAGGACATTACTTATTTTATGAAACGGAAGTTTTATTTACAGACCCGTTACATGTGTTGCTTCCTTTTAAATTAAGCCCATTTGAATGGACTGGTTTTGCGGGAATGGCAAGCCATGGCGCTGCAATTGGGATCATGATTGCTATGTTTTTCTACAGCCGTAAACACTTGCAAAAGCATATGTTTTGGATTCTAGACCGTATCGTGATACCTACTGCCATCGGCGGAGCGTTTGTACGTTTAGGAAACTTGATGAATAGTGAGATCGTAGGTAAAGTGACGAATGTGGATTGGGCATTTAAATTCGTTCGTGACACTTCAGATCCTGCGGTGCGAGATGCCTTGTACGCTACAGGCATCAAGGATACAGACAAAGCCATTGAAGCAGTGGTCAACGATCCGCAATATGCCAGCTTATTAGAGGCTATTCCATGGCGTCACCCATCACAGATTTATGAAGCGCTGGGTTATGCTTGTCTATTTGTTATTTTAATGTTTGTCTACTGGAAAACAGATAAGAAGAAAAAAGTAGGATACATCCTTGGACTGTTCTTCGTTTTATTATTTGTCATTAGATTCTTCGTCGAGTTTGTCAAGATCAAACAAGTGGAAGGTGGTGAAAACTTTATTTTCGGGCTCAATACAGGACAGATGTTGAGTATTCCTTTTATTATTCTAGGATTGGTATTGATGTTTAGACCAGAAGGTTGGTTGAAGCGAGAAGAATAATTATCCATATTTACAGTCATTTAAAACTCCCCAAAGCAACTGTAGTTGCTTTGGGGAGTTTTTAGTTGTTCGCTACCTATTACATTGAACCTAGCTTTTTGTGGCTTACGATTCAAGCTTGAGGTTTTCGTACTTACAATCAAATACACACCAGTAGCTTTAGCTAACTTCCAAAGTTGTTACTAGGATCCAAGAACATCAGATCATTTTATGCCTATTGTCTTGTTAATGATGTTGATGTAAGTTCGCTTTCGCGAAAGCGAACCAGAAATCAATCTGCTGCAACAAAAAACGCCCGAGGGAAATCCTCAGGCGTTTTGATATACTTAATATAAGTCAGACTACTGAGCGTCCTTTTCAGGAATGGATTTGCGTGGTCTAGCCTTAGTTTTTCTCAATGTATCGTACATGATAGGCGTTGCGATAAATACCGATGAGTACGTACCCACGATTACCCCTATGATCAAGGCAAACATAAACCCACGGATGGACTCCCCACCGAAGATGAAGATCGCTAACAATACAATCAAGGTTGTTAATGACGTATTGATCGTACGAGAAATGGTACTGCTGATCGCACCGTTCACGGTACGGGCAAAATCCCAATTGGTTTTCTCTGCGATGTATTCCCTAATTCTATCAAACACAACCACCGTGTCATTCAAGGAATAACCAATAACCGTCAAGATCGCAGCGATAAACGCCTGGTCAATCTCCATGTTAAAAGGCATGACCTTGTAAGTGGCAGAGAATACTCCTAGCACGATAATCACATCATGGAATACAGCAGCTACTGCACCTAGAGAGAATTGCCATCTACGGAAACGGATCAAGATGTATAAAAATACCACGATCAATGATCCAAAAATTGCATACAAGGAACCGGTCAAGATATCATCTGCAATGGTAGGTCCTACCTGGAAGTTGGACATGATACCATATTCTTTACCTTCTAAACTCACATCACCAAATTCCTCCTGCGTCATATCTGCAGGTAAGAATTGCTTTAAGTTCGTATACAATTTACTTTCTATATCAGCACTTGCTTCTGTGTCATCCATTTCAATACCGTATTTGGTACTGATAGCTAACTGATTGTCTGCACCATAAGTCTTTGCCTCAGCACTTCCAAATACATCTGGACTGCTTAAGATGCTCGTTACCTCAGTAGCATTCATATCTTGCTCAAAGCGCACGGTATACTTGCGTCCACCTGTAAAGTCGATACCAAAGTTCAACTGTAAGGTAGCTAGTGATACGATACTGGCCAGGATCAACACTCCAGAAATGGCATAAGCCGTTTTTCTCATTTTCAAGAAGTCAATACGAACGTTGACAAACCATGATTTTGTCATAGCTGATGTAAATGCTAGTGATTTACCATTCTTGCCGTACCCATCTATGAACAACCTGGTGATGAAGATTGCAGTAAACAATGAGGTAAGAATACCTATCATCAAAGTTGTTGCAAAACCTTGAATAGGCCCTGTACCAAATATGTAAAGGATCGCTGCCGTCAAAAAGGTTGTAATGTTTGCATCAAGAATAGAGCTCAACGCATTGTTGAAACCGTCCTTAATACTATCGGCTTGAGATTTCCCTTTAGCCAACTCCTCTTTAATACGTTCGAAAATAAGAACGTTAGCATCTACTGATATACCTATGGTCAGTACAATACCCGCAATTCCAGGTAAGGTCAATACGGCTCCAAAGGAAGCCAAGGCTCCGAATATGAACAGGATGTTCACTAACAAAGCAACGTCAGCATAAAGTCCTGCTCTACCGTAGTAGAAGAACATCCATACCAATACTAATAACAAAGCAATTGCAAAAGACCAAAGTCCAGAGTTGATCGCTTCCTGTCCTAAGGATGGCCCGATCACTTCGCTTTGAATAATTTCTGCTTTAGCAGGAAGTTTACCTGCTTTCAGTACAGTTGCAAGGTCTTCCGCATCTGGTACGGTAAAGTTTCCTGAGATCTGGCTATTACCACCGCTAATAGGTCCGTTAGTAATTCCAGGCGCGCTGTACACCGTGTTATCAAGTACAACGGCAACTTGTGTTTGATTCTGGAAAGCCTCTGTAGTCATCTGTTCCCAGATTTTTGCACCTTCAGAGTTCATAGACATGCTTACGATAACTTTACCGTTGATGTCATAGTCTTGTTTTGCATTAGTAATCACTCCACCTGAAAGTGGTGCTTCACCTTGAGAATTTCCACGGATGGCGTATAAGTCAATCAACTCATAACCTAATTCGTCATTCAATTCTGGTCGACCCCACGCAAATTTTATAAAACGCTGGTCAGCTGGTAATTTACCTCTAGCCTGTGGATCATTTAAATATCCTTGAATCAATTCCTGGTCACTAGCTCTGAAAGTAGCGATGATAGGTCCTGAACCGTTTCCTGGAGCTAATACTCTGGAAAGGATAGGGTTTTGATCGTATTGAGCCTGATCAACTACAGCGTTATCCTCTTTAATAACCTCATCGTTCAACAAACTTTCTAATGAATTGTCTTGTTCTTGCGCTACTGCTGTAGAATCAACCGCCACTTCAGCGGAGTCAGTAACAGTCCCGGTATTTTCACTAGCGATCTTGTCTGCCCAGTATGTATCTGCCGCTACTAAATAAGGAGCAACTTCACTTGCCTTATACACATGCCAGAATTCCAAAAGTGCTGTACCAACTAGAAGTTGTTTTACACGTTTTACATCTTTCTCACCAGGCATCTCGATCAGGATTCTTCCTGAGCTTCCTAATTGCTGAATGTTAGGCTGGGTAGTACCAAATTTATCAATACGCTTTCTCAATACGTCAAAGGCACTCACCATATACGATTGAAGTTCTTCTCGCAATACTGGTTCCACCTCACTGTTAGACATATCAAAGTTGATGCGCCCTTCCATTTCTTGGTTTGCAAAAATATCTGGTGACGCTAATTGAGCACCCTCGATAGCTTCAAACTCCTCAATAAAATAATCGAAGTAATCTTGTTGACCGTCTTTCACGCGCTCATCTGCACGATCTAGCGCCGTACGGAAATCTCCATCAGTAGATCCATCTGCCATACCTATTAAAAGGTCACGGATGGAAATTTGAAGGATCACATTGATACCGCCCTTAAGGTCAAGACCTTTTTTAAGCTCATCTTCCTTAGCGCCAGCGTAGGTTGTATAACCACCCCAGACGTCCTTATTAGATACAGAATCCAGATATCTTTTTCTGGCTTCCTCAATCAAGGATGGTGCATTGGGAGCATCTCTATCCACCACTCTTTCGGCATACGCCTCTGCGTCTTTCTCCACCTTGTACGTAATAAACGTATAGGTAAGCTGGTAGATACATACTGCTGCAAAAATGATCGCAAAGAATCTGATCAGTCCTTTATTTTGCATTCTCTAAATCTTTAATTGTTGTTAAAATTTGAACGAGCAAATATAGGCTTTCGAACATCTATTGCCAATAAAATTTAAATTCGCAAGTCTACTGATTTTTAGATATTTAGATATTTTTATTGAGTCAGGTGGTTTTTCCGCTTTCGCGAAAGCGGAATATCATCAGTTTCAGCAGCTTCCAATCCATTAGGTACTGGAATCAGGTTTTAGGGCATAAAAAAACCGTCCGAGGAAATCCCGAACGGTTTAAATACTTTAAATGAAAGGGTTACAACAAATCATTTGTTGCCTTTACACCTTCAACACTTTTTTGCATGTGTTCTTTCTCTGCATCTGTAAGATCGATTTCCACAATCTTTTCGATTCCTTTAGAGCCCAGCACGACTGGAACTCCTATACATAAATCTGAAAGCCCGTATTCTCCATCTAGTAATACACTACAAGGGAATATTTTTTTCTGATCACAAGCAATGGCTTGTACCAATCCTGAAACGGCAGCTCCAGGCGCATACCAGGCACTTGTTCCTAATAATTTAGTCAATGTAGCTCCACCAACTTTAGTATCTTCTAATACTTGATTCAAACGATCCTCACTTAGAAATTCGCTTGCTGGAACACTATTGCGTGTTGCCAATCTAGTCAAGGGTACCATTCCTGTATCACTGTGTCCACCTATCACCATTCCATCAACATCAGATATAGGTGCTCCTAGAGCTTCAGCAAGACGGTATTTGAAACGTGCGCTGTCTAGTGCGCCGCCCATCCCTATAATGCGGTGTTTAGGTAATCCTGTAGCTTTGTGTGCTAGATAGGTCATCGTGTCCATAGGATTAGAAACCACTATAAGAATAACTTCTGGAGATTCTTTGACAATACTCTCAGCCACAGATTTTACAATACCAGCGTTGATACCTATCAACTCTTCTCTAGTCATTCCTGGTTTACGTGGGATTCCCGATGTTATTACCGCAATATGACTACCCGCAGTTTTAGAATAATCGTTAGTAACACCTGTAATTTTAGTATCAAAGCCGTTAAGTGATGCGGTTTGCATCAAATCCATGGCTTTACCTTCAGCAAATCCTTCTTTGATATCTAATAATACAACCTCGCTAGCAAAATTTTTGATCGCAATGTATTCTGCACAACTTGCGCCTACTGCGCCTGCTCCTACTACGGTAACTTTCATAAAATGGTTTTTAATAATGGGTTAAATAGTTTTCCTTTAAACCCGCATCATGCGGTTTTGGAAAACATTTTTTATTCGAGCTATAAAGATATTAAAAAGGTCTCTCTTTTTGTTTAAATCTATCTCAAAGCTTGATTTGGTTTCTAAAGGATAAGCTGTTAGAATTTAAATGCAATGGCGCCATTAACTGTATCAAAAGCTCCAAATGTATAACCAGCATTCACCTGGAAAAAACCTAATGTAAGCTTCGTCCCTACAGTTCCTAGAGCAGAGCTAACATCTGTTTTTACTGATATAGGATCTTCATAGGTTTGGGCAAAAGGGAACACACTGCTAGAACTGCGCACCGTATACGTTCCCAATAAGTCAGATTCAGTTGAACCAGCATTGTAATTGATACCTCCATAAAAATTAAGCACTTTAAAATCAGTACCCGCAATGAGCGATAGCGTCAAACTTCCTGAGGTAGTTTCCAATCGTTGATCCACACCTTCAACCACCGCACCATCTTCAAAATCATAGCTCGCGTCAAGCTGGCTGTACCCAGCCAGCAAAGAAATATCTACTGGAAGTACATTGTTTTTATCAAAAACATCTGTCAACTGCCATTGTATGGCACCACCGTACAAGCCTATTTCTGCCTCATCAATTTGAACCTTAGGGACAAATCTGGCTTTCAACTCTAATCCTGCACCTAACCCATAACTTACTTGTAGAAATGCCGAAGGAACAAAATCAACTCCCGCATTTCCTAGTCCTTGAGCTAACGTGATTTCATTACGACTGGTCTCAATACCTGTGGTTCGATCTCTCGACACTATTAATAAGGACTGCGAGGGATCGTTTGACCCCAGAGCAGTAGCTACCAAACGAGGGGAATTGTTCCCATCACCAAAGGTTACCCGAATATCTGCCGGTGGATTATTGGTTTGATCGTAAGAATTTTGAAGCAATCGTTGATACTCTTGCGGATCCAGAACAAAAGATTTTTCTTCCTCTTGGGCAAAGGTCGCTTGGGCTCTAAGAATTACATTGAATTTTCCTTGACGTAAAACTCGTGCATCGTCGTACCATCCGGCGGACAAGTTATACGAAAACGCTTCTGCAGCTGGTTTTGAATAGGAATTCGTATAAGAGGTTGCTACATCTAAACCTGCTGCAAGAATGTCAGAGAGCCCGTCTTGAGCTTTAGATATAGTGGTAAACGACAGTGCGGTGATTACAATAAGTGCTTTTTTCATAATTAGGGTTTTAACATTACAAATCGATAAGAACGATTCTTTAACTAAAATATCCCGCAACGATAGGAATCGCTACGGGATAAGATATATTGTATTTACGTAAACTTATGCGTCTATGTTTGCGTAAATCGCATTTTTCTCAATAAACTCTCGACGTGGTGGCACTTCATCACCCATCAGCATGGAGAAAATACGATCAGCTTCAGGTAAACTATCAATAGTTACTTGACGTAGAGTTCTAAATTCAGGATTCATTGTTGTATCCCACAGTTGGTCTGCATTCATCTCTCCTAATCCCTTATAGCGCTGGATCGCAGCAGACCCACCAAACTCTTCATTGATTTCATCTCGCTCCTTATTAGACCAAGCATATCGCTTCTTAGCACCCTTTTTCAATAGATATAAAGGTGGTGTGGCAATATAGATATACCCCATTTCTACAAGCTCTCTCATGTATCTAAAGAAGAACGTTAGAATTAATGTAGCAATGTGCGAACCATCGATATCAGCATCACACATGATGACTACTTTGTGATATCTTAATTTGTCTAGATTCAAGGCTTTAGAATCCTCTTCAGTTCCTATAGTAACCCCTAGTGCGGTGTAGATATTACGGATTTCTTCGTTTTCAAAAACCTTGTGTTGCATGGCTTTTTCCACATTAAGAATCTTACCTCTCAAAGGAAGAATGGCCTGAAAGTTACGGTCACGTCCCATTTTAGCCGTTCCACCAGCGGAGTCTCCCTCAACTAGAAATACCTCGCATTGTGTAGGGTCAGTTTCAGAACAGTCAGAAAGCTTCCCAGGAAGGCCGCCACCACTCATTACTGTTTTACGCTGTACCATTTCACGAGCCTTACGAGCTGCGTGTCTAGCAGTGGCTGCCAGTATCACTTTCTGCACAATCGTTTTAGCATCTGCTGGGTTTTCCTCTAGATAATCTTCTAGCATGGTAGAAACCGCTTGAGACACTGCACTGGTCACCTCACGGTTACCTAGCTTAGTTTTTGTCTGTCCCTCAAACTGAGGCTCTTGAACTTTTACAGAGATAATAGCAGTCAATCCTTCTCTAAAATCATCTCCAGAAATGTCAAACTTCAACTTGTCTAAAAGACCCGAAGCGTCAGCATATTTCTTTAAAGTAGTAGTCAACCCACGACGGAAACCACTCAAGTGCGTTCCACCCTCGTGCGTATTAATGTTATTTACATAAGAGTGCAAATTCTCAGAATAGCTATCGTTATAAATCATCGCTACTTCCACAGGAATGTCGTTCTTTTCACCTTCCATGGAAATCACGTCAGCAATAATAGGTGAGCGAGTATCATCTAAGAAACGGATAAACTCCTTCAACCCTTCTTCTGACTGAAATACTTCTTCAATCACATTCCCATCTTCATCCTTTACTCGTCTATCTATCAAAACGATACGGATTCCTTTATTTAAAAAAGAAAGCTCACGCAATCGATTTGCTAGTGTTACATAGTTGTATTCAACTGTTTGTTGGAATATAGAGCGGTCAGGTAAGAATGTAATTACTGTACCTCGTTTATCCGTAGTTCCAACCTCGCGAACTGGATACATTGCTTTACCGCGTTCGTATTCCTGTTCATAAATTTTACCATCGCGGTAAACCGTCGCTTTGAGGTGATCTGAAAGTGCGTTCACACAACTCACACCTACACCGTGCAATCCACCAGATACCTTATAAGAATCTTTATCAAACTTTCCACCTGCTCCAATCTTAGTCATAACGACCTGAAGAGCAGAAACCCCTTCTTTTTTGTGGATATCAACAGGAATTCCACGACCATCATCAGTAACAGTAACACTGTTGTTTTCATTAATAATCACCTCGATATTATCACAGTGACCTGCTAATGCCTCATCAATGGAATTATCCACTACCTCGTAGACCAAATGGTGTAAACCACGAGTACCTACATCACCAATATACATGGATGGACGCATACGTACATGCTCCATTCCTTCCAGTGCCTGAATCTGATCAGCACCGTAATTTTTCTTGTTATCCTCGCTCATAAAATCCTAGTAAATATTTGCTTTTGTGCGTAATAAACAAATATAGCAAACCATTAGTGTTTACTGGCTGTTCGAGCAGTTAAACGACTTTAAGTTATTAACAAATTATTAATAGCGTCACATACTAAAAATCAAGAATTTTAGTTTGTATTAAAACCAATGCTATGAAATACATTCTCATACTTTTAGCTTCTTTTTTTATCTCAAATGACCTACATAGCCAGGATTTAAAATTTTCTGATTTGGACAAAAGTCCGCTAGATGTAGTGATGTATCGTGATGCAGATCAATCTGCTATTGCAAGAGTCATTTATAGCCGGCCTTCCAAGCGTGATCGAACGGTTTTTGGCGAGCTGGTACCTTACGAGCAAGTATGGAGAACAGGAGCTAATGAAGCTACAGAAATTACATTTTACAAAGATGTGATAATTGCAGACGAGACCGTTGCCGCTGGAACCTACAGCATATATACAGTGCCTAATGAGGACGAATGGACCTTTATCTTAAATACGGACACCACACAATGGGGAACTAATTACAATGAAGAAAACAACGTACTCAAAGCGCCCATGAATGTTACTCCGGCACCAGAATCCATTGAGTCATTTTCCATCACAATTGTCGATGATTTTGATGGTGGCACCATGTTTATGGGTTGGGATAATCGTATCGCAAGCCTAAATTTTAAAGTGGTGCAGCCTTAAGGGATATTTAAATACTTATGGGTTTGCAAAGACACGCGCCATTCTGGGTTTTGCATCACAAATTCCGTGATTTGCGGGATCATTTTTTCTCTTACGGACCATTCAGGCTGTAAAAAAAGCTGGCAAGTCGCAGAAACTTTTTGTGCTTCCGCTTTCGCGAAAGCGAAATCACTTTTATTATAAATGATCATTTTAAGCTCATGTGCTTCTTTGTAGATTTCTGCAACCGGCATTTTCACTTTCTTAGGGGATAAACAGATCCAATCCCAAGCACCGGATAACGGATAAGCGCCGCTGGTCTCAATATGTACCGTCATCCCACGATCTTTCAAGCCTTGCGTCAACGGCTCCATATCCCAGGTAAGCGGTTCCCCACCTGTGATTACTATGGTTTTACTCCACTGTGCAGCATGATCGATAATCTGGTCGATGTGGGTAGGTGGATGCGTGTCTGCATTCCAGCTTTCCTTTACATCACACCAGTGACAGCCTACATCACAACCTCCTACTCTTATAAAATAAGCAGCAGTGCCCGTATGGAATCCTTCCCCTTGTATGGTATAGAATTCCTCCATAAGCGGCAGTAAAGTGCCGGCATTCACCTGATCTTGTATCTTCTTTTCCATGAGAATGCAAAAATAATTCATTCCGCAGTACTGCCCATACCAGATCCTTACTTGTTCACTTTTTGAATCCTACTCACAATCAAATAATTGTCAAATTGAAAAAGAAGTGATCTTATATTCAGATTCCAAAAGGCTTTTATTTTATTTTACATTTGTTTCAAATCCAGATCTATGTCTCAACAAGCCGATTTTGAAAAATTCATTTTAGAAGGTTACAGCCCTAAAGGTGAATCCATCGTAATGGGAGCTGCTATGCTTGATGGAGTTGCTATTAACGGTGCACATGTGAAAGTCCCACTAAAAACAATGAACCGCCATGGATTGATTGCGGGAGCGACAGGAACTGGAAAAACTAAAACTCTACAAATTCTAGCCGAACAGCTTTCTCAACAAGGAGTGCCCACTTTATTAATGGATATTAAAGGAGATTTATCTGGTATTGCTGCAGAAAGTCCAGGCCATGAAAAAATTGATCAGCGTCACGAATTAATAGGACTAGATTTTAAAAAGCGTTCCAGCCCTGTAGAAATTTTGACTATCTCTGATCAGGCTGGGGTGCGTATGAGGGCTACAGTAAGTGAATTCGGCCCTGTGCTCCTATCTAGAATTTTAGATGTTACCGAGACACAGGCTGGAATTATTAGTGTGGTGTTTAAATATTGCGATGATAATAAGTTGCCTTTACTGGACCTCAATGACCTAAAAAAGGTATTGCAATATGCTACAGGAGCTGGAAAAGAAGAATTTCAAGAGAGCTATGGGCGGGTATCCATTTCATCCACTGGAGCTATGTTACGTAAACTCATAGAATTGGAACAACAGGGAGCCGAATTGTTTTTCGGTGAGCGCAGTTTTGAAGTGAAAGATCTGGTTCGAAAAGATAAAAATGGACATGGCTATGTCAACGTCATACGATTGACTGATATTCAAGATCGACCAAAGTTGTTCTCTACCTTTATGCTTAGTCTGTTAGCGGAAATCTACAGTACCTTTCCAGAAAAAGGAGATGCCGACAAGCCTGAATTAGTACTCTTTATTGACGAGGCGCACCTCATTTTTGATGAAGCTAGCAAAGCCTTGTTAAACCAGATAGAAAGTATCGTTAAACTGATACGTTCCAAGGGTATAGGTGTCTATTTTGTAACTCAAAACCCGGCCGATATTCCAGAAGGTGTTTTGAGTCAGCTAGGACTGAAAATACAACATGCATTGCGCGCCTTTACCGCCAAGGATAGAAAAGCCATCAAATTGACGGCACAAAACTATCCTATCAGTGAATATTATGATACGGCTGAGGTGTTAACTTCCCTAGGGATAGGTGAAGCTTTAATATCTGCACTAGATGAGAAAGGAAGACCTAGTCCATTAGCCGCCACATTATTGCGTGCCCCTGAAAGCAGGATGGATGTATTGACAGATAGGGAACTGGACGATTTGATAGCAGATTCAGAATTAACAGACAAGTACAACGAGTCCATTAATAGAGAAAGTGCGGAAGAGCTCCTTCAAGAAAAAATTGAAAAGGCACATGAAGATGAAATAAAAGAAAAAGCACAAAAAGAGCGAGCAAAGACAACCACAACCACCTCTCGCAGATCCAGCTCTAAGCAGAATCCTATCATTAAAGTGTTAACCAGTGCTACCTTTATTAGAGGAGTCATGGGGATTCTAGCTAAGGCTATGAAGTAAGAAGTATATTATTATATGCTGCTCTTAGTAACATATTTCTGATTTCTAAGAAATTTAAGAGGAACTAGTGAGTTGTTCCTATTTTAGGAATTGGAAAGAAACCTTTTATTAATTGGCTAGTCATAGTAGCCATTGTAATTTTACATTTTTAAACAAACCCATGAAGAGATTATTTTTATTAGTACTTGTAGTTGTTGTTTTTGCTAGCTGTGAAAAAGAGCAAGATCCTTTTGAATGGAATAAGGATCGTATAGGCATGTTGACCAAAGATTCTAAAGTTTACCAAATTGATAGTTTATTTGCTAATGATAGCATTGTTACTAGCACCAATGGTGATGAGTTCATGAATGGACCTAACGCCATCGAGATATTTGAAAAAGGAGGCACACATTTATTAACCTTAACACCTTATGATTCTGATAGCACCTCTACCATTGAAAACGTAAGAGTACGGGATGAACGTTTTGCTACGGCAAAAGGCGTTACCATCAAAAGTGATTTTAAAACCATTAATGAAGCCTACAAAGTTGGTGATATAGACAACATGATTAATAGCGCTGTCATCTGGGTAAATGAGGAAAACTTTTATTTTACCATCAGTAAAGACGTACTTCCTGCTGAAACCAAATTTGATATCACAGCACCTATTGAAAAGACGATGATACCAGACACAGCCACACCTGAATTTGTTTTTATAAGCTGGTAAGACATGATCAAGAAAATGATAAACAAAGCCGTACCTAAGTTGTACGGCTTTTACTTTAACACCATTTCCATATTTTCTAAAAAGCGAGGTGCGGAAAAAGCACTTCAAGTCTTCAGTTTTCCCAGAAAAGGTAAAGTGCTTGAATTTCAAAAAGAATTTTTGGAAACTGCGCATCAACAAAAATTGGTCACTGAAGAAGGAATGATTCAGCTGTATTATTGGGAAGGAACTGGGAAGACCGTGTTTATGGCGCATGGATGGGAATCTAACGCTTGGCGGTGGAAGTATTTGATCGATCCTCTTCGTGAATTAGGGTATTCCATAATCGCATTAGACGCACCTGCTCATGGTAAATCTGACGGTACAAATTTCACGGCAGTCAAATATTCACGAGTCATCCGCACGGTGGTAGAGTTATATCAACCTGAAATTATTATAGGTCATAGTGTAGGTGCTATGGCAAGCAGTTTTCAAGAATCCGAAACACCTCATGTGTTTGTTGAGAAAATGGTGTTGCTAGGCAGCCCTAACAAACTAGAAGTGATCATGCGTGATTACCAAAACCTCGTAAGATTTACTAATAGCGTTTACCTGAGTCTCGATAAATTATTACACAGTATTTATGGGTTTTACATACATGAATTTAATACTGAAGATTTTATCTCAAAGATCAAGTGTCCCATTCTTTTAGTTCACAGTAAAGAAGACAGGATTGTACCACATACAAGTATGGAGCAAATAGCTGCTAATTCTAGCAATTCAACAGTTTATTTTTCAAAAACCGGCGGTCATAGCTTGCATACGGAGGAGGTGGTAGAGCAAATCTTAAGTTTTCTCTAAATAAATAGGTCCCACAAAAGTTTATCTTTAAACAAAAAACTATGGAACGACCTAGTATAAAAAATGAAGATCAATATGAAGCTCTACGAGAAGAAGGCTATTCCAAAGAAAAAGCAGCTCGTATAGCAAACACTGAGGATAGTGGTAAAAAAGGTGGTAAAGCTGACCCCTACGAAGAGCGTACTAAAGAAGAATTGTATGAGCAAGCCAAAAAAATAGGTATTGAAGGCAGGTCTTCTATGAATAAAAAAGAATTGATCAACGCTTTACGTAATCACTAGATGAATCAAAAAATTCCAGCGAGCATCATAAGGCAGGTCTTTGTCCTGTTAATTCTAACTGCTATCGCCGTTTTGATTGCCGTTGAAATGGTTCCTTATTTAGGAGGTGTCCTCGCTGCGATCACTCTTTATGTAATCCTTGTCCCGTTGCAGCGCTCATTAGAAAAACACAACTGGAAACCATGGCTTGCTGCAACTGTATTAATGATAGGTGCTGCGCTAGGTATATTACTGCCCATAGCTGGTTTAGCGTTGCTATTTTCAACACAAGTTAAAGATGCTATTTCTAATAGTGAGGAGATTACCTCTAAAATTAAAGGACAAATTAAGGAGATCGAATCCTTTATAGGTTACGATATCGTACCTACAGTTGATAGCGACCAAATCAAAAATGGATTGTCCTATTTGATCAGCAATATTGCCAGTTCCAGCATCACCATATTCATTGCGGTAGGTGTCATGTTCTTCCTATTATACTACATGTTAGTGAATAGAAAAATTTGGCAAGAGGCAAGTATTGCTTATTTACCGCTTAAAAAGAAAAACATAAAAGATATAGGCAAAGAAAGTATCGATCTTGTAAAATCAAATGCTTTAGGGATTCCATTGGTAGCATTAATGCAAGGGGCTGTTGCATTAGTAGGCTATTTTATCTTTGGAGTCGAAAACCCATTTTTTTGGTTCGGAATTACTGTTATAGGTAGTATGATACCGTTTGTGGGTACCGCATTAGGAATAGCACCAGTTTGCCTGCTTTTACTAGCTCAGGGAAATACACAAGCAGCATTAGGAATTCTGATATACGGAGCTGTGGTAGTAGGATCTACAGATAATCTTTTCCGTTTGATTGTTCAAAAACGATTGGCAGATATACACCCATTAATTACTCTAATTGGAGTCGTTGTGGGAGTGCCTTTGTTTGGATTTATAGGTCTAATTTTCGGCCCCTTGCTTATTAGTTTATTCCTTTTATTGATTAAGATCTATAAGCGGGAGTATGGTGAAGGGCAAGAGACTATTTAAGACCATTGCAACAGATTGCTTGGCTAGATTTTATTATTTTTAACCCAAACAAAATTGAATGAGTAAGTTGACAAAACTCCAAGATAAAATTGACGAAAATTTCATTGAACAACGCAAGCTGTTTATATGGGGAATGGTAGACGACAAGACCGCAAGACACTGTGTAGATCGCTTATTGTACTTAGATTCTTTAAGTAATGACGAGATAACTTTTGTAATCAATAGTCCAGGTGGCTATGTAACCGCAGGTTTTTCCATCTATGATACTATGAAGCAAATCAAAAGCCCAGTAAGTACGGTTTGTAGTGGGCTTGCTGCAAGTATGGGAAGTATCCTATTGTCTGGTGGTGAGAAAGGACGTCGCTTTATGCAAAAGCATGGGCGCGTAATGATACACCAGCCAAGTGGTGGCGCCAGAGGTACTGGAGCAGATCTTGAAATAACTGCTAAAGAAATATTGAAAACTAAAGAGTTAAGCGCACAAATCTTAGCAGATAATTGTGGCCAAAGCTTTGAAAAAGTGATGAAAGACTTTAATCGGGATTTCTGGATGGGCGCTGAAGAAGCTGTAACCTACGGTATTGCTGACGGAGTCCTGTAAACTTTGAGAATACATTAACCTGAGCCATCCCACAATGGGATGGCTTTTTTTTATTTTTAGATAATGAATCTAACACCTTTCCATCTCGCAATTCCAGTAAAGGAAATTACCACCACTCGCGCATTTTATCGGGACACACTAGGCATGAAAGAAGGCCGTAGTAGTGATCATTGGGTCGATTTTGATTTCTTCGGGCATCAATTGGTGATTCATATAAGTGAGAATATTGCTCCAGAGGCTGTGAATGCGGTGGACGGGAAAGCAGTGCCAGTCCCGCATTTTGGTGTTGTGCTGGAATGGGATAAGTTTCACGCTTTCGCGAAAGCGTTACAAAACAAAAACATCGAGTTTATCATCGAGCCGTACATACGATTCGAAGGTTTGCCTGGCGAACAGGCGACTATGTTTTTCAAAGATCCTAGTGGAAATGCCTTAGAATTCAAATCATTCAAAGACTTTAATCAAATATTTGCTACATGAAACTAAAAAACTATTTCACTCCAGACGATGAGTATGTACTAGAACAAACGAACGAAACCACTACTGAAGAAGTGGATGAGGTAATAAAACGCGAAGGCAAATTGTCCTTTCTCATGTCTACCGTGAAGGTGTTAAAGAAATACTACAAGCTCGTAGATGTAATGATGATGATGATTAAAGATTACCGTAAGGGTAATTATAAAGCTGTTCCATGGTTTACCATTGCTGCGATAGGAGGCGCATTACTTTATGTATTAAGCCCGTTTGATATGATTCCTGATTTTATCCCTGGTTTAGGGTATATCGATGATATCACGGTATTAACCATTGTAGTAGGCTGGATCGATTCTGACTTGCACCGTTATCTAGACTGGAAACTAGAAACAGAAGGCACAACTCCTGAGGAAGCTAAAAAATTGAGGGAGGCTCAATAAACCTTCTCTCCATTGATGTATGTAGCTTGTACTTTCAATGTAGGAACATTTTGAATCGGCATTTTCATGAGATCTTCTTTAAGAATCATAAAATCAGCCGATTTTCCTTTTTCTAAACTCCCCTTCTCTTTCTCTTCAAAATTAGAGTAGGCTGCCCAGATGGTCATACCACGCAAAGCATCTTCTCTGGACAAGGCATCTTGCATATTGAATCCATTTTCAGGATACACACTCGTGTCTTGTCTGGCAACTGCTGCATAGAAAGTTAAAAATGGATTCACCTGCTCCACTGGATAATCTGTACCTAAAGCAACCATTCCAGATTGATCCAACAGCTTTTGATAAGCATAAGCCCCCTTTATACGCTCCGCTCCCACTCGATCTTCTGCCCAGTACATATCACTTGTAGCGTGGGTAGGTTGTACAGAAGGTAAAATTCTATCGCGGTCAAAATATTCAAAATCAGCTGGGCTGATAATTTGAGCATGCTCTACGCGCCATCTTCTATCTGGCATGTCATTTAATAGTTCGCGATACGTTTTCAATACAACAACGTTTGCGCTATCGCCTATGGCATGTGTGTTCATTTGATAATCAGTAGCAGCGATACGTTCTGCTGTTTTTTTGAAGTCTTCTACACTACTCAATAATGCCCCAAAGTGATTTTCTCTATCAGAATACTCTTCTTTCATTGCTGCACCGCGAGATCCTAAAGCGCCGTCAGCATAAAACTTGATAGATCTAACATTCAATCGATCCGTCTTAATGATGCCTTTATCTAGATAATAATCCAGATTTTCTGGTGTATTACTCACCATAGCGTAAACCTTCATTTTGAGAGCTCCTGCCTGCTGTAAGCTATCAATCAGTTCGATGGTGTTGCGGTTTAGACCTGCATCGTCCACGGTCGTCAATCCATAACTAAAATTAATTTCCTGCGCATCCATCAGTGCCTCCACATCTGCTTTGCGACTATCTACTGGAAAGGTTTTTTCAATCAACTCCATTGGGTTATCAACTAAGATTCCCGTTAGCTCACCATCCTTTTGCTCAATATCACCACCAGAAAACGGAGTGTTTCTATCGATCCCTGCCAGCTTAAGAGCAGCATCATTTACAATCATAGCATGACCATCAATGCGTGTTAATGCAACTGGGGTGTCTGGGAACAGTTCGCTTAATTCAGCTTTAGTAGGATATTCTTTAATATCCCAATCGTTCTGGTCCCAACCGCGACCTATGATGTACGCCGTATTATTTTTTTCTTGAAAAGCTTCTACCTTATCTAATACTTCCTGATAACTGGTGGTCCCCACTAAATCTACTTGCTGTAATTGTTGCCCAAATCTGTAAAAATGGCAATGTGCATCAATAAGTCCAGGGTATACGAATTGACCAGCAAGGTCAATAATTGTATCTGCTTTAAGATTAAGAGCATCAATATCGTCCTGAGAACCAACAGCGATTATTTTCCCGTCACGAACTGCCATTGCGGTAGCTGTAGAAAACTCATTGTCTACAGTATAGATCGTTCCATTTTGATAAATAGCATCTACATAATTGTCGGCGTCTTTATTTTGGCAACTGATGAGGCAAACTAAAAGGGCAAAGAAGGATATTTTTTTCATGTGGTAAAAATAAGGTAAATGCAGTTTTGGCGAAAGTTATGAAGTTTTAAGACAATCGATATTATCAAAAATTCAAATAACTACATAAAGTCTTCTATAGCAAATTGATGCTTTTTGAGTAGATAAGCCAAATGATTTCTTGCCATGGCCAGTGCAGCTGTCAACTATTTTAAGCGAGCATCTTTATATAATTTAGATGTTGCAAAATCGCTATCAAAACTTACGATGATAAATTGATTTGATGTTGCATATTCCTAAGCGGTAGAACCTAAAGATATTTTCAATTGAATTTGTCCAATTTACATTGAAGATGGGGAAGGGAAATTTAATATTTCAGTAAATACGATTGCATTTGGTTTTGTATTACTTTTCGGTCAGCTAACTTTTTAATTAAAAAATGAAAAAAATATTAATTCTCTCTCTATTGCTGTTCACCGCAATTACTGTCGCTCAGGATACGGTTACAGAAAATGAAGATCTCAAAAGAACAAATGAGATTACCACTAACCTTCTTGATCTTGTCATTGCTGGGTCATTTAATGTCAACTATGAGCGGCTATTGCCCAGTAATCAATCCATACTTGTAGGTGTTACCGCCTTTGACACCTATGGTTATTATGATGCAGGCTACCTAGAGGAAAGCAGTGCTATAAGTTTGCGCGCTGCATATCTAATTTACTTTTCTAAAGTAAAGGATCATTATGGTTTCTATTTCTACCCAGCGTTAAAAGCACGAACAGGAGATGTGACTGTTGATGATGGATTTTATTCTTATGATAATAATGGAGATTTGATCTCTAGAGATAATACATATAAGTACGATATTGGAGGTTTTTCAGCCGGTTTTGGATTAGGTCACAAATGGCTTTTTGCAGATAAATTCTCTTTAAGTCTAAATGGTGAAATTTTCAGAGCTTTGGGGAATGTTCCAGAAGACAAATACGGCGATCTAGGTGCTGTAGAGCCTAGATTTGGAGTTAATTTTGGCTATAGATTTTAAGTTTGAGGTGTAAAAGTCTCATGCTGTTCGCTTTCTAAAATCACTTTTCAAATGGCTATCGAGACTCCACTTGTTTAGCTTATAATGAGTGCCTCTCCTTATCTCAATTGGGTTTGGCGTACAAGGAACGTTTCAACTTCTTACAAACTAAAAAAGACCACAATTCGTGGTCTTTTTAATGTGAGAAATCGTGTTAGGTTCGCTTTCGCGAAAGCGAAATGCTATTAAAAATCAAATTTATAAACAGCACCAGCCATAACTTGTAGATCCTGAACTGGATAATCCAAGTAGTACTGATAATTACCGCCAGTCAAATTATTACCTCGTAAAAAAGCAGTAAGCTTTGAATTGATTTTATAATTCACATCTAGATTTAAATCAATAAAGGAATCGAGAGACTCTACACCGAAACCGTTGCGATACACATCGCGCTCCCCCACCAAGTAAACTGTGGTTCCTACATCAATTTTATCGTTGATTTGATAAGTCCCGACGATATCTGCTGTAAATTCAGGAAGTTGCGAGGCCGTGTTCTCAAAATTAGGCCCATTAGTCACCTCGTAAGTCATGCTTCTTCCAGTGACTGTTAAATTGAACTTAGAACTGACATCCACACTTAAAGACCCACCAAAGAAGGTGGTTTCTAAATCACCATATTGCGTATAAAAGACATTCCCTAAAGTGGCGCCTTCATTTACAATCAAAACTCTACCCACATCTTTTGTATAGAAGTAACGATCGTTCTCCTTTTTGTACCCACCGAATACTTTATATCCGAAATTATTAGAAATTTTACCTTTCAATCCTAACTGGGCGTCAATAGTTCTATTGGTAGGCTGGATATCGATTGCAGGAGCTAAGAACACATTTTCATCTGCAAACTGTTGTAAGCTGTTCATATCTCTTCCTCCTAAGATTTGAGTGTATGCAATTACCTGATCTTCTAACAACCTGTAACTCGCGTTGATATCTGGATAAAACTTAAAATCTCCCTCATTGGATTCGAGATCAGTTAGATAATTTACATGGACACCTAATTCTAATTTATAATTGTCGTCGTATAAATTGATTTTAGGGTTTAGTCCTGTGCTAACATATGAATAATCTGTCTGTGCTGGACGCAAGCCTTGAGTATCAAAAGTCCCAGCCAGATAATCGACCTCAAGACCTAGACTAACTTCCGTTCCTTCTATGTCAAATCCTAATTTAGGGAGTAATCTGGCTCTGTATTCGCTTGCGTCTTCACTAGTTGAAGTTCCAGTCAACTTTAATTCTAATTCTTTAAAAACAGAATCAAAGAAATCCACATTCCCTCCTAAACCGTAAGATAAATAGCTGATATCAACGTCTGTATCTTGCGGATTAGTCATTACTAATTGCGCATTCAAGGGCTCATAAATACCGTACCAATTCGCTTTTTGATAGCGTGCGCCACCTGTGATTCCAAAACTTGCATTTTTAGAACGATGTCCATAAGAAAGATCGAGTGCTGTATCCAGGTAAGAATCGTCTAACATAACCTCATCAATACCGCCTAATGAAGAGTTGTGATTTAAGAAGATCCCAAAATCGCTATCACGATCTACTTCAATATTACCAGCAAATTCAGCAACTATGTTTCCATAATTACCAAATCCTAATCGAGCATAATTGTCATAGTACTGTGGGCGTTGTCTAGGCTTCAATCGAGAAAGCTTCCCTTTTGCTGGAGTAAATGTTGACGCCACAGGTACTGAAAAGATGCTGTAAGTGACCGCTTTCTTCTGAATCTTTGTGGTATCGTTTAATTGAGGCAGGCTCTTTACTTTAAACGCGTCTGCCACTGAAGGGTCGTAAGCTTTCACTACCGTGATGGTACCGCCATTCAATCGATCTTCCTCTTCCTTAGTTTGAGCAAAAAGTACCGCGCCAGTAAATAGCAAGGCAACTGCTGTCGTTATATATCTAGAGTTCATATACATTCTTAATTGTTTGATGGTACTATGGATGAGTTGGTTTTAGCTTGTACGCTTTTAATGCGTGCCAGTTCTGTTTTAGCTTGTTCAACAATTTCAGGGTATTGCGAGAAATTGTCAATTACACCCTGCAATAGAGTTACGGCATTCAAGGTCTGCTTAGTGGCATCATAACTTTTTGCCATGACCACAAGCCCTCTCGCGCTCCATAGTTTGTAACTTCCATAGTTTTTTGACAAGTTTTGAACTGTTGCGATAGCCTGATCGTGCTTGCCTTCTTGGTTTTCAAAATAGGCTTTGTAAAAAGTAGCTTCCGCAGCTATGGCACCGCTAGAGTTTTTCAACACGTCTGCATAGGCTTTTTTTGCAGCTGCCATGTCATTGCGCTTAAAAGAGCTGCGTGCAATGATCACTTGAGCATCAGCACGAACCGTATCATCTGTATTGCTATCCCCTAACACCTTATTGGCATAATTGACCGCCTTGTCAAACTGTTCGGTTTCATAGTAAGCTTTCATCAAGTTGGATTGTGCATAAGCTCTGTTTTGTGGAAAATCTGCCGTTGCTTCCAGTTTGATTAGTATGGGTATCGCTTTCGCGAAAGCGGACTTTCTATCCCCACCATCGCTCACCGCATCATTGAGTAATATCTCGCCCAGTCTTGCCAAAGCCTGCTCTGAATACTCACTGCGCTCGCGGTCTGCCACATATTGATAATGCGGGATGCTCGCACTCTTATTGCCTTCAGAAAAATAGGCTTGTGCCAGATTGAAATGTGCCTGCAACGCATACTTCCCGTTAGGAAATTGCTTTAAATACTTCTCCAGTTCTCGAGTCGCGCTGCTCATGTTCCCTTGTAGAAAAGGACGTTCTGCACTTTCATAGGCCGTATCATCCAGCTCAGAATCTGTTACATCAACAAAATCTAAACCTCGCACCCACTGGGCATAATCAGCTGTTTTTCCTTGATCAATATATACCAATCGAGCACTGCTCACCGCTTCCACGGCTTGGGGCGTTCCCGCATATTTAGAAGCTACCTGTTTGAAAACAGTCAAAGCTTCATCAAGTCGATTGTCATTGTAAAACTGTAAACCTTTACGCATCATTGCCGGAGCAGTATAACGGCTGTCTGGAAACTCCCTAATCAAGCGGTCATAAGTCTGGATACCGCTAGATACCTTATTAGTATTGATGTAGGTATTTCCTAATTCATACAACACATCGTCCCGATATTGGGATGATTTGAAATTGTCTAGAAAAGTGTTTAATTCCTGAATCTTGCTATCCACTCGATCTATAAATCCATAAGACATCGCCTTCTGGAACGTAGCATAATCTGCACTGGCGCCACCCATTTTGATAGACTGGTTATAGGATTCAATCGCTGGCCAGTATTTTTTTGAGACAAAGTTGGCATCACCTATTCTCATATAGGCATCATTAGTACGAACTCTGTCGCTGGATTTCTGAGCTACAAAACGTTCCATAGCATTGATACTGGAAGTGTAATTTTTAAGTTTGAAGTAGGTGTACCCCATATCATAATCCAGTAAATCATCCTCTTCAATTGACGCCGAAATATTTTTGACACGTTCAAACTCTGCTAACGCACCATTGAAATCATTGAGCTGGTATAAAGTTTCTGCTTTCCAAAACCTCGCTTTCTTCTCCAGGTTTTTTTCTTCTAGATTTTTGATGGCTTTGTCTAAATTTTCTTTGGCTCCTTGATAATCACCACTAGTAAATAAATTTAAACCATGGTAAAGAGTGACTTTACCATACACGTTTTCGTTGCCACGTATCCTACCATCCTCTAACAAGGCTATGGCTTCTCCGTAATTTTTAGAAGTGAAATAAGAATCGATGAGCAATTTGTTCATCTCATCCTTATTATCTGCTTTTGGATAGGTCTCTATGTAATTAAGGATTACTGCAGGGACACTTTCATAAGGATTCCCATTTTCATAACTCAGCTTTGCATAATTGTACATCGCATCTTGAGTAATTTGCTCATCCAATGCAATTTCACTCGCTTTTTTGAAAGCATTGAGTGCATCCTCCCCACGATTGAGCTTGATGTAGCTTTGACCTAAATGATAATAGGCATTTTGAGCTGTAGTATTCTCGCCGTCGATAATTTTATTAAAAGTCTCTACCGCATTTTCAAAATCTCCCAACTTGTAATAAGTATAACCCAACTGATAGTAGTCGTTATTATTCCACTTACCACGAGTTCCTTGATATTTTTGCAGGTATGGTAATGCTTCTTGATACTTGCCTTGATTGAAGAGCGATTGACCAATAATACGATTGAGTTCTGATTGTTCTTGGCGATTAGAGGTAGGCATTTGCTTTTCAGCAAGTGCTATGGCTTCCTCAAACCTACCAAGTTTGTAATTCAAATCTGCTTGATAATAGGAGAGCTTAGCATCTGTTTCTGGGGCTTCTTCTACCTCGCTAAAAAGTTCATCTGCCGTTTCCAGATCGTCACCCTCATAGGCGATGTATCCTAAGTAATATTTTGCTTTAGATCCGTATTCTGGATCATCGCTCACTCGATTCAAAAAAGGCTTTGCCTCGTCAAACTTGTTACTTTGCACTAGGGTATATCCTGTATTGAAATAGTACCGAGTCTTTTGTTCTCTAGATAGGTTTTTCTCATCCACCTTTTCATACCATTGGGATGCCTTGCGGTAATTCCCGCTCTCAAAATAATAATCGGCCACATCAATAAAAGCGCTGTTGCGTTTTGTAGAGGTAGGGTATTGCTCTACAAAATCTTCTACCATTTGATCTGCATTGCGCTGGCTCAGACGCACGGCACAGTTTGCCGCATAGTAAGCAGCATTTCCTTTGATGGTCTCATCCTCTGCTTGCTCCACTACTTTTTCAAATAGACGTTGCGCAGCGATGTATTGATCTTCCTGGTATAAATCCACTGCAGTGTTGTAGTTGCGCAGATGATCTGTAAATATCTTAGACTGTTGAGCCAGACCTGTAGAAACGGCGCTTAAAAGAAGTGCCGCGGTAAATGCCAATTTCCTCATGTGAACTTTAGTTTGTCAGTAGGTAAATTTAAATTCCAACATCTCACTAACGGCAGATTTACCAATTAATTATACGCTAGGTTATCCACAGCTTTATGTATTTTTACCTTAAAATCTACTTTATGTCAAACCATGTGCTATCGCTATCTGATGTTGATATCTTTCAAATGGACAACCTAATCCTTAAAGATGTGAACCTTAACATTGATAAAGGCGAGTTTGTGTACCTAATTGGTAAAACAGGAAGTGGAAAGAGTTCCTTGATGAAAACGCTTTACGGCGACATTCCCTTGAAAAAAGGTAAAGGTAGCATTGTAGATTTTGATTTAGCCCGCTTACGCGAAAGCGAAATACCCTACCTGCGTCGCAAACTAGGAGTCGTCTTTCAAGATTTCAAGTTGCTTACAGATCGTACCATTCAAGATAATTTAAAGTTCGTTTTAAAAGCTACTGGTTGGAAGAATAAAACCGAAATGCAAGATCGCATCGATACCGTTTTAGACAAAGTCGGAATGAAAACTAAAGGCTTTAAATACCCACACGAACTTTCCGGTGGGGAACAACAACGGGTTGCCATCGCTAGGGCATTACTCAATGATCCCGAATTAATTATTGCAGATGAGCCTACCGGTAACCTAGACCCACAAACCAGTGTTGAGATTATGGAAGTTTTACAAACCATCAATAAAAATGGAAATACTATTTTGATGGCCACTCATGACTACGCGCTCATTTTAAAATACCCTTCTAAAACCCTTAAATGTGATGACGGCGAAGTCTTTGAAGTAGTTCAAAAGACTGTGTAATGTCACAGTTACACATCGTTAGTTTTGATATTCCTTATCCAGCTAATTACGGAGGAATTATCGATGTGTACCATCAGATTAAATGTCTTTCAGAAAAAGGTGTTCAAATTACGCTGCATTGTTTTCAATATGCGGGTAAAAAGCGCCAGCCTCATCTAGAAGAATTGTGCTCCAAAGTCTATTACTACAAAAGGAAAATAGGAGTTGCTGGAATATCCACTTCATTGCCCTATATCGTTTACTCCAGGCGTGACTCCTTATTACTAGATAGATTAACCCGGGCAGATGGCCCAATTATTTTTGAAGGTATTCATTGTTGTTATTATTTAAATCATCCATCGCTAAAGGATAAAACCAAAGTAGTTCGATGTATGAATATTGAGCATGAGTATTATAAAATGCTTTCTAGTCAGGCTTCTTTACCTAGCAAACTTTTTTTCAAAGAAGAAGCGAAACGATTGAAACGTTTTGAGCCTGTGTTGAAACACGCACAACATTTGCTTTCTATAAGTAGCCACGACCATAAGCACTTTCAGGATCAGTTTAAAACACCATTAGTTACTAAAATCACTGCCTTTCACGGGAATAAACTTCAAGAATTAAAACCTGCGTTAGGATCCTACAGCCTTTTTCATGGGAGTCTAGATGTAATTGAGAACGAAAAAGCAGCGCTGTTTTTGATAAACGAGGTTTTTCTAAAGTTCGATTACCCTTTGATCATTGCAGGAAAAAATCCAACCCAAAAATTGATTAAAGCAGCTGAAATGAATTCGAACACGACATTGATAGCTAATCCTGACGTTGCGCAACTACAACAATTAATTTCCCACGCACAAATTCATTTGATGATGGCCACGCAAGCCAGCGGGCTTAAATTGAAATTGCTTACTTCGCTATTCAACGGAAGGCATGTGATCGCTAATCATAAAATGATGACTGAAAAGCAATTAGAGCCATTGGTAAGTATTGCTAGTTCACCGAGAGAATGGCAAGAAGCCATCCAAAGTTTATCTGTGAAAATATTTGATAAAGAAGACCAAGACCATAGAGCTAATAGCTTAAAAGATTTTACTGATGAATGCTCTATTTTAAAGTTAATGAAAACGCTTAATTTAGGGACATGAATATTTTAGTAATCCTTCCGGTTTATAATAAAGCCGCCACCCTTTCTCGAGCAGTAAACTCTGTTTTACAGCAAACCTATACTGATTATAAAATTTTGATTGTCGATGATGGATCTACTGATGCCAGTGCGAGCATTGCGCAAGACCTGAAGTCTGATGCTGTTGAAGTACTCGTTCAAAAAACCAATCAAGGAGTGAGTGCTGCTAGAAATATAGGATTAAACTACGCCCAAGAAAACAATTACACCTATGTAGCGCTACTGGATGCAGACGACTACTGGCAGCCCACACATTTGGATACGTTGATCAAGCTGACTCAAAGTTTCCCTAATGCTCGAGCTTTTGCTACGAACTATATTTTAAAACGCCCACGCAAAACCTACAAAACTAAATTCTCTAATCTGCTAGAAAATGAGCAGCAACAGCTAGAATTCTTTTTCACTAATAACTTTTTGAATCCTGTACTGCGTTGCTCTACCGTGATGGTAGAAACTAAGGCGTTAGAAACCATAGGTTTATTCAACAAGTCTTACACTCATTTTGAAGATATCGACTGGTTCATTCGCATTGGTATGAATGTCCCGGTAGCCTTTACTAAAAAAGTCACGGTATCTATTGACGAGACCGCTATGAATAGATCTGATCGTGTGGATATGAAGTTGCGACGTTTTCCTGACTTTAAGACCTACGATGGGAACGTTGAGAATCATGAAGGGTTGGGCAAATACTTGAGTTTAAACAGGTATGCCATTGCCCTTGCCTACCGCATGGAGAACGACATTAAAAATGCCACTCAATACAAGCAAGCGATCGAAATGGAACATTTGAACGGAAAGCAAACAAAATTGATCAATATGAGTCGATTACAGCTTAAATCGCTCAAAAAAACACAACGCGTTTTAGGAAATTTAGGTTTTCATTTAAGAGCTGGCGAGTAATTCAAATTCGCTCAATTCTCTAATGTAATCTTCCTCATCAAAATCGTGTGAGGCAATTGATAAACAAACCGCGCCGCTAGAAAAATCCTCTAATTCTCGCCAAAGCATCGTAGGAATTAATAATCCTTTGTCGGGTTTATTGAGCAAAATATTTTGCCATGATTTCCCATCATATAGCCTGACGGTAAAACTACCGCTCAAGGCGATCAATAAAGATTCGCATTGCTTGTGCGCATGACCACCTCTATGACTATCACTAGGCACATCATATAAATAATAGACTCGGCATGCCTTAAAAGGTATCGTGCCGCCTTCTATCACAGCAAGATTACCTCGTGGATCTGTAATTTTAGGAATGTCAATTAACTGATGCTTCATTTCTCAAATATACTATAGATCCAGATGGTGATTGCGATGGCTCTCAAAACCCCATAGGTAATCCTCAACGCCGTGACCAAAAACACGAGTCTTCCCAATTAATTCTTTCAAATTCCTTACATAACCCTTACGCCACAGGAACAGTGCATATTTCAATTGAAACCAACCAGCGGTGTAATAGTTGCGCCTGCCAGCAAGTGCCCCTCTGGCATAAATAACCCTATTGCTATCAGCATCGTCGCTACTGGTCGAGCGCTCGTGCGACACTATAGTATTTGGAATAAATTGAATTTGAACATTTTTATCAAGCGCGTCCATTAAAAAAATATGATTCTCGCTGTCTTGAAATTGCGCTCCTAATCCAAATCTGGGATTGTAACTTAATCCATTTTCTAAAATAGAGGACCGTTTTAGAGTAATTTCAGGAGAGAGGACTTTTTCAATTCGCTTTCGCGAAAGCGAACTTTCCACCTTCTCATAATTACGAACTAATTCCCCATTAGGATCAACCGTTTGAAATGTAAGTATAGCGGCATCTGATAAGGAATGTGCTTCGGCAATTTTCTGAAGCGAGCCTGGCATGATCACGCAATCGTCGTCCAGTATCCAGAGCAGGTCTTTTTGAGAGTGTTGTAGCCCTAGGTTTCTACTGCGGCTCAAACCATAATTAGGATCGTTAATAACTCTGATAGTCGAGATATCAGACGCTAATCGCTTTGTTTTACCTTGATTGACAACCACAATGTGCGCGGGAATCTCATGCAAAGGCTTCAAAAAAATAGCCTCCAAAAACAATAAATCCTCCCGATCCATGGTCGCGATGAGAATTTCAAGATCGTCTGTGGTGTAATTGCGCAAGGGCTTATCTTTATCCCAAAGGTACTTTTTATGCGCATTCTGCTGGTAGGCGAATACAGTAATTTCCACAATTCGCTCAAACATGGTCTGCAACTATTAGGTCACGAGGTGACTCTCGTGGGCGATGGTGATGGATTCAAAGATCTCCCGGTGGACGTTTTGGTCGCCAGTAATTACTACAGGCGCAATTGGTTTCGCGAAAAATTCAAAGTAGGCTGGTGGAAAGTAACTGGCCGCAATCTTGAAGATAATTTGAGGTTAGCACGCTTTCGCGAAAGCGAACACCTTCTCAAAGATTTTGACATCGTACAATTTATCAATTCAAATCCATTTGGCTGCGAACCTCCCGTGGAGCGGAAAATGCTGAAATATTTAGTACAAAATAATGGTCTCTGTTTTCTTGCAGCTTGCGGCGATGATTACCATTATGCAGATTACTTGACGACCCGGCATGATGGGTACAGCATTTTAGATGCTGTAAAGAGCGACCCTGCACTCCAACCTTTTTTAGGGCATACCTACAAATATTTAGGTGATGGATATCAAGCTAACTATCAGTGGTTATTAGATCGATGTGAGGCCATTATTCCTAGCAATACAGACTACGCCATGTCCTTGACCCAGCAACCGAAGGCAACAGAAATTATTCCTGCCGCCATTGACACTTCAAAATACGACCTGGAGCAAAACGAAAACCTATCAGTCATCCAGATCTTTCTAGGAATCAATCGACCCAATTACTGGAAAAAGGGTATTAATTACTTTGAAGAAGCACTCGAATTTATCAAGGCAAAATATGGTGCTAAAGTAAAAATCACGGTAGCTGAAAATTTACCCTATAAAGAGTATATGAAGCAATTTCAGGATGCTCACATTTTACTGGATCAAGTATTGAGTTATGATCAAGGTTATAATGCACTAGAAGCGATGCTGCGTGGCAAGGTTGTTTTTGCAGGAGCTGGAGACGCCTATCTAAATGCGCATGGGTTGTCAGAAGTGCCTGCTGTCGATGCTAAGCCTGACATTTCATATTTAGTAGATGAGCTATCGAGATTTATTGAAGAACCTCAATCCATACTTGAGATAGGCAAAAAGGCTCGAGCTCATGTCATCAACCTTCACGATTCAAGGAAGATAGCAGGCAAATATGAAGTGCTTTTTAAAAGCTAATTATTCAGATTATGAAGCAAACAAAAATTAGAGAATTATCCTCTAAGGTTCATTTATTACTTTTAGTGTTTGTTCTATTGAATTTCATAGCTAAAACTATGATTGGTGTGGGCTTGAACTATGAGTTGACATATTTCATAGTATTGTTAGTTTATATAAGCGGCACATTTCTCTTTTTCTGGAGTATCAAACCAATGAATAAAGTGATCATATATTATAGTTATTATATTATCACACCGGTATTGACTCTATGTTTTTGGTTGTTCGGCGGAGTGTTTTTTGGTCTTTTGACATCGATAACTCTTTACCCAATTTATCCGAATGAAATAAAGGCTGAAAACGAAAAAAATGTGATTTATTCAAAATATCAGGGTTTTATGGGCGCCTGTTGTTGTTATGAAGTGACTGAAAAGAAGTATTGGTTTTTGGAAGAGAAAAAAACAGAAATAAACCTAGAACAAGAAATTGATTTTACAAATGTCTCGGTTACATCTACAAAAAAAATTATTCAGTTGAAATTCCCGCTTAGTAAATACGATGAAGCAACAAAACGGTTTATAAAATCGGATTCAATAATTGAAATACAAACGAAATGAGATGCGTTGCCCAGATTACCTGAATATTAAATTTAATCTTAAGCCTAATTATGGCTTATAGGTTTGTTTATGAGTCTCCAGCAAGTCGGACATACATCTTCACTAATAAAATCGCGGAATTTTGATATGTATTAGCTGTTCGCTATTTATTCTTCCACTGGATATCAATCCCCTGAAAGTCTTCGGCTGCTTTTTCTTTAGCTTGTTTAGGAATCATGAATTCGTATTCTAGAACGATCTCTAGATCTTCATCAAAATAGAACAGCATGGTTTCTTCCCCTTCATAATCACAAACTGTCACTGCATGTACCTCATGAGAATTGAAGTAATCATCTTGAACACTTTGGGGGTCATTAAATTCAAAGTAATGCAATACTCGTGCGCCTTTAAAATAATTGAAATCTTCTAGATGTATTTGATCTGCCATGATGCAAAAATAGGTAGTTTAAAAGAAAGCCAGTCGGTTGGACTGGCTTTGCTTCATGTGATGTGTATTAAATCGATCGATTGGGATCAAACCCTTCTAACAACTGCGCCACTCGCTGAACAAACTGTCCACCTAACGCTCCATTAACCACTCTATGGTCATAACTGTGAGAAAGGAACATCTTCATGCGGATTCCTATAAAATCGCCTTGAGGTGTATCTACTACCGCTGGAACTTTTCTAATAGCTCCTAACGCTAGAATACCTACTTGAGGCTGATTAATGATAGGTGTTCCCATGATAGATCCAAAGGTTCCTACATTAGTAACGGTGTAAGTTCCTCCTTGTGTATCGTCTGGTTTTAGTTTCCCATCTCGAGCACGTCCAGCAAGATCATTTACAGCTTTTGCCATTCCTACTAAATTCAGTTGATCAGCATTCTTGATTACGGGAACAATAAGGTTACCGTCTGGTAAGGCAGCTGCCATTCCTAAATTGATGTTTTTACGTTTGATAATTTTATCACCATCTACAGCAATATTAATCATCGGGAAATCCTTAATGGCTTGTGCCACTGCCTCCATGAAAATAGGTGTAAATGTGAGGTTTTCTCCTTCTCTTTTTTGGAATGCTTCTTTATTTTTCTTTCTCCAATTCCAGATGTTCGTCACATCACATTCAATAAAACTTTGAACGTGAGCACTAGTTTGAACAGATGCTACCATGTGGTGAGAGATCAATTTACCCATGCGGGACATTTCAATAATCTCATCTTCACCGTTAACAGATACTGGTGTTGCTTTTGGTGCTTGTTTAGGTGCGGCACTATGACTTGGAGGTGCTGCTGGTGAAGAAGGTTGGGTAGAGCTTGTAACCACCTTCCCAATTTTTTTATCTTCTACAAATTGTAAAATATCATTTTTAGTTACTCTGCCATCCATACCCGTACCCTTAATGGATTCAAGTTCTGACAAAGAAATGTTTTCTTGCTTGGCAATATTCTTAACTAAAGGAGAATAAAAAGAATCGCTGGCTGAATAATCATTTTTACCCGCAGTTTCCTTTCCTTTCTCCATCTGCTCTTCAGCAGTTTTAGTGGCAGCCTCAGCATAGCCACTTGGAGCTTCATCTGCAACTTCTATAGTATCAACGTCATTAGATGCTGTTTCTTCAGAGCTTCCACCATCTGTTTCAATAATAGCTATGGTTTGACCTACTTGAACAACATCATCTACTTCAAATAGCACCTCAACCAACTTTCCATCAACCTCACTAGGCACTTCACTATCTACTTTATCAGTAGCGATTTCAAGTACCGGCTCATCCATCTCGATTGTATCGCCTACATTTTTAAGCCATGAGGTTATAGTAGCTTCTGCTACAGATTCTCCCATCTTAGGTAATTTCAATTCAAATCGAGCCATAATTGTATGTAACTATATCGTTTTCTTAAGAGTTGCAAAAGTAATAATTATCCGTTTGCTGATTACGGATATAGTATTAGAATAGGAATTATTTAGCATATGCTTGAAAATATCAATTTTGAGCACTGTTTTCTTTAAAATTTCTTGACTTCACCTTTGTTTTCACTGGTATCACTACCTGCATAAGCAGATCGATCTTGAGTTAAGAATCGGTAAGTTTTAAAGGCACCCGCTGATTCCTTTATGGTCTGTATGACCTCCTTGAAGGATAGGGAGGCACAATCCACGATAAATCTAGCTTTTGCCTTCTCGTTAGTCTTCAGGACACCTAGAGGCACTTTTTCTTCGGCCCAACTGGGTTCGAAGCTCGAATCTTCCGTAACACAGATCAATGAAGGATTTGTAGCAGAGTCTTCAAGGTAAGTTCGCTTTCGCGAAAGCGTAATTCTAGGCAGCATATAACTTAAAAACTGAGATAAGAATTTAGCTCGAGGATAATGCTTTTTGAAAAACAAGATCATTGCGCTGTAAAATAACTGTTGCGAAGCCTTGTCCTTGACAGTGCTTTCACCCTTAAAATGTATAGCGGAGAGTGATCCCAAATAATAATTTTGATAGCCGGCTTTCAAGGCTGTGTAGCTTAAATCGATATCCTCGCCATACATGAAATAACGTTCATCCAGACCACCACATTCTTGATAGACTGATTTTTTGGCAAGCATAAAGGCACCTACCAAAACTTCAGTGGGAGCATCTTGATCCTTAAGGATTCGGTTATCGTAATAAGCACCAGAATATCCTAATAGTTTTCCTAGAGCGCTCAAAGGTTTAGGAATACGTCGCTTGCTCTCAGGAAGAAAAGTACCAGAACCATCAACTAATTGTATCCCACAAAATCCGATATCTGTGTTCAATTCATTGTTTTCATAAAAAGCGATGCTTTTTTCAAAAACCTCTTCACCCACAATCACATCTGGATTGACTAGGCATATGAATTCACCCTTCGACTGTTCTACAGCAATATTGTTAGCTTTTGAAAAGCCATAATTATCATCTAACCGAATCGTTTTGATGTTTTTATATCGAGACATTAATCGATCCATACTATCATCTGTAGAGTCATTATCAATGACGATGATTTCTGAATTTATTGACGATAACGCCCGCGTCACACTTTCCACACACAGTTCTAAAAAGACTGAAGCGTTATAATTCAGAATAATGACGCTCAACTTCATGCTAGTTCTTTACAGAATTCTCATAAGGAACACGGTGCAAGATGCTGCGCCCTAAAGTCACCTCATCTGCAAACTCGAGCTCGTCGCCCACGGCAATACCTCTCGCAATGGTGGAAGTATTTACTTCTAGATCGCCCAGCTGTTTGAATATGTAAAAGTTAGTCGTATCACCTTCAATTGTAGGACTTAACGCAAAAATAATTTCTTTGACGCCTTGTTCTTTTACTCTAGTTACTAAAGAAGCAACTTTCAGATCCTGTGGACCTACTCCATCCATAGGGCTAATTTTTCCACCTAGTACGTGATACAATCCACGGTACTGACTAGTGTTTTCAATAGCCATCACATCGCGTATGTCTTCTACCACACAAACGATCGTTTCATCTCTATTGTGACTCGCGCAAATCTCACATAAGTCCGTATCGCTTACATTATGACACTGCTTACAAAACTGCAAGTCGTGTCTCATTTTTAAAAGCGCATCTGTCAGTAGATCTGTGTTTTGTTCTGGCTGGCGCATGAGGTGTAAGACCAAACGCAAGGCAGTTCGCTTACCAATGCCTGGCAACTGAGAAACTTGACTGACGGCTTCTTCTAAGATTTTTGAGGAAAAATTCATGAGTCACAAATATAAGGACAGTAAGCGGTTTCTAGTACCTATTGTTGTTTTCAAAAGCTGATCTAGAATTGGTATTTTAGCACAAATTTAAAGCTCTTGGATTCTTTTGACATCTTATTGACGATTGCCATTTATTTTACCGTTTTGGTCGCCATTTCATTCATTGTAGGTAGAAAAGGAGATAGCGCTACTTTCTTTAGAGGCAATCGCAGTTCGCCATGGTACATCGTGGCTTTTGGGATGATAGGAGCGTCGTTGAGCGGTGTGACTTTTATTTCAGTTCCTGGAGCGGTAGAGGCTGGTGCTATGAATTATTTTCAAGTAGTTCTAGGCTATATCGCTGGGTATGCAGTAATAGGGTTGGTATTGATGCCTTTGTATTATCGAATGAATTTGACCTCCATTTACAGTTATCTGGGCGATCGATTTGGTAGTGCGGCGCAATATACGGGTAGTAGCTTTTTCTTATTATCCAGGATTGTAGGGGCTAGCTTTAGATTATACTTGGTCGCGGGAGTATTGCAAACGTTTGTGTTTGATGCTATGGGCATCTCGTTTTGGCAAACCGTGACCTTTACAGTACTACTTATATGGTTATACACCTTTAAATCTGGTATCAAAACAATTGTATGGACGGATACCTTGCAAACTTTGTTTATGCTCATTGCGGTAGGCGTTGCCATATATTACATATCAAACAGTCTTGACCTCAATGGCATTAGCGAGATTACCTCTTTTATAACTGACAGTGATTTATCACAAATCTTTTTCTTGGACGATTGGAAAAGTGATCAGTTTTTTGTGAAACAGTTTCTAGCCGGTGCTTTTATCGCTATCGTAATGACTGGACTGGATCAGGACATGATGCAAAAGAACTTGACATGTCGCAATCTTGGTGACGCTCAAAAGAATATTTTTTGGTTTACGATTGTGCTGACCGCTGTGAATTTTGTGTTTTTGGTATTGGGGGTGTTGCTTACCGCTTTCGCGAAAGCGGAAAACCTACAAGCTTCTAAGGACGCCTTGTTCCCCACAGTTGCGATGGACGGTGGTTTAGGAATGGGGATTGGATTGGTATTTATCTTAGGACTGGTCGCCGCAGCTTATTCCAGTGCCGATAGTGCGCTGACTTCCTTGACCACATCCTTCTCTGTGGACATTGTCAAAATTGAAAACCGATTTGTTGAGAAAAAACAGCAACAGCTGCGAAAGCTGTTTCACATAGGATTTTCTCTAGTCTTGATCCTGGTGATCGTGAGTTTTGAATACGTGATCAAAGATGCCAGTGTCATCAATAAGTTATTCGTTTTTGCGGGATATACCTACGGGCCTTTACTGGGAATGTTTGCCTTCGGAATTTTGACTAAGCTTCATGTCAATCATAAATTCGTGCCTTTTATTGCGATAGCTTCACCATTCCTAACTTATTTGATCAGTTACCTATCTTTCACCTACAGCGGATTCGAATTTGGATTTTTTGTACTGTTATTGAATGGCGCAATCACCTTTTTGGGAATGTTTGTTGGGAGTTTATTTTCTAATCAAGAGCAAGCTCATATTTTGAGGCATGAGGCATGAGGCATGAGGCATGAGGCATGAGGCATGAGGCATGAGGCAAATTTAAAAAAGTAAATAGGCAATGGAGATTTTCTTAGAAAATCAATAATTATGAATTGCCAACTTCTAATACTGATTCGTCCCCAGCATTACCAACGTACAGGCAACCTCAACCTCCACGCTCTGATCTCGTAACATTTTATAAAATTCTGGGTTTTCTGTTCCAGGATTGAATATGACTCGGTTAGGTTTTAAACTCAAAATGTAATCGTAGTATTCCACTTGCCGTTGCGGATTCAAATACAGAGTCACCGTATCAATATCGGTAAAAGGCACAAGGTCAGTATGTATCTTTACATCATCCACCATTCCAGCGCGCAGGCCTATAGCGACTGTTTCTATATTGAACTTCCTCAAACGGTAAATCGCAATGTTGGAATAGCGTTGCTCCTTTAAAGAAGCGCCTAGAACTAAAGTTTTTTTAGACATAATTTGACATTCTTACTGTAACAATACGACAATTAGCTCGTCTATTCAATGAAGGAAGTGATGAACCTTCATTGATTTATTTGATAAAAAGCCGGTTTTTAAAACCGCAACTCAATAGCCAAATAACTCATAATTAATGGTTAGTGTTATTATTTGGTTACTAGAAATCCCGAGCTTGCAGGCTCGGGATTTTGTTTTTTGAAATCGGAAACACAAATTAACACCCATCTCTTATCTTCCCTGAAGGGAAGACGATACCTTTTACTAAATTTCAAATTCAGACTTTTTCTAAATGCTCGATCCTTGTTTGGAATTTAGAATTTGAGATTTAAATACTACCAATTGATCACTGCACTTCCCCAGGTGAATCCACTACCGAAGGCTGCTAACACCACCGTATCACCTTCCTTAATCTTACCTTCTTCCCAGGCTTCCGTCAATGCGATAGGTATAGACGCTGCGGTCGTGTTTCCATATTTTTGAATGTTATTGTACACCTTATCGTCAGACAGTTGGAACTTCTTCTGAATGAACTGAGAGATTCGCAAGTTTGCTTGATGCGGGATCAACATATCTATGTCTGATACTTGAAGATTGTTGGCCTGTAATCCTTCCATGATCACCTCACTAAAACGCACTACCGCATTTTTAAATACGAACTGTCCATTCATGTAAGGATAATAAGGAATATCATCACCTTGAGGGTTTTCCTCGATAATTTCAGGAACCCAATAATCTGTAGACGGGCCGCGCAGCGAAAGCTCTAATGCATGTTGCCCTTCACTATGCAGGTGCGTGGAAAGAATTCCATGTCCATCTTTATCTGACCTGGTTAAAACTGCCGCTCCTGCTCCATCACCAAAAATGACACTCACACTACGTCCTCGCGTACTAAAATCCAGTCCTCCACTATGGTTTTCAGATCCTATCACCAGAATGTTTTTATACATTCCTGTTTTGATAAATTGATCTGCTACAGATAAACCGTAAATAAAACCACTACATTGATTTCTCACGTCTAAGGCAGGACACGTTTTAATGTCTAACATCTCCTGAACTTGAACACCACAACCAGGAAAATAGTAGTCAGGTGATAAAGTAGCAAAAACAATAAGGTCGATATCATCTTTATCAACCTGAGCGCGTTCCAAAGCTATTTTAGCTGCCTTGACCCCCATAGTCGCGGTGGTATTGTCATCATCTTTTTTAATATGACGGCGTTCCTGAATACCCGTACGCTCTTGAATCCAAGCGTCATTCGTATCCATGATCTCTGCAAGATCATCATTAGTCACTATATTTTCTGGAACATATTTTCCCATTCCAGCTATCCGAGAAGTATACATATCTTATTTTTGAATGTGTGGCAAGATACGCCCTAGGCTACCACCAACACTAGAGAACCTTACAGTTTTAGTATGCATGCATAATAAGTTACCCCAACTTCCCTCTATTGAAATACCTGACGCTAGGGTGCAGTATGCTAGTGATTTTTACGCTTTCGCGAAAGCGGAACAACTCTATAAAACACTGCTTCAAACGATTCCATGGCGACAAAACGAGATTACCGTTTTTGGAAAGACCTATGATGAGCCGCGGCTTACGCAATTGTACGGTGATAACGGGATGAAATACAGTTATAGTGGTATCACGTTTAACGCACTAGAATGGTCGCCGGTGATGCAGTCCATCAAGGAAGATGTCGAGAAAGCGACAGGATATAAATTTAATATATGCCTGGCCAACTATTATCGTGATGGCAATGATTCTAACGGCTGGCATGCTGATAACGAGAAAGAATTAGGGATAAATCCTGTAATTGCCTCCATAAGTTTAGGGCAAGAGCGATTTTTCCATTTGCGACATAATGAGCATAAAGAATGGCGCTACAAATTTCCACTAGAAAATGGTAGCCTGCTGTTAATGGCTGGTGAGACACAGCATACCTACAAACATCAAATTGCAAAGACCAAACGTAAAATCCTGCCACGCATTAACCTGACCTTTAGAAAGGTTGTGAGCCCCAGTTCCTAACTTTGATGTTGTAATTGACGCGCAACTATACCGACTATAAAATTATGGCAAAAGCAAAAGAACTTATCGCAGATTTAGACGAACGCTCCATCGACCGTATTATCGAGATGGCATGGGAAGACCGCACCCCTTTTAGTGCTATAGAATTCCAATTCGGTGTTAGTGAAAGTGAAGTCATTAAAATCATGCGCGATCAGATGAAAGCGAGCAGCTTTAGAATGTGGCGAGCAAGAGTTCAAGACAGACCTACAAAGCATAGTGCATTGCGTGATCCTGAAATGGACCGCTTTAAATGCAACCGCCAGCGCGCCATTACTCACAATAAGATTTCAAAAAGGTAATTAAGAAGTTTTCTAAAACTATAAGGATCTGCCTTTCATCGATGAGCGGGTTGTTTTTCTTGTTCAAATTTTAAGTTCATGGCACGGCAATTGAACTAGATTTCAGCACTTTTACAGTTCAATTTTACATATAGAAATTATCCTAATGAATAAGTTCGTTCTCCTTTTATTATTGCCTGCTTTGGCATTTTCTCAAAATGCTTTCAAAATGAATAAACCTGCGGCTCAAGCTGCGGGAACTATAGAACTTAACATCAACAAAAACATTAATGGAACGCTCCTGCTTCCTGAAACCGATGCTCCTATTCCATTGGTAATTTTATTTACCGGTAGCGGCCCAAATGATCGCAATGGGAACAGCATGATGACTAGAAACGATAGCCACAAACAATTAGCAGTTGCTTTAGATTCCGCTGGCATTGCTACCTATAGATTTGACAAACGCACCTTTACCATGCTCAAGGAACAGCGCATGAAAGATGATGTGATGTTTGACGATTTTGTAATTGATGCCAAGGCGATAGTAGCACATTTCTCGCAGGACAGGCGATTTTCCAGCATTTACCTTGCCGGTCACAGTCAAGGTTCATTAGTAGCCTTGTTAGCACTTGATGAAAACGTAGATGGATTCATTTCTATCGCTGGTGCTGCAGATGAAATTGACTCCATTGTGATTCAGCAAATTGCCGCTCAAGCTCCAGGGTTGGACAAGGAGGCTACCAAAGTTTTCAAGCAAATGCGTGCGCAAGATTCATTAGTCACTAAAGTCAATCCTTTTCTAGTATCCATTGTAGGTCCTGAAATCCAACCTTTCATGGAATCATGGATGGTCTACAACCCAAAAGAACTCATCAAAGATGTCAAAATTCCCGTATTGATCTTAAATGGAACTCGCGATCGCCAAGTGGGAACCGATCAAGCAGAAAAACTTCACGCCGCTTTACCTACGTCTAAACTGGTCATTATTGAGGGTATGGATCACTTGTTTAAAAAAGTAGGTACTGATGACATCGAGGCCGCAAAAAGCTATACGAACCCTAATTTCCCATTGCACCCAGAACTTGTAACTTCTATCATTGCATTTGTGAAGCAGTAAAGGAGTTTGTGATTTCGCTTTCGCGAAAGCGAAATCATTCCAACCTCATCAAATCACTTAAAGTCGTATTTTGCCGTTGCAGAATACGACTTTTATGATTTTACAAGACTTATTATTAGAGACTAAACCCCTAATTACTCAAGACACCATCACTTTTGGATTATTGATGATGGCCTTAGGCTTTGTCTTTTATACCTCCTCAAAGAAAGAAGGGTTTTGGGCCAAATTCTACAAATTCGTCCCGGCGCTTTTGATGTGCTACCTCATACCATCCATTTTGAGCTCTACTGGAATCATAGGCTCTGAATGGAAAGAATTGGAAAATGGAGCCCTAGTTGAGAAATCTTCTTCGCTCTATTTTATGGCCTCCAGATATCTGTTGCCAGCTGCATTGGTACTTATGACTTTAAGTATTGATTTAAAAGCGGTCTTCAATCTAGGACCTAAAGCTTTAATCATGTTTCTTACCGGTAGTGTGGGTATTATAATAGGTGGACCTATCGCACTGCTCATCTTTATGAGCATAAGCCCTGAATCCTTTGACGCTACAGGAGCTGATGCCGTATGGAGAGGTTTGAGTACTATTGCTGGAAGCTGGATAGGTGGCGGCGCGAATCAAACAGCCATGCTTGAGGTGTACGGTTTTAATCAGGAATTGTATGGCGGCATGGTTCTCGTCGATATTGTAGTCGCTAATTTATGGATGGCGGTTTTACTTTTGGGAATAGGTTATGCGGCAAAATTTGACAAATGGACGGGTGCTGATGTAGGCTCTATTGAACGATTGAAAAAGAAAATTACAGACTATTCCTTGAGCGTAAAGCGGGAAGCTACACTCACTGATATTATGGTGATGCTAGGTATAGGGTTTGGGACCGTGGGCATTGCTCATTTTGCAGCTAACTACATATCAGACTGGATCAGTGCTGATCCTGACATTGCAAAAAACATTTATCTCAGCTTCTTGAGCAGCCAGTTTTTCTGGTTGATATCGATCGCAACTTTAATTGGTATTTCACTTTCTTACACGCCTATTAAGAAATATGAAGGTGCAGGCGCATCAAGAATCGGGAGTATTTTCATTTACATTCTAGTGGCAACCATAGGTGTCAAAATGGATTTGAGACAAGTAGTTGAAAATCCTTTATTGATCTTGGTAGGATTGGTCTGGATGTCAATTCACGCCGGGTTGCTGATCCTTATGGCAAAACTAATTAAAGCCCCTTATTTCTTTATGGCGGTAGGCAGTCAGGCTAATGTAGGCGGTGCCGCAAGCGCACCTGTTGTGGCAGCTGAATTTCACCCTTCTTTGACGACTGTAGGCGTGCTGCTTGCTGTTTTCGGGTATGTTGTTGGAACGATAGGAGCGATAGGGTGTACGATTTTGATGCAAATTGTCGCCACCTCTTAAAAATTAAAAAGATTCCATGCATATTTGCAGCCCATTAAAAATAACTATGAAGTCTACATTTTTTACTTTCTTAATCTTTGCGTGCCTGATTTCTTGTACAGAAGAAAATCCAAATAATCTCATTATAAACGGAGACATAGATGGGTTGCGTGTAGGTACTGTCAAACTTCAAAAAATTCAGGATACAACCTTAGTGACTCTAGACAGCATAGCACTTGATGGAACTAGTAAATTTACTCTTTCCACTAGTATAGAAGAGCCCCAATTACTCTATTTGTATTTAGATGTCAAGGATGGAACGGCGTACGATGATCGATTGTCTTTCTTCGCCCAGGATACCATCATGACGGTAAAAAGTAGTTTGCAAGATTTTGAAAAAGATGCCGTAATCACAGGATCTAAGAACAATGAATTGTTGACTGAATTTAGAAGAAACATGGCCTCTCTCAATAAAACCTATACAGAGCTTGTGAAGCGCAGTATGGCATTGGACCGTCAAGAAAATGCTTCTCAAGCAGCGATTGATGCATTGAACGCTGATTATGAAACCTACTTGAATAAAAAAGTGAAGTATGCATTGAGCTATGCTACCGTTCACAAGGAGTATGAAGTAGCGCCGTTTATCTTGCTGGAAGAAGGCTTTGATGCAAACCCGGTATTTCTAGACAGTGTCTATCAACAAATGCCAAAAAAAATTCAGACAAGTCTTTATGGAAAAGAGTTGTCTGAATTGATAAAAGATTTGAAAGAAATCTAGAGGTTGTTGACACGCTCAATAAGAGCAGCACCTTTTGTCTCTAAATCTGCACGTACTTGCTTTAAGTGTGCAGAGCGATTTTCTACTTTTTTGTCGTTTACTCTTGCGATCAAGTCGTCAAAAGTTGCGATACTATCGTCAATAATCTTTTCTGCTTCCGCTTCCTTTTCAGGTTGAGCTGCTTGCGAGATCAACGCTGCTTCTATGATATCTCCAAGAACATAATTAATGTCTTGCTTAAGATCTCTAATACTTGCCATGATTTAATTTTAGGTTGCAAAAATAGTGAATATTACTGCTACAAATGCACCAACAATAATTTCCCGCTACCATCGCAGGTAACATCAAGTTCTTTTATTGCTGCAGGAATCAAATACGTTTGCGCATGCTTAAAGGAATAACTTGTTCCCTCATGCTTTATCTTACAGGAATCCCCCACATTCATTAAAATGGTGAAACTTTCTTCTGGAACTAATTTAACATCAGTAGTTCCAGAAAATTGAAGAATATCAGTTTCAAAATAGTCGGTTTCTGCAAGATTTTGACGACCTGACAATTCACGGTCGTAATGGATTTGATGATCTGTCGCTTGTGAATAGTCAGCTGCTGCAATTGCTTCTTCCACATGCAATTCTCTAGGGTTTCCAGCATCGTCTAACCGATTGTAATCATGAACTCTATAAGTCAAGTCACTGCTTTGCTGAATTTCAGCCAGGGTGATACCTGCTCCTATGGCATGTACAAATCCAGGCTTTATTAAAAAACTATCACCTCTCTGCGCTTCTTGAAAGTTCAATAATGCAGGAAGGCTGTTATTTTGTATCGCTTTCGCGAAAGCGAACTCATCCGTAGCCTCTTTAAAACCTAAGGTCAATCCTGCTTCTGGATTACTATTCATGACATACCACATCTCCGTCTTACCGAAGCTGTTGTGCTTTGCCATGGCCATTTTATCATCTGGATGCAACTGAATGGATAAATCCTGAGCGGTGTTAATATATTTTATCAAAATAGGGAACTGAGTACCGAAGCGCTGTGATACTCGGGTTCCCATAACTTCTTCACCATAATTCTCAAGAATCCAGCGTAAAGATTTGTTTTCTAGAGGTCCTTGCAGGACCTTGGAAATATCATCACCCACATCGCTGATCTCCCAACTCTCGCCGATGTTCGACAAAGGTGGATGAATTTGTTTCAAGCTATTGAGTTGCGTACCTCCCCATATTTTTTCCTTGTAGAAAGGTTGAAATGTGAGCGGGTACCAGTTCATTAGCTTCCAGTATATACAACAAAATTACGCGGAGTCTCGTAAAGTTTGATTTCTAGGTCGTATTTAGGATCTAGATGTTTTTTTATTTTTTGATAAATCACAAAAGCAATATGCTCTGCTGTAGGATTCAAATCTTTGAATTCTTCTACCTCCTCATTAAGGTTTTTGTGGTCTAACACATCTTCCACATGTTCTTTAATGATGTCTTTGAGAATTTTCAAATCGATTAAAAAACCTGTTTCTGGATCTACCTCACCAGTAACGCCTACCTCTAGCTCATAGTTATGGCCATGATAATGCGGGTTACTGCATTTGCCGAATATCTGAGCATTTTTATAATCACTCCAATCTTTCCTGTACAAACGGTGTGCAGCGTTGAAATGTGCTTTCCTGTAGGCTGTTATTCTCATGAAATGTGTGTATAGTACTTATCAAAAATGATCTTGAACCACTCTGTATAAATTTCAGGTTGTGCTTCCATATCAGTTTTAATTTCTTGTGCGGTCATCCACTTCCAGTCTGCTACCTCATGAGGATTCAAATTAGGCTCCCCATTGTAAGATCCAACCATCACGTGATCGAACTCATGCTCCGTCAAACCATTATCAAATGGTGCGATGTAAATAAAGTTGAATAGTTCATTCAAATCAGTGGTGAATCCCATTTCTTCCATCAATCGTCGCTTGCCTGCTTGAATATTAGTTTCTCCTTCCCGCTGGTGACTGCAACAGGTATTCGTCCACAAACCTGGAGAATGGTATTTCTCAAGAGCGCGCTGTTGGAGCATGATTTGATTTTTATCGTTGACTACAAATACAGAAAATGCCCGGTGCAATAAAGCCTTTCTATGGGCTTCTATTTTTTCCATGAGTCCTATTTGCTCGTCTTTCTCGTTTACTAAAATTACTTTCTCTTCCACTTAATTATCTATCAAATTCAAAAGTACGACAGGAAGTCTTAGGAAAAAACCAGAACGCATGGAACTGAGCAATTCAAAATATGAGAAGTTACGGAGCTAAACCAAGGCTAAAACGTATTTTTGCACTCCATTAAATGTACCTATGAAGTTTAAGGATCAAATCGCTCGCAGACGCACGTTTGGCATCATTTCTCACCCGGATGCTGGTAAAACAACGCTCACTGAAAAACTACTACTCTACGGAGGAGCTATTCAAGAAGCAGGCGCTGTAAAATCAAATAAAATCAAAAAAGGAGCTGCCAGTGACTTTATGGAAATTGAACGTCAACGTGGGATTTCAGTTGCTACCTCTGTTCTGGCATTTGAATATGATAATAAGAAAATCAATATTCTAGATACACCGGGACACAAGGATTTTGCTGAAGATACATTTAGGACTCTAACAGCTGTGGATAGCGTTATTGTGGTTATCGACGTTGCTAAAGGTGTGGAAGAACAGACTGAAAAGCTAGTAGAGGTTTGTCGCATGCGTAAAATCCCCATCATCGTATTTATTAATAAGATGGACCGTGAGGGAAAAGATGCTTTTGATTTGATGGATGAAATTGAGCAAAAGCTCAGCTTAAGAGTGGTGCCACTGAGTTTTCCCATAGGTATGGGATATGACTTAAAGGGAATCTATAATCTTCAACGTAAAAACGTCAATATATTTACTGGCGATTCTGTAAAGCAACATAAAAATGTTACTTCTATCAATGATCTGTCTGACCCTAAGCTAGATGAATTAGTTGGTACTAAAGCAGCAGATACTTTAAGAGAGGAAATAGAACTGGTTGAAGGAATTTATCCAGATTTCAACAGGCAAGAATATCTGGATGGCGAATTGCAGCCGGTATTTTTTGGGAGCGCCTTGCATAATTTTGGAGTGAAAGAATTGTTAGATGGCTTTATAGAAATTGCTCCAGCCCCTCGATCTAAAAAAGCGGAAGAACGCCTGGTGCAACCTGATGAAAAAGATTTCAGCGGATTTGTATTTAAAATCCATGCAAATATGGATCCTAGACACCGTGATCGACTTGCTTTTGTCAAAGTAGTTAGTGGTGTATTTGAGCGCAATACAGCCTACAAACACGTACGACTAGACAAAAATTTAAAGTTTTCTAGTCCTAATGCATTTTTTGCCGAGAAGAAAGAAATTGTTGATGAGTCTTTCCCTGGTGACATTGTAGGCCTGCATGATACAGGAAACTTCAAAATTGGTGATACATTGACCTCTGGAGAAGAATTGCATTATAAAGGAATCCCATCGTTTTCTCCAGAGCACTTTAGATACATCAATAATGCCGACCCTATGAAATCCAAGCAATTGGCAAAAGGTGTCGATCAACTGATGGACGAAGGGGTAGCACAGCTATTTACATTAGAATTAAACGGCCGTAAGGTTATAGGAACCGTAGGAGCTTTACAGTTTGAGGTTATTCAGTACCGTTTAGAGCATGAATATGGTGCAACTTGCGCTTATGAAAACCTCAACGTCCACAAAGCATGCTGGGTGGACACCGCAGATGAAAACTCAGCAGAGTTTTTAGATTTCAAGAGAGTAAAAGCAAAGTTTTTAGCGCACGACAAAAGAGGGCAATTGGTGTTTTTTGCCGATTCCGCCTTCTCGTTACAGATGACTCAGCAAAAATATCCTAGTATCAAATTTCATTTTGTATCTGAGTTTGACAGAATCAATGAAAATTAAAAATTAATTCTACATCATAAAAAAAAGGCTTCCCGAGGGAAGCCTTTTAAGTTATTTCATCTCTATTTATCAATCGCAGTTTGAATATTGATCCAATCCTGAGACAATAAATTCAGATCTACGATTCATTTGGTGCTCTTCCTCTGAACAGGCAACCCCATTAGAACAGTTATTTACGAGCTGGCTTTCTCCGTATCCTTTAGCTGTTACTCGACTTGAATCTATTCCTTGATCAATAAACCATTGCCTAGTGCTTTGCGCACGCTCTTCAGAAAGCATTTTATTGTAGGTATCATCACCACGACTATCCGAATGAGACCTAACGTCGATTTTAGTCTCTGGATATAATTCTAAGAACGCCAATATCTTGGACAGTTCGCTTGCTGCGTCAGGCCTGATAGAAGCTTTATTGAAGTCAAAATAAATCTCACCTATGTCAAGGATTTCAGCGAGATCATCACACTCAGCTACTTCAATTTTAGTATTTGTGAGTTTTAAAGGAATATTAATAAACTCACTGATTCTAGGGGTCGAGAATAACTGCTCGTCAGCTGTATAATGTTCCTTAGAGGCCTTAATAAAGTATCTTGACTTACACTTTACTTTGAAAGCATATTTCCCATCACTATCACTAAGTGTCTGATCGATTACATTATTTTCAGCATCAGTGATTACAACGGCGGCATTTTCAATTGTTGTTTTAGCTTCAGTATCTGTTACTGTTCCTGAAACTAGGATTTCGCAATCATCTCTTAAATCTTCTAGTTGAACGAATTGATAGATATCGACATCACCTCTTCCACCAGGTCTATTAGAACTGAAGTAGCCGACTCTAGTCTCGTCATTGACAATAAATCCAAAATCATCAAAGGGCGTATTGATAGGCTTGCCCACATTAACAACAGCACCCATAGTTCCATCATTGTAAATTGTACTCGCAAACACATCTAAACCACCCAGGCCTGAATGTCCATTACTAGCAAAATAAAGTATGTAATCCTGACTCACGAAAGGAAATGTTTCACGACCTATGGTGTTGATGCCTTTGACATTACTAGGCTCTCCTAAGGAACCATCTGCATTAATAGATACTACCCAAATATCTGAAGTAGCAAAAGCTTCTTGAGCATCAAAACCTTCACTTCCTGGTCTGTCACTTACAAAAAACATACTCTTACCATCTGGTGTCAGTGCCGGGTGTGCCGTGTTGAAGCCTATACTATTAATACTTAACTCTACAGGTTCAGACCACTCGTTGCCAACTAATTCAGACTTATAAATCTTTAGCTTTGTCAACCCATTGGCATCTTCAACAAGTTTTCCTTCTGTAGAATTATTTCTTGTAAAATACACCGTTTTCCCATCAGGAGTAAAATTAGGCGTGCTCTCATGCCATCGCGTATTCAGCACGTTACTAAATCTTCTGGCGTCGCTGAGTCTGCCATCCATTTCAACGTCTGAGGTATACAAGTCTAAAAATGCTTGTTCATTCCATTGATGTAATCGCTTAGTGATAAAACCAGTATCTCGTGATGTGGTAAATACAATCTGATTTTTAGTATCTAAAAATGCTGGTCCAAAGTCTGCAGCGTTCGAATTGATTTCTCTTGCGTTCTCAACTGTAAAACGACCGGATTGAAATTCGATAAGCTGTAAATAGGTAGGCTCATCTGTAGAATCTTCCGTAATACTAGCGTATCCTTTTATAGAGTTAAATTTTTCCAGATACTCATCTGACTCTTCATATTTCCCTACAGATTTAAGCGCTTGAGCATATCTGAAGTAATACTCTGGTTGTATAGTACCAGTATACTGGTCAAACATTTTCTTATACCAATTGTAAGACTCTTGTAAATCATCATTGAAATAATAAGTGTCTCCCAATTTTGCTAGAAGCTCCTGATTTGTAAATCCATTGCTAGCGATTTTCAGATATAATTCCTGTGCATCTATGAACGCCAGGTTCTTGAAATCTTTACTAGCCCTATCTATCTTCCCTTGCTGCGCATGAGCGATAGAAGAGATAATGATGCAACCTATTAATAGTATTTTTTTTATCATGACTGGATAGAATAGTAAGATTAGAAGAATCGTGGAGTAACCACCTTATCGTAACTTTTAAACAGCTCGAACCTTAAGAAAAGTTCATAACTCCCATCGTTATAAACTGAATTACCTAATTCAGTTGTTTCTCGATCGTAGGCAAATCCTATAAGCATTTGATCATTTACTTGAAACCCTACTAAGCCTGTGACCGCTGCACTAACTCTATAAGCTGCACCTAAAGTCAGTCTCTCAGAGAACAAAAAATTTGCTGTTACATCTACCTGCAATGGTGTTCCTGCAACAGCCTTTATTAAAGTAGAAGGTTTGAATTTTACATTATCATTTAGATCAAAAACGTACCCAGCAGCGGCAAAATAATGAATACGCTCTCTAGCTATAAAGGTTGTAGTACCATTCCGGTTCTCAGGATCATAATGATCTGTTTGAAGCAAATTAGGTGTGCTTAAACCTACATAGAATTTATCAGTATGATAATAAGCTCCTACTCCTACTTGAGGAGCTATGTCATTATCAAGATTTCTCAATAAGTCATCATTTTGATCTCTTGCATTTAATTGATCAAAATCAATATTTAAAGTTCTAACACCACCCTTGATTCCAAAACTAAGATTGCTGTTGTAGCTCATGGGTAATGTGTAACTAAAATCTGCCGTTGCATAGGTCTCATCAGTAGGTCCTAATGCGTCGTTGACAATACTTACTCCTAGTCCTACTCTGCTATTCAATATAGGTGTATGGAAGGACAAAGTTTGTGTACGTGGGGCACCTTCTAGGCCTACCCATTGGCTTCGATGTAAACCTACAATACTTGCCACTCCACGATTTCCTGCATAGGCGGGATTGATCACCACTGGATTGTACATGTACTGGCTGTATTGTGGATCTTGCTGTGCTGTTGCCGCTTTCGCGAAAGCGAACACTATCAGAGCTATTACTAATTTCTTCATATTCTGTATATTATTAGGAATCAAGCCCGGTCGAAAGCGAGCTCAATTTTTTTATCTATTGATGTAAAAGTATCCGGCCAATTGAATAGCTCTGCCAGCGTCATTGATGTAGCTAATGGCGTAATAATAGGTTCCGACAGGCAGCTCCTCACCGGATGCCATGGTAACTCGACCATCAGACACGCCGCGGAAGACGTTGTTTTGATTGTCATAGTTGTCCATATTGAATACCTCTACGCCCCAACGATTAAATATTTTAACCGAATTTTCGAAATTCTCGATTCCTCTTATAAATAAGAAGTCGTTATCACCATCGTCATTAGGCGTCACCACATTAAAAATCTCAATAACGCGCTCATCAGCGTCTAAGTAGTCTGGAACACCATCTAGATCGTCATCATCATCTGTGAAAACACCATTCCCATTAGCATCTTCAACACTTGTACTGATGCCATCATTGTCATCATCTTCATCTCGATAATCTGGCTCATCATCACCATCCGTATTATTCAGTTCGTCTGCTGGGCTGTTCGTAACTATTCGACCACTAGGGTCAACGTAACCACTAAGATCTGCATCAAACGCATCGTCTAACCCATCATTATCCACATCATTCCCAGATGGGGTAATATCCGCAATCCCATTGTTGTCGTAGTCAAAGCCTTCAATCGCATCTGGCACTCCATCATCGTCAGTATCTAGATCTAAATAATCTGGTAACCCATCATTATCAAAATCCAGCGGATCGATACCTCTGCCGTCGCCAGGTGTATTTTCATAAGCATCATCCAGTCCATTGCTGTCTGAATCCACTCCAGAAGGTGCTATATAACCAGTGGTAGATTGACCTTCTACATTATCTGGTATCCCATCATTATCACTGTCCAAGTCCAGCGCATCGATGATTCCATCCGCATCTGTATCTACAGCACCTTCCAGTGCGTCTATGATCCCATCGTTATCATCGTCTATATCTACAAGGTCTGGAACACCGTCACCATCGCTGTCCTCTGGCAGCAGATAACCATCTGCCAAAGTCGTCGTATTGTTTCCTTGACTGACTACAACACCTGATTCTGGATCAGAACCTGTAGTTGTTAAAACAATTCCTGCACCGTTAAATGGCAAACTGGTCTCGTCCACATCAACTAAGTAAGAACCAGTAGCGACCGTTGCCACCCAGTTCCCAGTAGCGTCTACGGTCACAGGCGTCACAACATTATTGCTATCTATAAGGTTTACAATGGTGCCCGCTGCAAACAATCGGTCTACTGCTGCATCATACAATTGGTTCTCATCCACATCTTCAAAAATGAAACCTGAGATACTTCCAGTTGCGGCATAACCATCTGCTGTGGTGCCCACTGTAGAATCAACAACAACAGTTATGGTTTCTGGATCAGAACCAGTAGTGCTTAATATGTAATTAGCACCATTATTGGGTAAGGTAGTCTCATCTACATCCACCGTATAGTCGCTCACCGGCACTGTTGCACTCCAATTCCCATCTGCTCCAACATTGACTGGAGTAGTAGTTCCAAATTCATCAGTCAGGTTTACGATAACACCTACTGGAAATAAAGCGTCAATTGCAGCGTTGTAGTTTCCATCATTATTGACGTCTTCATAAACAAAGCCTGTTATTGTTCCGTTTGCTTGATAACCATCAGGTGTACTTGTGGTAGTAGTCCCTAAACTAACCGTAACTGATTCTGGATCAGAACCTGCTGTTGTCAATGTATATCCTACACCATTATTAGGAAGAGTATTCTCGTCCACATCTACTGTATAATCACCTACCGCTACTATTGCAGTCCAGTTTCCTGAAGCGTTTACATTTGCTTGAATGGTAAATCCACCATTGTCGGTTATTTCAACAACTGTACCTGCAGGGAATAAATTATCAATCGCAGCATCGTATACGCCGTCTCCATTAATATCCTCGAAAACAAAACCTTCTATGGTGCCGGTTGCTTGGTATCCGTCCGCCGCCGTTGCAACAACTTCATTAGCCCCCACCGTAACATTTTCTGGGTCAGAAACAGCCGTAGTCAATAAGTAACCAACTCCTCCATTAGGTAAACTAGTTTCATCAACGTCTACTGTGTAATCTCCAGCTGGAACATCTATCGTCCAGTTTCCAGTTGCATCTGTAGTAGCCGTGAACACAGCTCCCAAATCATTTGTCATGTCTACTAATGTTCCTGCTGGGAACAAATTGTCTAACGCTGGATCATAAACTCCATTGCCATCTAAATCTTCAAATACGAATCCTGTAATTGTACCTATAGCCTGGTATCCATCTGTTGTAGTTTCTGTTTGTGTAGCTAGAGTAACCACTGCAGTCTCAGGGTCTGAACCTAGAGTAGTCAAGTTATAGCCAACTCCTGAATTAGGTAATGTAGTCTCATCCACATCTACCGTGTAAGTTCCTGCTGCTACAGTTGCTAACCAATTTCCATCTGCACCAACGGTCGCAGTAGTAATTACCCCAGTGGAGTTTGTTAATTCAACTAGGATACCTGCTACAAATAAATTATCCACGGTTGCATCATAAGCTCCATCCCCATCAATATCTTGGAAAACAAAGCCTGTGATCGTTCCCGTTGGTTGATATCCATCTGCAATAGTCGTTGAAGTCGTTCCTACTGTTACCGTAATGTTTTCAGGATCTGAGCCTATTGTGGTCAGCAGGTAACCTGTACCATTATTAGGTAACGAATTCTCATCAACATCCACCACATAAGTTCCAGTTGGTACAATAGCAACCCAGTTTCCTGTAGCATCCAATGTAGCTTGTACAGTAGCACCGTTGCTATTTGTAATGTTTACCAGAGTGCCTGCTGGAAATAAGTTATCGTTTGTAGCATTGTAGATCCCATCTCCATCTATATCTTCAAATACAAACCCCTCGATAGTTCCAGTTGCCCTGTAACCATCTGGCGCAGTATCAACTGTTTCTGCGACCACTACAGTTACTGACTCTGGGTCAGAAACTCCAGTTGTAAGTAGGTAACCATTCCCGCCGTTTGGCAATGTGTCCTCATCAACATCTACAATATAGTTTCCTGCCGGAACATCTACAGTCCAATTTCCTGTGGCATCTACAGTAGCCGTAGTCAGGTTACCAAAATCATCAGTTAATTCAACAATAGTCCCTGCTGGGAAAAGCGAATCGATTGCTGGGTCATAGTTCCCATCACCGTCAAGGTCTTCGAATAAAAAGCCAGTAACTGTTCCTATAGCCTGATATCCATCAGCTTGAGTATTTGTGATGACACCGAAAACGGATGTTGCTGTTTCAGGGTCTGAACCAACAGTGCTCAATACATATCCAACACCTGCATTAGGAAGCGTTGTTTCATCCACATTGACTGTATAGTTTCCTACTGGCACATCTGCAGTCCAGTTGCCATCAGCATCTACAAGAGCTACAGTTGTTACTCCGTCGCTGTCTGTCAAATCAACTTCAATTCCAACTGGAAATAAATTATCGATGGCCATGTCATAGACTTGATTTCCATCAACATCTTCATATACAAAGCCGGCAAGAGTTCCTATTGCTTCTCTAAAATCTACCTCTACGGTAGCAGGGAATTCATTGTTATTGGTATCTAGTGCACCGTTGTCTAAATTGCCATTAGGATCTCCATAAGGGTCATTTGCAATTGGAGTCTCGTAGAAATCATCGATTCCATTAGTATTAGAGTCTCCTACTGAGGTTACTGCATCAAAAGCCTCTGTATTGTCAGATACACCATCATTATCTGAGTCCGTATCTATATAATCAGGAGTATCTAGTGCATCTGAATTTTGTGGTGTTAAACCTTCTCCACTTCCCGGAGTTACTTCATAAGCATCATCTAATCCATTACCGTCACTATCAATTCCCGATGGCGCTATATAATTATCCGTTTCCTGTGCCTCTACATTATCTGGAATACCATCAGCATCGCTATCTAGATCGAATGCATCGATAAGTCCATCAGCATCTGAATCTACAGTTCCTTCTACTGTGTCAAGTATTCCATCATTATCGTCATCAACATCATCAACGTCTGGAACTCCATCCCTATCATTATCTGGAAGGTCTAGGTAATTAGGTATCCCATCCCCATCAGCATCATCATTGATATAATTTCCATCATTATCTGTGTCTTCATCAATGGTTAATAAGCCATCATTGTCATCATCGATGTCTCTAAAATCTAAATTGTTTAAGGTTCCACCTGTAGCAGCGTCACCATCGGTGTCATTTAGATCGTTAATCGGATTGCTAGTTACTTGCAAGCCATTAGGGTCCCCATAACCGGTCGTATCACCGTCAAATGAATCGTCCAAACCGTCTTGGTCTGAGTCAACATTCGCGAAAGCGATATCAGCTATCCCGTCATTATCAAAATCAAAGCCTTCAGTGGCATCAAAAACACCATCATTGTCTGAGTCGATGTCTATGTAATCAGGGTCGCCTTCGCCATCTTCATTATTAGGGGTTATCCCTTCTCCATTACCCGGCGCAGATTCGTAAGCATCATCTAACCCGTTGCCATCACTATCCACTCCTGTAGGTGCAATGTAGCCTGTTGTGCTTTGGGCTTCTACATTATCTGGAATGCCGTCATTATCGGTATCTTGGTCGTATTGATCGATGATTCCATCTCCATCAAAATCTCCATTGCCTTCAACGGTATCTAGGATCCCGTCGTTATCGTCGTCAATATCTGTACCGTCACCTACACCATCCTCGTCATTGTCGTCAAACTGCAGATAATCTGGCACGTTGTTGTTGTCTTGGTCTCTAGGGTCAATGGTTAGTGGATCACCATCAACATCTGGATTTTCATTTACGGTAAGTATCCCATCATTATCATCATCAGTGTCTCTATAATCTAGATCATCAAGGCCGTCTGTATTATTAAGATCGGCAGATGGCCTTACCGTAACTACAGAACCATTAGGATCACCATATCCTGATGTATTGGAATCGAATGCATCATCCAAACCATCATTGTCAGCATCTGAGTTTGATAAAACGATATCAGGGAAACCATCATTATCAAAATCAAATCCTTCAATAAAGTCGTCCACATTATCATTATCTGAATCTATGTCCACATAATCTGGATTACCATCGCCATCCGTATTTTGAGGCGTAATCCCTTCCCCTGCTCCAGGGCTGCTTTCATAAGCGTCATCCAGTCCATTACGATCTGAATCTACACCTGATGGCGGTATGTAGCCCGTTGTGGATTGGCCCTCCACGTTATCTGGTATACCGTCATTGTCTGTATCCTGGTCGTAGGAATTCCTGACCCCATCACCATCAAAATCTGCGATTCCTTCGAGAGTATCTAGGATACCATCATTATCGTCGTCAATATCTAAATTGTTTGGAACCGTGTCTCCATCGTTATCAGCATTATCTAAATCTAAATAATCTGGTATGCGATCTCCATCAGCATCATTAGCATCGTTTGCTAGACCGTCGCCGTTCGGGTCGTTAAATTCATCGCTAGATAATAATCCATCGTTATCATCGTCCGTATCTCTAAAGTCTAGATCATCTGCTCGATCTGTATTAACAAGATCAAACAAAGGACCGAATACCACTTGAGCCCCATTGGGATCTGCATAGCCGCCGTTGGAACCATCATAAGAGTCATCTATTCCATCTTGATCCATGTCACCTCCAGACGGTATAACCTCTGGAAGACCATCAGCATCAAAGTCAAATGCTTCCGTAGCGTCTACTACTCCATCGCCATCGCTGTCTAAATCTTTATAATCTGGTGTAAGATCTCCATCAGTGTCTACAGGTATGATGCCCTCCCCTGCTCCAGGAGTAGACTCATATGCATCATCTAATCCGTTTCCATCACTATCCGTTCCTGATGGTGAAATGTACCCGGCGGTGGATTGTCCTTCTACATTGTCTGGAACGCCATCATCATCCGCATCTTGATCTAGAGAATCAATGATTCCATCGTTGTCCAAATCAGAAGTCCCTTCTACGGTATCTATGATTCCATCATTATCATCATCAATATCGTCTACATCAAGAACACCGTCACCATCGCGATCCATGAAAACAACACTGAAAGCATTATAGTTGATAGTTGAGTGGGGTCCTTCAAATCTGTTCGCTTTCGCGAAAGCGAAACAAAACAGAAAAATAGATAAGGGCACTATTGCTTTACTGCTTAGTAAATTAATAGCAGCGTTAGGCAGAGTAATTTTATTCATAAAACCTAGATTTAGCCAATGATGCATTGGATCAGTAGGCTAAGGTAGAGTTTACTCGAACTATTTTAAGAAAAAATAGACAATTAGAATAATAATTATCGACCAATGACGTTAAAGGCCGATTTATCTACAGAAATTGAACCTATCGATTCAGTTCTCAGCTAAAAACCTAAAATAATTAACATAAAAAAGCCCGATATTTCTATCGGGCTTTTACTTAGGCTTGTCCAGTAGGACCAAAATTTAAGGGTATAGGAGGTTTATCATAATCCTTAATCTCACCATGAGAGGCTTCAAACTTTCTCACATTATCTGCAAGTGCTTGTGCCAATCTTTTGGCATGTTGAGGAGTTAAAATAATCCGTGACTTTACCTTTGACTTAGGGTTTCCCGGCATAATATTCACAAAATCAACAACAAATTCTGAAACCGAATGGTTGATGATTGCCAGATTACTGTACTGACCTTCTGCAACTTCTGGATCAACTTCTATGTTGATTTTGTGATCTTGATTATTTGACATTAGTTATAGTTCACTTGTGGCTCTTCCTTGCGTTGAAGTAGTTTTTCAAACTCCTCCTTAGATCCTACGATGATGTCATCATAGTTTCGCATTCCTGTACCTGCTGGAATTCTATGTCCAACAATTACATTCTCTTTCAATCCTTCTAGAGTATCTACCTTACCGCTTACCGCAGCCTCGTTCAATACTTTAGTAGTTTCCTGGAAGGAAGCAGCACTAATAAATGATTTAGTCTGTAGGGAAGCTCTAGTGATACCTTGAAGTACAGGCTCTGCTGTTGCAGGCTCTACATCTCTAGCTTCAACTAAAACTTTATCCTCACGTTTCAATAAGGAGTTCTCATCTCTCAACTGGCGTGGAGATATGATTTGTCCTTCTTTCAAGGTTGCAGAATCTCCTGCAGTCTCCACGACCTTCATTCCGTAAAGCTTATCGTTTTCAAGGATGAAGTCTTCTTTATGAACCAATTGGTTCTCTAGGAAGATACCATCACCTGGATCTACAATTTTCACTTTACGCAACATCTGACGAACAACTACTTCAAAGTGCTTATCATTGATCTTCACCCCTTGAAGTCTGTATACTTCTTGCACCTCATTCACAAGATACTGCTGTACAGCACTTGGTCCTTTGATTGCAAGAATATCTTTAGGAGTAATAGAACCATCAGACAACGGCATACCTGCACGAACGTAATCGTTCTCTTGTACCAATATTTGATTGGACAATTTCACTAGGTACTTCTTCACTTCATCAGTTTTAGAAGTCACTACGATCTCACGATTACCACGTTTGATTTTACCGAAGGATACAACACCATCAATCTCACTAACAACCGCTGGGTTGGAAGGATTACGAGCTTCAAACAGTTCAGTAACACGTGGAAGACCTCCTGTGATATCACCTGCCTTAGCAGATTTACGTGGGATCTTAACTAGTACCTTACCTACCTTGATCTTCTCGTCATCATTCACCATAAGGTGTGCACCTACTGGTAAGTTGTAACTGATTTGAGTTTCTCCTTTACTATCTACAATGTGTAGCGTAGGGATCAATTTCTTATCTCTTGAATCAGAAATTACTTTCTCTTCGTATCCAGTTTGCTCATCTGTTTCTACTTGGAAAGTTGTTCCTTGAATGATGTTTTCAAACTTGATCTTACCAGCAAATTCAGAGATAATAACACCGTTAAATGCATCCCACTTCGCAATCAAATCACCTTTCTTCACTGCAGAACCTACTTTAGCGTAAAGCTCAGCACCGTAAGGAATATTGTTAGAGTTTAGTAGAATTCCAGTTTTATGATGCATCAATTTAGATTCTGCAGTTCGAGATATGACTACCTCTACAGCATTACCATCACTGGATTCTCCTTTAACCGTTTTGATGTCCTCAATTTCCAGGATACCATCATTTTTAGCTATAATCGTATTTTCTTCAGAAACGTTACCTGCAACACCACCCACGTGGAATGTACGAAGCGTCAACTGTGTTCCTGGTTCACCAATAGATTGTGCAGCAATAACACCTACAGCCTCACCTCTCATTACCATTCTATTGGTAGCTAGGTTACGACCGTAACATTTTGCACACACACCTTTCTCTGCCTCACAAGTTAATGGAGATCGAACTTCTACTGATTCTAATCCAGACTCATCAATAGCATCAGCAATTTTGTTTGTGATAAGATCACCTGCTGCAACAAGAACATCTTGTGATGCAGGGTCAATCACATCATTAAGTGCCGTACGTCCTACGACACGTGCACCTAATTTTTCCATTACTTCTTCATTCTTCTTCAATGCACTTACATCGATACCTCTTAGAGTTTCACAATCTACCGTGTTAACGATAACATCTTGTGCAACATCATGAAGACGTCTTGTCAGGTAACCAGCATCTGCCGTTTTCAAGGCCGTATCTGCAAGTCCTTTACGTGCACCGTGAGTAGAGATAAAGTATTCCAAAATCGATAGACCTTCCTTAAAGTTGGAAAGAATCGGGTTTTCAATAATCTCACCACCACCGGAGTTGGATTTTTTAGGCTTAGCCATCAATCCACGCATTCCTGTAAGCTGACGAATCTGTTCTTTAGATCCACGAGCTCCAGAGTCAAGCATCATGTACACCGAGTTGAATCCTTGCTGATCCTCTCTAATGTTTTTCATGGAAAGCTCCGTAAGCTGTGCATTCGTAGCAGTCCATACATCAATTACCTGATTGTATCGCTCATTCTGAGTAATAAGACCCATACCATAGTTACCACGGATGGTATCTACTTTCTTGTTAGCAGCGTCAATCATTGATTGCTTCTCTTGTGGAATCATAATATCTCCAAGAGAGAATGATAATCCACCACGGAATGCAAATCCATAACCTAGATCTTTAATCTCATCAAGGAAAGCCGCTGTTCTAGGAACATCAGTTACCTTAAGAATATCACCGATAATATCACGAAGTGCTTTCTTAGTCAATACTTCATTGATATAACCTGCTTCATCCGGCACCTTCTCATTAAAGATGACACGTCCAGCGGTAGTCTCAATGATCTCTGTTTTGTAAGACCCATCTTCTTGAAGAAGGTTGATTCTACATTTTACTGGAGCATTAATATCAACACGCTTTTCATTAAACGCGATTACCAACTCTTCAGGACCGTAGAAAGTTAAATCTTCACCTTTAACGATGTGGTCACCTTCTGATCTTCTCAATTTGGTCATGTAGTACAGACCCAATACCATATCCTGTGATGGTACAGCGATTGGGCTACCGTTTGCAGGATTCAAAATATTGTGAGAAGCCAACATCAACAGCTGACATTCTAGAATTGCTTCTGGTCCTAATGGAAGGTGAACTGCCATTTGATCCCCATCAAAATCCGCATTAAATGCAGTACATACTAATGGGTGCAACTGGATTGCTTTACCTTCAATCAATTTAGGTTGGAACGCCTGAATACCTAGTCTGTGCAACGTAGGAGCGCGGTTCAACATTACTGGGTGTCCTTTAAGAACGTTCTCCAGAATGTCCCATACTACAGGTTCCTTCTTATCTATAATTTTCTTTGCAGATTTAACCGTCTTCACAATACCGCGCTCGATAAGCTTTCTAATAACGAAAGGCTTATACAATTCCGCAGCCATGTCTTTAGGCAATCCACACTCGTACAATTTCAATTCTGGTCCAACGACGATTACCGAACGAGCCGAATAATCTACACGCTTACCAAGTAAGTTTTGACGGAAACGTCCCTGCTTACCTTTTAAGGAGTCAGAAAGTGATTTCAACGGTCTGTTAGAATCTGTTTTGACAGCACTTGATTTTCTCGTGTTGTCAAGTAAAGAATCCACAGCCTCTTGAAGCATTCGCTTCTCATTACGCAAGATTACCTCTGGAGCTTTGATTTCCATCAATCGCTTCAAACGGTTGTTACGTATGATAACGCGACGGTACAAGTCATTTAAGTCAGATGTTGCAAAACGACCACCATCAAGTGGTACTAATGGACGCAATTCTGGTGGAATAACTGGTACGACTTTCATGATCATCCACTCTGGGTTGTTCTCACGATTCTCGTTAGATTCCTTAAGTGCTTGAACTACTTGAAGTCGTTTCAACGCCTCCATTTTACGTTGCTTAGAAGTCTCGTTATTTGCTTTGTGACGTAAGTCATAAGACAAAGTTTCAAGATCTATACGCTGTAAAAGGTCGATCAGACACTCTGCACCCATCTTAGCGATAAACTTATTAGGGTCAGAATCTTCTAGATACATATTCTCTTGTGGAATAGTATCAAGAATGTTTAAGTACTCCTCTTCAGTAAGGAAGTCAAGTCTATTTAACTCCTCACCATCTTCATTTTTAGCAATACCTGGTTGGATCACTACGTATCTCTCGTAGTAAATGATCATGTCCAGTTTCTTTGATGGCAATCCTAGTAGGTACCCAATCTTGTTAGGTAAGCTACGGAAATACCAGATGTGTGCAACAGGAACTACAAGGTTGATGTGCCCTATACGGTCACGTCTTACCTTCTTTTCAGTTACCTCTACACCACATCGATCACAAACAATCCCTTTGTAACGGATGCGTTTGTATTTACCACAGGCACACTCATAATCTTTTACCGGACCAAAGATGCGCTCACAAAAGAGACCATCTCTCTCTGGCTTGTGCGTACGGTAATTGATTGTTTCAGGTTTCAAAACCTCACCTCTGGATTCTGCCAAAATAGATTCTGGAGAAGCCAAACCGATGGAAATTTTTGAAAACTTCTTCTGTGCTGGGTTGTCGTTATATCTAGCCATATTTATGGTACTATTTTAAGTTAGAAGTAGTGAGGATTGTAGGTTGTTACGCTTTCGCGAAAGCGGACTCTCCACAGTCCTCACTGGAAAAATTAATCCTCGAGTCTCAAGTCTAATCCTAGACCTTTCAATTCGTGCATTAATACATTGAATGACTCAGGTAATCCTGGCTCTGGCATTGGCTCACCTTTCACGATCGACTCGTAAGTCTTAGCACGTCCTACAACGTCATCAGACTTAACTGTCAAGATCTCTCTAAGTGTGCTGGATGCACCGTAGGCCTCAAGTGCCCAAACCTCCATCTCACCAAATCGCTGACCACCAAATTGTGCTTTACCACCTAGTGGCTGCTGGGTAATCAATGAGTATGGCCCGATTGAACGTGCGTGCATCTTGTCGTCTACCATGTGACCTAGTTTCAACATGTAGATGATACCTACAGTTGCTGGCTGGTCAAAGCGCTCTCCTGTTCCACCATCATACAAATAGGTATGACCGAATCTTGGGATTCCTGCTTCATCAGTATAGGCGTTGATCTGGTCAAGAGTTGCACCATCAAAAATTGGCGTTGCAAAGTTCTTACCTAGTTTCTCACCTGCCCATCCTAGAACGGTTTCATAAATCTGCCCGATGTTCATACGAGAAGGTACCCCCAGTGGATTCAATACGATATCTACTGGTGTTCCATCCTCAAGGAACGGCATATCTTCAGCACGTACGATACGCGCAACGATACCTTTGTTACCGTGACGTCCCGCCATCTTATCTCCTACTTTCAGTTTACGTTTTTTAGCAACATAAACTTTAGCAAGTTTGATAATTCCAGCTGGAAGCTCATCACCTACTGAGATGGTAAACTTCTCACGTCTCAAGGAACCTTGAAGGTCATTTTCCTTAATCTTATAATTGTGAAGCAAGTCAGCAACCGTATCATTAGTTTCTTTAGTGGTAGTCCACGTTCCAGAAACTAAGTGGGTAAAGTCGTCAACAGAGTTCAACATTTTCAATGTGTATTTCTTTCCTTTAGGAAGAACTTCTTCTCCTAAGTCATTGAATACACCTTGAGATGTTTTACCGCTCACTATTTCAAAAAGCTTGTCGACAAGTCTGGTTTTAAGATCATCAAACTTAGCTTGATATTCTTGTTCCAATCTTGCGATATCTTCTTTGTCTTGTGCTCTTTTCTTCTTGTCCTTAACAGCACGAGAGAACAATTTCTTATCGATAACTACACCACGTAACGATGGAGAAGCTTTCAAAGAAGCATCTTTCACATCACCTGCTTTATCACCGAAAATGGCTCTAAGAAGTTTTTCTTCTGGAGTTGGGTCAGACTCTCCTTTAGGTGTAATCTTACCTATAAGGATATCTCCTGGCTCTACTTCAGCACCGATGCGTATCATACCATTCTCATCAAGATCAGCCGTAGCTTCCTCTGATACGTTAGGTATGTCTGGCGTCAATTCTTCATTACCAAGTTTGGTATCTCTTACTTCAAGAGAGTACTCATCAACATGGATAGATGTAAAGATGTCCTCACGAACAACTTTTTCAGAAATTACGATCGCATCCTCAAAGTTGTAACCTTTCCATGGCATAAATGCCACTTTCATGTTACGACCTAATGCTAGTTCTCCAGCCTCAGTTGCATAACCTTGACAAAGAACTTGTCCTTTCTTCACGCGGTCACCTTTTTGCACGATAGGCTTCAATGTGATGGAAGTACCTTGATTCGTCTTACGGAATTTGATCAAGTTGTAACTGGTCTCATCCGGCTCAAAACTGATCAGTTTCTCACGGTCCGTGCGATCGTACTCGATCACCACTTTCTGTGCATCAACATAAGCAACAGTACCGTCACCTTCTGCATTGATCAATACTCTTGAATCTTGTGCTACTTGTCTTTCAAGACCAGTACCTACAATAGGAGCATCAACACGCAACAATGGAACTGCCTGGCGCATCATGTTAGATCCCATCAGGGCTCTGTTCGCATCATCATGCTCCAAGAATGGAATCAAAGATGCAGAGATGGATGCGATCTGGTTAGGTGCAACGTCAGCATAAACAACCTCACTTGGGTCTACTACTGGGAAGTCACCTTCCATACGTGCAATTACATTGTCAGACATAATTTTACCATTCTCTAATGGCAAGTTAGCTTGTGCAATGTGCATTCCTTCTTCTTCCTCAGCACTCAAGTAAATCGGCTCTTCTTTCAAATTCACAACTCCGTCTTTCACCTTACGGTAAGGAGTTTCAATGAATCCCATGCTGTTCACTTTCGCGAAAACTGCTAGCGAAGAAATCAAACCAATATTCGGTCCTTCAGGAGTTTCAATTGGACATAAACGTCCGTAGTGTGTGTAGTGAACGTCACGAACCTCAAAACCTGCTCTTTCACGAGAAAGACCTCCAGGTCCAAGTGCCGATAGACGGCGCTTGTGAGTGATCTCTGCTAGTGGATTTGTTTGATCCATAAACTGAGACAACTGGTTGGTACCAAAGAATGAATTAATTACAGAAGACAATGTCTTTGCATTAATCAAGTCAATAGGTGTAAATACCTCGTTATCTCTCACGTTCATTCTCTCACGTATGGTTCTTGCCATACGAGCAAGACCAACACCAAATTGAGAACTTAATTGCTCACCCACTGTACGTACACGACGGTTAGATAAGTGATCAATATCATCAATCTCTGCTTTAGAGTTGATCAACATGATCAAGTGCTTGATGATGGTTATGATATCTTCCTTAGTAAGCACTTGCTTATCCATGGCAATATCAAGGTTCAATTTTTTATTCATACGGTAACGACCTACCTCACCAAGGTTGTATCTCTGATCAGAGAAGAACAACTTATCGATGATACCACGCGCAGTTTCTTCATCTGGCGGCTCAGCGTTACGTAATTGTCTATAAATATGTTCTACTGCTTCTTTTTCAGAGTTAGTAGGGTCCTTTTGAAGTGTGTTATGAATAATTGCGTAATCTGCAGACTGATTATCCTCCTTGTGCAAAAGGATGGTTTTAGTCTGAGATTCCATAATCTCATCAATGTGTTGTTTTTCTAAAATGGTATCGCGATCCAATACGATCTCGTTACGCTCGATAGAAACAACTTCGCCAGTATCTTCATCAACGAAATCCTCATGCCATGTTTTCAAAACACGAGCAGCAAGTTTACGTCCCAAGTATTTTTTAAGTCCTGTCTTACTTGCCTTCACTTCTTCTGCAAGGTCAAAAATTCCAAGGATATCCTTATCTCTTTCAAAACCGATAGCACGGAAAAGGGTAGTTACAGGTAATTTTTTCTTACGGTCAATGTAAGCGTACATAACGCTATTGATATCCGTTGCAAATTCAATCCAAGATCCTTTAAAAGGAATTACTCTTGCGGAGTATAATTTGGTTCCATTAGCATGAAAAGATTGTCCGAAGAATACACCTGGAGATCTATGTAGTTGTGAAACTACAACTCGTTCAGCACCATTGATTACAAAAGTACCTGAAGAGGTCATGTATGGTATTGTACCTAAGTAAACATCTTGAACGATAGTCTCAAAGTCCTCATGTTCTGGGTCAGTACAATAAAGTTTAAGGCGTGACTTAAGTGGCACGCTATAGGTAAGGCCACGTTCAATACATTCTTGAATAGAGTATCGTGGTGGGTCTACGAAATAGTCAAGAAACTCCAATACAAACTGGTTGCGTGTATCGGTAATAGGGAAGTTTTCCATGAAGGTGTTGTATAGACCCTCTACTTCTCTCCTATCTGATTTAGTTTCTAATTGAAAGAAATCCTGAAACGATTTGATTTGTATATCCAGCAGATCAGGATACTCTGCCTTAGAAGTTACCGTTGAAAAATTAATTCTTTCTGTGTTTGTTGCTAGCATCAATGCACGGTATTAAGTTAAAAAAAGCGTTATCGACGACGTCTCATCTTTATACGCAAAATGGTCTAGTCCTGTGGGCGATGCCCACAGGTCTAAACCTTAATGTATTAGCTGTGAAGAATTACTTCAACTCAACCTCAGCACCAGCTTCTTCTAGCTGAGCTTTAAGAGCTTCTGCCTCATCTTTAGACACACCTTCCTTGATTGGGGATGGAGCGCTATCTACAAGTTCTTTAGCTTCTTTCAATCCTGCACCAGTAAGTTCTTTAACTAACTTAACTACCGCTAGTTTAGCACCACCTGGAGCCTTAAGGATTACATCAAATTCAGACTGCTCTTCAGCAGCTTCTCCGCCACCTGCAGCTGGTCCAGCCATAGCAACTGCCGCTGCTGCTGGTTCGATTCCATACTCGTCTTTAAGTATAGTCGCTAATTCGTTTACTTCTTTCACAGTAAGGTTTACTAACTGTTCTGCGAAATCTTTTAAATCTGCCATTTCTATCGTTTTAATAAAATTTATAAATAATTAATTGCGTACTTGTTTGTTGCCCTACTTTTCAGAAAGGGTCTTAAGAATTCCAGCCAATTTGCCTCCACTTGATTTAAGTGCAGAAATAACATTTTTAGCTGGGCTTTGAAGAAGACCGATGATTTCACCGACCATTTCTTCTTTAGATTTGATGTCGCTTAATGCGTCGATCTTATCATCCCCTACATAAATTGCTTCTTCAATATAAGCTCCTTTCAAAACCGGCTTTTGCGATTTCTTACGGAAGTTCTGAATTACCTTAGCTGGCGCATTTGCCACCTCAGATAACATAATTGAAGTATTGCCTTTCAACAATTCTGGAAGTTCTCCAAAATCTTTGTCAGAAGCTTCCATTGCCTTTGCAAGCAATGTGTTCTTTACTACTGAAAGACTAACGTTTGCTTTGAAACAAGCTCTACGTAAGTTTGATGTATCTGTTGCGTTAAGTCCAGAGATATCTGCTAGATAGATAGTTGTGTTATCACCCAACGTAGCAGTCAAATCCTTTATAACAGTTGCTTTTTCTTCTCTTGTCATGATCTAGATTTTTTAGTCGTCTGATGCAAAACGCTTCGTATCGATCTGGATGCTAGGACTCATAGTACTAGACATATATATACTCTTGATGTATACACCTTTCGACGTTGTAGGTTTTAACTTAACTAACGTGTTGATTAATTCTCTTGCATTTCCTGCAATCTTCTCTGCATCGAAAGATGCTTTTCCAACTGATGCGTGAATGATACCAGTCTTGTCAACTTTAAAGTCGATTTTACCGGCTTTCACGTCAGATACTGCCTTAGCAACATCCATAGTCACTGTACCAGTCTTAGGGTTAGGCATCAAACCACGAGGACCCAAAACGCGTCCTAAAGGCCCTAACTTACCCATCACACTTGGCATCGTGATGATTACATCAACGTCAGTCCAACCATTCTTGATCTTTTCAAGATATTCATCAAGTCCTACATAATCAGCTCCAGCTGCTTCAGCTTCCGCTGCTTTGTCTGGAGTAACTAATGCAAGAACTTTCACATCTTTACCCGTACCGTGTGGAAGTGTCACAACACCTCTAACCATCTGGTTTGCTTTACGTGGATCCACGTTAAGACGAACCGCTAGGTCTACTGAGGCATCGAAATTTACCGTCGATACTTCTTTTACTAACTGAGAAGCCTCTGCAACCGTATAAGTGTTCGACTTATCGATCTTTGCATTGGTATCCTTCTGTTTTTTTGTCAATTTTGCCATTGTTACAAGTTTTAAGCAGGTGCGTTACCGCCCTTTACATTAATACCCATTGATCTTGCAGTACCAGCTACCATTCTCATGGCGCTCTCTACTGTAAAAGCATTTAGGTCAGGCATTTTGTCTTCTGCGATCAATTTTACTTGATCCCAGCTTATGGTTCCAACTTTCTTACGGTTAGGCTCACCACTACCACCTTTTAATTTCACTGCTTCTAGGATTTGTACTGCTGCTGGAGGAGTTTTAATCACAAAGTCAAAAGACTTGTCTTTAAAAACTGTAATTGCAACTGGTAACACTTTACCAGCTTTATCCTGGGTTCTAGCATTAAACTGCTTACAGAACTCCATGATATTTACACCAGCTGCACCTAATGCAGGTCCTACAGGTGGAGATGGGTTTGCTGCGCCACCTCTAACTTGTAATTTTACAACCTTAGATACTTCTTTAGCCATTTCTAATTTATTTCAATGTTTGACAGATATAAAGTGGAAGCCTTATACACTGCCTATAAATTGTAACATTTATACTTTTTCTACTTGCATATAACTCAACTCCAATGGAGTCTTACGGCCAAAAATCTTAACCATAACCTCGAGCTTACGCTTCTCTTCATTAACTTTTTCGATCACACCGTTGAAACCATTAAATGGACCATCAACCACTTTGATCGTTTCACCACTCTTAAATGGAATGGCGATATTATCCGTCTGCTCAGCAAGCTCATCCACCTTACCTAACATTCTGTTCACCTCAGATCTTCTCAAGGGTACAGGATCACCACCTTTAGTTTCCCCTAGGAAACCGATGACACCATTGACAGATTTGATAATGTGAGGAACCTCACCTTCAAGACGAGCTTGAACCATGATATATCCAGGAAAATAAACTTTTTCCTTATTGATCTTCTTACCATTGCGTATTTGTACCACCTTTTCAGTAGGCACTAATATCTGCTGTAAATAATCACCTAGATTATGGTGGTTGATCTCAGACTCAATATACTCTTTGATCTTGTTTTCTTGACCGCTGACAGATCGCACTACATACCACTTCATTACATCTTTTTCCTCACTCATGTTGTAGTATTATGCTTGTTTAACCCATTCAAAGTAATTAGTAATAGCCGTACTGAAAACAGTATCTATTCCATAAATAATCAATGCAAAAACTACAGAAAAGACAGCGACAGTAACGGTCATTTTTTGAGCCTCAGCCCATGTAGGCCATGTTACGTGGTTAGTCAACTCGTTATACGACTCCTTTACATATGATACTAATCCCATAATTTGAACGATCTTTTGTGAATCGCTTCACTTAATTATTTCTGAGCAATCTATTACGGATTTCTCAACATCTTATTTCAAGATCATTTGAAAACAAACAATCCTTTTGCGCGGACTGAGAGGCTCGAACTCCCGACCCCTGGTTTTGGAAACCAGTGCTCTACCAACTGAACTAAGTCCGCAAACCTTTTAAACAGTTTTAAACTGCTGGATAGTTCGCTTTCGCGAAAGCAAAAACTACACCATCTAATAAAGGGAAAGTACCCTACCTAATATTCATTAGATAGGATACTTAATTTATTTAGAATTATTAATCTAAAATCTCAGTTACCTGACCTGCACCTACAGTTCTACCACCCTCACGGATTGCAAAACGAAGACCCAAGTTCAATGCGATAGGCTGGATAAGATCAACAGTAATTGTCAAGTTATCTCCTGGCATTACCATTTCAACACCTTCTGGAAGCATGATGTTTCCAGTCACGTCAGTTGTACGAACGTAAAACTGCGGACGGTAGTTGTTATGGAATGGAGTGTGACGTCCACCTTCTTCTTTCTTAAGGATATAAACCTCAGCTTTGAATTTAGCGTGTGGAGTTACAGATCCTGGCTTAGTGATTACCATACCACGAGAGATTTGAGACTTCTCAATACCTCTCAAAAGGATACCTGCATTATCTCCAGCCTCACCTCTATCAAGGATCTGACGGAACATTTCAATACCAGTAATAGTAGATGTCAATTTTTGAGCACCCATACCGATGATTTCTACTGGATCACCAGTGTTTGCAACACCAGTCTCAATACGACCAGTTGCTACAGTACCACGACCTGTAATAGAGAACACATCCTCGATAGGCATCAAGAAAGGCTTGTCTACTTCACGTGTAGGCTCTTCAATCCAAGTATCAACAGCTTCCATCAATTCAAGAACTGTATTTACCCATTTTTCTTCACCATTCAATGCACCTAGAGCAGATCCAGAAATTACAGGACCATTGTCACCGTCATATTCATAGAAATTCAATAGATCACGAACTTCCATGTCTACTAATTCAAGAAGCTCCTCATCATCTACCATGTCAACCTTATTAAGGAAAACAACGATACGTGGAATACCTACCTGACGTCCTAATAGGATGTGCTCGCGAGTCTGTGGCATTGGACCATCAGTTGCAGCAACTACAAGGATAGCACCGTCCATCTGGGCAGCACCAGTTACCATGTTCTTTACATAATCCGCGTGACCAGGACAGTCTACGTGAGCGTAGTGTCTGTTAAGCGTTTGATACTCAACGTGTGAAGAGTTAATCGTGATACCACGTTCTTTTTCTTCAGGAGCATTGTCAATTTGATCAAAACTTGTTGCCTTAGAGTAACCAGCATCTGCAAGTACTTTAGTGATTGCAGCAGTAAGAGTAGTCTTACCGTGGTCAACGTGACCAATAGTTCCTACGTTAAGGTGCGGTTTCGAACGATCGTACGTTTCTTTAGCCATAATTATAATCTTAGTTTATATTAGTGTTTCAATTTAAAAACTGACACGGATACAAAACCAAATCAGCTTATACTATTTAGGGTCTCACGGAGAGACCTTATTTTCTTTATTCCAGAGCCAATGATGAGATTTGAACTCATGACCTCTTCCTTACCAAGGAAACGCTCTACCCCTGAGCTACACCGGCTTATGTTGTTAACGCTTTCGCGAAAGCGAAATAGCCAAGGGCTTTTTTCACACAATCACCTTACGGCTTTCAAGTGAGATTCCCGCCCTAGCGGAAAATTTTGAGCGAGAGACCGGGTTCGAACCGGCGACATTCAGCTTGGAAGGCTGACGCTCTACCAACTGAGCTACTCTCGCAATTACCATCAAAATGATGGGTGTAATCAAATAGTGGGGAGAGCAGGATTCGAACCTGCGAAGGTTTCCCAACGGAGTTACAGTCCGTCCTCGTTGGCCGCTTGAGTATCTCCCCTATTTAATTACTTCAATTTTTCAAAAAACTAAGAGCCGATGGAGGGACTCGAACCCACGACCTGCTGATTACAAATCAGCTGCTCTAGCCAGCTGAGCTACATCGGCTTATGATAGATTTTAAGCGCATCACGCTCTCGTTATTTCTAACGGACTGCAAATGTAAGGCTATTTTTTAATTAGCAAAAAATATTTTAGGAAAATAATTCATGTCAGTCAACAATTTTTTCCACCTAGACGTAAGGAACAATCCAGAGCCGTTGTTAACACTTATTTATTGCGTGGATGAGCCTTGCTATGAATGTTTTTCAATGCCTGCATACTGGTATGAGTATATACTTGAGTACTGGCAAGACTGGAGTGGCCTAGCAACTCTTTAACTGCATTTAAATCTGCCCCCTTATCTAATAGATGGGTGGCGAAGGTGTGGCGCAAAACATGCGGGCTTACTTTTACTTTTAAGCTGACTTGTTTTAAGTAACTGGTAACAGTCCGGTATACTAGTGAAGGGTAAATAGAATTACCCGATTCAGTGATAAAGAAACGATTGCTCTCTCCAGATAGCTCATCTCTTAAACTTAAGTAATCTAAAAGAATAGTCTGGGTATGTTCCAACAATGGAATGATGCGCTCTTTATTTCTTTTTCCTAACACTTTAATTCTTCCTTGACTTACCTCTACTGCATTGATGTCTAGACTTATTAATTCTGCACGGCGCATGCCTGTCACATATAACAACTCTATAATCGCTCGATCTCTTACAGCGACGAATGAAGTCTTATCGTACGGCTGGTTCAACAACTCTCCTACTTCTTTTTGAGAAAACGGTACTTGAACCTTGGTCGAGGTTTTCAAGCTTTTATGAAGGGTCATTATATTTTTCTCTGTGTGACCTTGTGCTCTGAGAAATTTATAATAAGCTTTTAGCGAGGACATTTTACGATTGATCGACCTACTTGAAATCCCAGAATCCATAAGTTCTGACATCCATTGCCGCACCATGGAATAATTGGCCTCATCTAGGGACACTTCATGTGTTTTCAAAAGTTCTTGAAACTGTTCCAGATCTCGCAGATAAGAATCACTAGTGTGAGCACTATAATGCTTTTCTAGGCTCAGGTATTTTTTGAAATCAGATAAATGCATAAAAAAAACGATCCGATAAATTTAATCATTTATCGGATCGTCATATTTAGATTACTGTTAAGAACTATAGGTTCTCTTCATCTCTCAAATGCTGGATGTATTCCGCTTTGATCCTTTGTGCGCGTTTAGCAACAGATGGCTTTGTGAACTGTTGTCTTCTACGTAGCTCACGCATCTTTCCTGTACGGTCAAACTTGCGTTTGAAGCGCTTCAGGGCTCTGTCGATATTTTCTCCGTCTTTAACTGGTATAATTAACATAGTGTCATCACCTCCTTTCTTTGGGATGGCAAAATTACATTATTATTTGTAACCACCTACTAATTTTTGATATTTCGCTTTCGCGAAAGCGAAATCACCTATTTATTTAGCTGCCGGCTTATAATCCTTACCGTCCAACATCATTTTTGCAATGATCTCGCGCATGATTTCACTAGTTCCACCACCTATAGGGCCTAGTCTACTGTCACGTGACATTCTAGCTAGCGGGTATTCCTCTATATACCCATAACCACCTAGAAACTGCAAACAGCCATAGATGACTTCATCAGATATTTTGGTGGATAGCAATTTCGCCATACTCGCTTCCTTCACAGGGTACAATCCTTTGTCAAGCTCCTCAGCGATGGAGTAATTGAAATTCTTTGCCATTTCTGTTTCACTCATCATATCTGCCAGCTTGTGACGTAACGCTTGGAATTTGTCTAGAGACTTACCAAATGCGGTACGGTCTTTCATGTAACCAATGGTGTACTCTAGAGCATATTCTGCTCTTGCATGTGCATTGATCGCCATGATCAATCGCTCTAATGCAAAATGTTGCATAATGTAAGGGAATCCTTTTCCCTCTTCTCCCATCAGGTTTTCTGCAGGGATCTTTACGTTGTCAAACCCTATCTCTCCTGTATCACTCGCTCTCCATCCTAACTTGTTCAATTTTGTAGCACTTATTCCTGGAGTCTCTCTATCCATAAGGAAGATCGAGATCCCGCGGCCTTTAGCTTCTGGATCTGTTTTAGCCGCAACGACTAAATAATCAGAATAAACACCGTTTGTAATAAAGGTTTTAGAACCGTTGATGATGTAATGATCTCCTTCTTTAACCGCAGTCGTGCGCATTCCAGCAACATCGCTACCTCCGAAAGGCTCTGTAATACACAAACACCCTATTTTATCACCAGATAAAGTTGGTACTAGATAGTCTTGCTTGATCCTCTCATAACCTTCCTTTAACAAATGCTGTGCACCTAGAAAAGCTTGAACCCACATGGCTGCAGCAAATCCACCAGAGTTGATGCGTTGCATTTCCTCCAGGAAGATTACGGTGTAAAAGAAATCAAGGTCTAAACCTCCATACTCCTCTGGGTAATACAATCCGAAATATCCCATATCGCCCATTTTCTTGAAAATCTCCCGATCTATATGACCGGTTTCTTCCCATTTATCGACGTGGGGCACCACTTCTTTTTTAAGAAAGTCTCTAAAACTCTCGCGAAATACATTGTGTTCTTCGGTAAAATATTTTGAATACATAAGTGTTTTTAGGTCTGTTTTTAGTCCAGTGTCAAATATAGCTGAATTAAAGGCAATTTTTCTTGTGGAAACCTTGAAGTGAGCATCACGTTGTCCCAACTCTTGAATCCATCTCTCAAAGTACGCTGCTCTATCAGCTTGTCCACAAGGTAGTCGTTGAAATAGGGAATGCTTGACAGTTCGTCCCGGGTCGCTTTGTTTAAGACTATTTTCTTGAAGCCTGCAGGTGGCGTTATAAAGAAATGCTTGCGCAGCTGGATCATTGTTGAATCTGAAAGTCCATAGATTTCCCGTACTTGTTGCATATCGACAAAACCATTCAGTTTTTGTCGTTGTTCGATGATTCGGGTAGAGAGCGCTGGGCCTATCCCGAAAACTGCCTTGAGCTGCTCTTGAGACGCTGTGTTCAAATTACTTGCTGTAATTTTCTTATCCGCAAAACTTAAATTTTTGGAATAGCTGGGTCTAGGATTATTCACCCAATCTGGAAATTTGAAATACGGAGCAATACTATCCAGCCACTGGTCACTCACTTCAGTCACTTGCTGGAATTGTGCAGGGGAATTGATGAATTTTCCGCTTTCGCGAAAGCGAGATAACCTCAACAACTGTGCTTCATCTAATCCTATCTGATAAGCACGGAAATCGTTGATGTAATTAGGGTTAAACGGATAGATCGTATCTTTTTTGCGAGCCGCTATTCTCTTGAGGGAATCGACCTTCTTTTCATACTCTGAAACATCAGCCAGCTCCAAAGAAGCCGTTGGAAGCGTCGTTAAATAAAAACGAACTCCTAAAAGGATCATTATTAAGATAATCAAAAGCAAAATCCCCCTTTGCTGACGTTTATCAAACAAAAAGAGGGATTTAATATTTTTCATAAAGCTGCTTAACTAACGGCCTCGCGCTTCAATCGGATCGCCTTCATGTAACGTGTCATTTCTTTCTTCACCTTAGGTGCTAATAATACGATACCGATCATATTAGGAACCATCATGGAGAAAATCATCGCATCAGAGAAACCTATAACGTTCCCTAGACTTGCTGCAGAACCTACTACCACAAAAATACAGAACAAGATCTTGTAAGTGTACTCCGTTCTATTTGTTCTTCCAAAAAGATAAGCCCAGGCTTGGTACCCATAATAAGACCATGAAATCATAGTTGAGAAAGCAAACATTACCACTGCTAGCGTCAATACATAAGGGAACCAACTAATCACTGATCCAAACGCATCAGAAGTTAATAGGATTGCATCAGCATCTGCAAGACCTGCATTTGCTGGATCGACATTTCCAGTAATTATCAAAACTATCGCTGTCATAGTACAAACCACCACCGTGTCGATGAAAGGTTCTAGTAATGCTACCAGACCTTCACTTGCTGGATATTTAGTACGTACTGCAGAGTGTGCTATGGATGCAGACCCTACACCAGCTTCATTTGAGAATGCTGCTCGTCTAAACCCTTGCACTAATACTCCTATCGCACCACCAGCAACACCTTCTGGACTAAAAGCGCCATCAATGATCTCATTAAATGCAAATCCAATTAAATCGTAATTAGCAAAGATTACCCAGATGGATGCTCCTACATAAATTACTACCATAAACGGTACAATCTTGTCAGTCACCTTGGCAATAGATTTGATACCTCCAATAATAACGATACCTACAAAAATCGCCATTAACAATCCGAATACCCAACGGTAACCAAACATAAATGAATCTGCCCCACCGGTAATGTTTTCTACCATCTGAGCGGCTTGATTGGCTTGAAACATATTTCCACCACCAAAAGACCCACCAATACACATGATCGCAAAAAGTACAGCTAAGACTTTTCCTAATCCAGCAAGTCCCATAGACCTTAATCCCTTAGTTAAATAATACATCGGGCCACCATAAATGGTACCATCAGGACCCACGTCGCGATACTTTACACCCAGCGTACATTCAACGAATTTGGAAGCCATTCCTAAGAATCCTGCAACGATCATCCAGAAGGTAGCACCTGCACCACCTACAGATACTGCAATTGCAACACCTGCTATATTCCCTAAACCTACAGTCGCAGAAAGAGCAGCCGTTAACGCTTGAAAGTGGCTCACTTCACCATCTGTACTTTCATCACGTATCGTATCCTTGATATCTCCATCAATTTTAATTTCATTGCTTACTTCATCAATATGATCCTCTAAGCTGTCGACTTTATTAATATCAACTCCATTAGCAATACCATCTTCACCATAAAGCATTTCCGCTCCATGCTTCTCAATATCTTCATATTTACCTCGTACTACTTGAATCGCTCTCCAAATTCCGGAGAAATTGATGAACTTGAAATAGATAGTAAAAAATAGCGCTCCTAATATCAGCGGGAAAAGAACCCAATAGACCTTCGTGAATGGTGCAGAAGCTACAAGGTCAACGCTGTCACCTGGAGCTATATCTGCCGCAGCAATTTTTAAAGTCCCACCATCAATTATGATGTTAGGATTATCAGTTTTTAAAACTAGTTCTTCAGCAGTTTGATCACCAGAAAGGGAGATCCTATTTACCTGTAACGTATCTTGAACTAAGGAATATCTTACACCGTCAGGGGCATTATATTCTCGTGGAGCTCTAGGATTCAAAGGATCTGGAGACAGTTCATCTAGAACATCCAGTTCAATTGTCATTTCATCTTCAACTGATCCAAAAGGGATTTGGTAAAAAACACCTGCTACGTAATCTCCCGTAGCCCAACCGAAAGCATCGTCTATCTTTTCGTCAATTCCTTTCTCTTCTTTTTGCTCTTGTGCAAAAACTGTCGTTGTAAGCATTAAAGCCATCAGGGACAGGACAATTCTGTTAAGATTTTTCATCAATTAAAAAGTGATTTTTGATTAAGCCAGCAAGATGCACAAAAATCTTGCCTTTTAAAAGTTTTGTTAAGAAATTGTAAAGCGACTATTCTAGGATTCTGTAAGATTTTTGTAGTTGTGCAATCTGCTTTGCGTTCCCTACCACAATAATCTTAGAGCCTGGACTGATAGCCGTGTCAGGACTTGGGTTAACTATATATTCTCCATCAGGAGATTTGTAACCTATGATGTTACAACCTGTTTTCTGCCTTAAGTTCAAGTCCAGGATCGTACAGGTATTGTTATGATCAAACATTTGCTCAAAAGAAACTTGCTCTAGATTTACCCCATCATCACCGCCATAACTTAAATTATCCCAAAACTCAATAAGATCTGGACTAACGATCAAGGAGGCCATGTGCTGCCCTCCTATCTGATCTGGTAAAATGACATTATTCGCTCCCGCAAGCTTCAATTTTTTATAACTGGTTTCTTCACTTGCTCGTGAAATTATCTTCAGGTTTTTGTTAAGCTGTCTTGCGCTGAGCACGATAAACAAATTATCAGCATCATCTGGCAAGGCAGCAATAAGCACACTCGCTTTTTCAATTTCAGCCATATGAAGCACCTCATCTTCATTTGCATTCCCTCTTATAAAATGCTTGTTTTCAATATGGCAATCGTCAATGACTTGTTGGTTTTTTTCTACTATTACAAAGTCGCGCTTGTAATCTTGCAGTTTTGCAACGGCTTGCTTTCCATTACGACCATAGCCGCAGACGATAATGTGATTTTCCATAGATTTCAAGTATTTTTTCTTTTCACGCTCTCGACGCGCCATTCTAGAGTTTCTAGCTAATAAGAATTCAGAGATGACCGATACCGAATACCCCACAATCACAACGCTGGTCAAAATGATGAATATAGTAAACATCTTTGCCTCTGGACTAGGATCTCCCATCTCTCGATATCCAACTGTGGTAATAGTAATTACTGTCATATACAGCGCATCAATCCAAGACACGTCTAATAGGTATTTATAGCCTATACAACCTATAATTAGAACTGATGTCAGCATTCCGACAGCAATGGGTATCTTGTTACGCATACGTATTAGTTATAAATCAAAAACAGAACTTCGTTTGACATAGACAAGATCCTTGATGCGCAACCAAAACGCCATTATCAGATATATGGCAAATCCAGCACCTAAAGTGGCAAACGTAAAATAGATAAACGTAATACGCACGTTACGGGCTCGCATTCCCAGACGGTCTGCCATACGTGTTGATACATAAAAACCGTATTTCTCTAAGTAGTGTCTCAGTTCAGTTACTAAACCCATGTTTCAAATTTAAGCAAGTTTAGGCGATGGACGGTTAAGAATCTGCGCGCATCAACTGGATGCCTATATCACAATTTAAGCAAACATTTTGATCGCAGTAATTAGGTTTCAGTTGTAGAACTGCCTGAGTCTCTAAGGCGTTTTCAATAGCAATCAATTTGTTGAAACCTGCAGTAATGGTGTTTTTTTCTGCTTTGAGTTCTCTCATTAAGGATAGTAGTTCTTCCAGATTTTCCTTTCCATGGTATTTTGCGTACGCAAATTTCATAGGGACAACACAATTAATTATCACTAAATCTATAAAATCGTTTGTGATTACTTTCTCCTTGCTCTCTGTCGCTTTATCAAACAGGTGGTGATCATTCCAGTAGGTGGCTGCCTTTACCTGAAACAATGTTTTTATTTCCGTTTTAGTTTGGGCAAGCAAAATTTCAGCAAAAAGCAATGGATTTTGGTGGTAAAGCATAGCTAGTTGTGATAATCGTACGGTGGGATAATTGGCCGGTCGCAACCTGAACAATTTCAAACTGGTGTGAATAGGTGTTAATTGGTACTTCGCTTTCGCGAAAGCGAACTCATTAACAAGCAAATGAAAATAACGGTCTTCAAATTCCTTGTCCAACAGGCCTGACTGACCAAATAACACGGCCTCCAACTGAAATGCATCACTTGCTAGTTTGCGAACAACGGACTGATCTATACTTGTCGCCAACTGTTCAAACGCATCGGCATTTATCTTAGTCCCAAAACTACGGGCCAGCATTTGAAAAAAAGTAGCTTCCCAGTCGTTATTATTTTTTCCCAAACTTAGCTGGATTCTTTCATATCGCTGTTCCAGACGCTGCAAGTACATTTTTTCCAACCAACTATTTACGATGAAAGAATCTACTTGATCTATCATTTTTTCGCAATTAATAAATTGGTTGTTTTTATAGGCAAACAAACGCGTGTAAGCAAGAACCAAGCTGTCTGGAACGTATCCCGCAACTTCTAATACTGGGATGTCGACCTCACTACGTCTCGTGATTTCTGCATCGTGTTTCCACACCACATGTAAAATCACATTGTCATAAGCTGGATCATCATCATGACCATGACGGTACCAATCACTGGCTCGCAAATGCATTTCAACATTTCCTGCCCACAATTGACCGGCAATTTCCAGACGACAATTAAAAAAATCTGGTCCTGAATGGTAGTTGTGTTGACCTAGAGACTTTATGATAATCGACTCTCCATTTGTAGAGCGCAACTCTTGCCCACTCAGTTTTTTAAATTTCCAGAGGTAATGGAGAAAATCTTCCGTCATTAGTGAGTGTTTTGCGAGTGAAGTGATCCGCAATTCATGGAAGAAAAGTATTTCAAATTAAGGAGCTACAATTGGAAAAAATCACAAAATTATTAAGATATAAAACACTAGCTTAACGCCTGTTCAAAAGGTTCACTAGACGAAAACTTAAGAAGCCCAACTTAGCTTTTAAATCTGTGCCGCTTTATAAAATGAACCACTTCTGGCAAATAAAGCCCAGCATAATTACTTAAAGGCATTAACTAAACGCTCAATAGATATAAAGGTCCATTGATTGTAATTTCTACCCTAAATCGTAAAAAATCTACTCTTCCAACCAACCTTTTTGAGCCATCCATTCATCGTTGAAAAATTTCCCAACGTAACGACTGCCGTGATCGTGGTAGAGTATTACTACAACGTCATCTTTAGTAAACCCAACTTCCTCATGGATTTGCAACAGACCTTTAATAGCTGCTCCAGCACTATTACCTAGGAACATCCCCTCTTCTTTAGCTAACCTGCGAGTGTAAATTGCAGCATCTTTATCGGTTACTTTAGTAAAGCCGTCGATCACTTCAAAACGTACATTAAGAGGTAGAATATCTTCACCGATTCCTTCAGTCACGTATGCATATATCTCTTTCTCATCAAACTCGCCAGTCTCGTGATATTTTTTGAAGACAGATCCATACGTATCAATTCCCCAAATTTTGATATTAGGGTTTTTACCTTTTAGATAGGTCCCAACACCAGATATGGTACCACCAGTGCCAACACCTACCACAAAATGAGTCACTTTACCGTCTGTCTGTTCCCAGATTTCTGGACCAGTACTCATGTAATGCGCTTTACAATTGGAAGGATTATCATATTGATTGACATACCAAGAGTTAGGTATTTCCTCGCTCAATCGTTTACTGGTTGAATAATAGGATTGTGGATCGTCTGGAGCTACATCTGTTGGGCATACGTGAACTTCAGCACCTACAGCACGTAGAATGTCCATTTTTTCCTTAGACTGTTTGTCACTTAAAACACAGATCAATTTATAGCCTTTAATAATCGCAGCTAGAGCAAGTCCCATTCCCGTGTTTCCACTGGTTCCTTCTATAATGGTTCCACCAGGTTTTAATCGACCATCTGCCTCTGCATCCTCGATCATCATCAGTCCCATGCGGTCTTTAACGCTATTGCCTGGATTGAACGTCTCGTATTTAGCCAGTACCAAGCAAGGTAAATCTTCTACCAGCTTGTTCATCTTCACCATTGGTGTATTTCCAATGGTCCCTAATATATTTTCTGCGTAATCCATGATCTTATTTTGCGCTGCAAATTTAGGATTTTGCAGAGAGCTTTTTAAGGTATTGCTATAGCTATTTTCTTTAATAGGAATTGTGGGTGATTACGCTTTCGCATTTCGACAGGCTCAATGTAAACTTCAGCGTACTTGCTACAAATTATTCAAAACGCATCGCCTTCACTGGAGAAATACGGCTAACAATGTATGTGGGAATGATCAACACAAATAAACAGATGGTGAATGTTCCTAGATTAAGTGCAAGTATGTGCCACCATGATATATATACTGGTGCCATGCTCACATAATAGGTAGCAGGATCCAAGGTGAGCGGAGCAAAGAAGTATTGAAGCGCGACCAATCCTAGACCTATCAAATTACCCCAAATCAAACCTTTCAAAATCAGACTCATCGCATTGTATAGAAATACTTTGCGAACCGTCCAGTCTGTAGCGCCTAAAGATTTGAGTACGCCTATCATATTTGTTCTATCTAAAATCAAAACCAGCAATGCCGTTATCATGTTGATGATCCCAACGATCAAAATGACGCCAATAATTCCATAGATATTCCCGTCCAGCAATGCCAACCATTGAAATATCGTGGGATATTGATCCTTGATACTTTGCGCATCCAGCGTCTGTGGAACATTCAGAAATATATCTTTTCCTATTTCATCAATTTGATTAAAGTCAGTAATAAAAACTTCAAACTTACCAACCTCGTCATCTTCCCACTTATTGATTTTTTGAATGTTGCGTATGTCACCTAGGATGAATTTAGTATCATATTCTTCTAGACCGCTGTCATAAATGCCGACTACTGTAAAAGAGCGTCCTAAGGGCTCTTCATTTTCTTTCATGAAATAAGTAGGCGCCTTATCACCTACTTTCAATCCCAACCTGCGAGAAATATCGTCTGAGATTAAGATGTCTTTAGAAGTAGTCTCTTGTGAAACATCAGGCAACTTGCCATCGATCAAAAAGTCCTCAAAACTTTCCCAGCGGTAATCGGTTCCTACACCTTTAAGAATAACCCCTTCAAAATCAGTTTCGGTACGTATCATGGCGCCTTTTGTCGCTACGGCTTGCACATGAGTCACTTCTGGAACTGATTTGAAATCAGGATAGAACTCTTGTTGTTTGGAAATAGGTCGCACAGTCGTGATGGAGTTATTGCGATCAAACAGCGAAATAGTCACATCACCATTGAAAGCACTGACCTTTTCTCTAATCTTTTTTTGAAGGCCAACACCTGTTGCAACCGCAATGATCATGACGATCATGCCTATTGCAATTGCAGCAGTAGCAATTTTTATAATCGGTGCGCTTACGCTATTTTTATAGGCCGTACTATTTTGTACGCGCTGCGCTATGAAATACTCTAGATTCAATCCTTATTCTTCTATGTTCAAATATACCATAATCCTTATGGCTTTAGTAATGACTTCCTGCAATGGGAGCATCGGTCAAAAGAGCAAAACTACTACCAAAAATGGTGTAGAACTTCCTAGCGCGGTAGATCTGGACAGTACGAGAAACATACTGCCCTTAGACAATGAGCCCGTCACCGCTGCAGATCAGATAGGTAGTTGGGTAGGCCAGTTAAAAGGAAAGCGAGTGGCAGTTGTAGGCAATCAAACCAGTGTTGTGAACACGCTGACTAAAGCAGAGCGACGCACCTGGGATCAAGCAGAAAAAATTAAATACGTACACCTAGTAGACACCTTGATCTCCCTAGGGGTTGATGTCAAAAAAGTATTTGCTCCTGAGCATGGATTTAGAGGCGAGGCAGATGCTGGTGCAGTGGTAGAAGATGGCATAGACAAACGTAGCGGTTTGCCTATCATCTCTTTATACGGCAGCAATAAAAAACCAACCAAAGCTCAATTAGCTGATGTAGACATCATCTTATTTGATATTCAAGATGTAGGCGCCCGATTTTACACCTACATATCGACGCTTCATTATGTGATGGAAGCCGCGGCTGATAGCAATAAAACAGTTTACATCCTAGATCGCCCAAATCCTAATGGACACTATATCGACGGGCCTATCCTGGATTCACAACACAAAAGTTTTGTAGGCATGCATCCTGTACCGGTGGTACACGGGATGACCATAGGTGAATATGCTCAAATGATCAATGGCGAGAAGTGGTTACCTTATGGCAAACAAGCGAGTATCAAGGTATTCAAAAATCAACATTACACCCATGCGACTCCTTATCATTTGCCTATTCCCCCATCACCTAATCTACCCAATGCACAGTCCATCAATTTATATCCCAGCCTTTGCTTTTTTGAAGGAACTGACGTGAGTGTAGGTCGAGGTACTGACATGCAATTTCAAGTGTATGGCTCTCCTTCCCTAGCTAAGTACAGAAACTTCTCCTTTACACCTACTCCAAACGCAGGAGCTAAACGACCGCCTTTTAACGGCAAGAAATGTTTTGGTGTGGACTTGAGGGAATACCCACGATTAAATAAGTTGCAGTTGGAATTTGTTGTAGACGCTTTCGCGAAAGCGCCCTACAAAGAAAGCTTCTTCAACTCCTTTTTTACTAACCTGGCAGGAACAGAAAAGCTGCAAGCTCAAATCGAAAAAGCAATGAGTGCTGAAGCAATTGCTGCGACTTGGGAATCAGACTTGAAAGCCTATGACCAGATGAGACAGGCTTATCTATTATATGAATAATTAATAGCGGTGTTATGGAATCCTTTTTTAACGAAACTACCTATAATGAATTAAGAGGTCGGTTGCGAACTATCCAGCCAGAGAACGAACCACTATGGGGCAAGATGAATGCCGCACAAATGTTTAAGCATTGTCAATACCCACTTCAAGTTGCTTTAGAAAAAGAAAAGTTTAGCATTAAGCCCAATTGGCTAATCAAAGTTTTTTTTAAAAAGATGATGTACAGCCCGAAGCCATTTCAAAAAAATGCCCCTACTGCAAAGGCGTTTAGAATGGTAGATGATTATGATTTCTCTAGTGAAAAAGAAAAGTTAGACCAATGGATGCAAGAATTGTGGTACGACCGGGACAATGAGAAGCGTCGTCCACATCCAGTTTTTGGTCACTTTACCAAAGACCAATGGGGAATCTTACAGTGGAAACACTTGGACCACCATTTTAGGCAGTTTGGGGTTTGATACGTAGCAAAGAGTATTACTCATTCAACATCTGCCACAGTCGATCTTTCAGCTGTTGCATGTTGTGTTGCGTGATCGCACTGATAAACATATAAGGAGCGCCATCGAAAGCTCCTTCATTGTCCAAATGTTCCTTGATCTCACCCATGAGTTCCTCATCCAGCATGTCTGATTTAGATATCGCTACAAAGCGCTCTTTATCTAACATTTCAGGATTGTATTTACGCAACTCGTGAAGTAATATTTGATACTGCTCATTGATATCGTCAGCATCTGCTGGTATCATGAAAAGCAGTGTTGAATTACGCTCTATGTGACGTAGGAATCGGTGACCAATCCCCTTTCCTTCAGCAGCTCCTTCAATGATTCCAGGAATATCTGCTATAACAAAAGTTTGGAAATCGCGGTACTCTACGATTCCTAGGTTAGGTTTTAGGGTTGTGAATTCGTAGTTAGCGATCTTAGGTTTCGCAGCAGTCAACACTGACAATAATGTGGATTTTCCCGCATTAGGAAAACCAACCAGACCTACGTCTGCTAGTATTTTAAGCTCAAAAGTAACTTCTAGCGCCTCGCCTTCGGTTCCAGGTTGTGCGTATCTAGGCGTTTGCCTAGTCGAACTTTTGAAATGCCAGTTTCCTTTACCGCCCATTCCTCCTTCTGCAATGATGAACTCATCACCATCTTCTAAAACTTCGTGAATGATTTGACCCGTCTCCGTATTTCTGATGACCGTTCCTAAGGGCAGTTCTAGATATATATCATCACCATCTTCACCGGTACGGCGCTGTTTTGCGCCGTTACCACCTTGTGCAGCTTTAAAGTGGCGCTGGTATTTGAAGTGATACAAGGTCCAGAGGTTTTTATTCCCCTTTATGATGATATGACCACCACGACCACCGTCACCCCCATCAGGACCACCTTTGTCAATATATTTTTCGCGGTGTAGGTGTGTACTCCCCTTACCGCCACGACCGGATTCAATATGAACCTTAGTATAGTCTACAAAATTTCCTTCAGTCATGGTTTTACTTATTAGTTCTCTATTAATTTAATTAAGCCTCTTAGATCCTTCTAAAGCTTATCGAACTCTGCACTCAAGCGTTCTGTGATCTCGTCAATCGACCCTTCACCATCTACGCCATGGTATTTATCTTGAGCCTGGTAATAGTTTTTCAGCGGCGCTGTTTGCTCGTAATACACTTTGATGCGATCACGGATAACTTCTTCATTAGCATCATCGGGACGTCCACTGCTTTTCCCACGTTCCAACAGACGTTGTACGAGAACCTCATCATCCACTTCAAGTGCCACCATTCCGCTGACTTCTGTATTCATACTTTCCAGCAGTTCATCTAAAGCTTTAGCTTGAGCATCTGTTCTTGGGAAGCCGTCAAAAATGAATCCGGCAGCGTCTGGAGTTTTCTCTACCTCCGCTTTCAACATTTTGATGGTTATTTCATCAGGGACTAGGTTTCCTTTATCCATATAGGATTTAGCCAGTTTTCCTAAGTCAGTTGAATTCTTTATATTTTTTCTAAAAACGTCTCCAGTGGAAATATGAATCAATCCATATTTTTCTTTTAAACGTTCTGCTTGTGTTCCTTTTCCCGCTCCTGGAGGGCCGAATAGCACGATATTTTTCATAGAATTGGTCTGTACGTAAAGTTCTGGCAAATTGCGCCCTAAGTTATTATAATCCATGCCGTAACCCACGACAAATTTGTTAGGTATATTTTGGCCTACATAATCGATTTTCAACTCTCGATTGTAAACGTCTGGTTTTAAAAATAAGGTGGCAATATGGAGTGCCGCAGGCTGGTGGTTTTTTAGCTTTCGCGAAAGCGCGTCTACCGTCAGTCCAGTGTCTACTATATCTTCTACAATGACCACCACTCGATCAGTGAGGTCAATGTCCAACTCCATATCCAGTTGTATTTTACCCGTCGACTCTGTACCCTCATAACTGCTGGTACGCAAAAAAGCGATTTCACAATCGCCTTGGAATTTACGAGTTAGGTCAGCAAGTACGATGTAGCTTCCATTTAATATGCCTAAAAATATAGGACATTTACCCTTCAAATCACGGTTGAGCTGGTAAGCCAGATTGTCAACAGCGCTTTCAATCTCCTTGGCACTCAGGTAAGGTTTGAAGTAGAGATCGTGAATTTTTTGCACTTTGAAAATTTTTGTGCAAAGATAGTGATTTGCAAAAAGGAGATGTTTCAATGATAGGACTATTTAATCCCACTCATTTTATGAGTTATGCCACCTAAATAGTATGATTTATTAGGGCGTTGCACTTCGACTCCGCTCTGCGCGGCGCCTGCGGCCGCGCTTTACGTTGCAATCTTTTTTAGCACAATGCATCTCATGCATTCGTTCTAAAAAAGGATTTCCACTTCAATCACTAACGCAACATTAACATCATTTAAATCCAAATTAGAACTTGTATTTTTGAGGCATGAAACAGACTCTTTTTTCTTCAGATTTTAGATTAGGTATTCTAGGTGGTGGACAGCTAGGAAAAATGATGTTGTACACGACCCGTAAATGGGATGTGCAAACCTATGTCATGGATGAGGACGATACCGCACCTGCATTTGAAGGTTGCACCGTCTTTTTTGAAGGCGATATTATGGATTATGAGGCCGTGATGGAATTTGGCCGTCAGGTAGATGTGCTGACTATCGAGATTGAAAATGTCAATGTGCAAGCACTAGAAGATCTAGAAGCAGAAGGCATTGCGGTATCGCCTAGTGCTAGTGTCCTTAACCGCATACGCAACAAAGCAAGGCAAAAGACTTTCTATAAAGAACAAGGCATTCCAACAGCAGACTTTCAATTATTCCCACAACCTGAAATAAATCATAACCGCAGTTATCCGTTCATATGGAAAAGTGCGGAAGGTGGTTATGATGGTAAAGGAGTAAAGGTGATTCGGTCAACTGCTGATTTAAATGATCTTCCTGCTCAAGAATGCATCTATGAAGACATGGTGGATTTTGAAATGGAACTTGCCGTGATCGTGGCGCGCAATGCAGACGGCGATATAAAAACCTATCCGGTAGTCGAGATGGAGTTTCACCCAGAAGCCAACCAAGTGGAATATGTGATTTGTCCTGCCCGAGTTACAGATGCAGTTTCTAGAAAAGCTCGTGACCTAGCTTTAAAAGTTTCTGAAGCATTTGAACATGTAGGATTGCTTGCTGTAGAACTATTCCTGACAAAAAATGGTGAAATACTCGTAAATGAAGTAGCGCCAAGACCTCACAACAGCGGACATTATTCTATCGAAGGTGCTGTGACTGATCAGTTTGAGCAACACGTGCGCTGCGTACTAAACTTACCACTAGGGTCTACTGACACCGTTCTTCCTGCCGTTATGGTCAACCTAGTAGGTGCAGAAGGTTATATAGGTAACGTAATATATGATGGTATTGAAGACATTCTAGCGATGGATGGTGTGACACCCCATATTTACGGAAAGAAACAAACCAGGCCGTTTCGAAAAATGGGACATGTGACAGTTGTTGCTAAGGAGATTGAAACTGCTAGAAAGCTTGCTGAAGAGGTGAAAGCAAAAATAAAAGTAGTTAGTAGTTAGTAGTTAGTAGAAAATGTCATTTCGAGCGCAGTCGAGAACAGTTCTGGTATTTTGAATTTGCATGGCCGTTCAAATCTTTCGTCTAAAATATAATTCACGACTTTTTGTTAGTTGAGTTACAATCAAAAAATTAGCTTAGTTACAGGAGATGCTGAAACGAGTTCAGCATGACAAAGTTCCAATTCAAGCCTTGAATATTATGGATGACAATATTTGAGGAGATTGAGCTTTAATTAAAAAAAATGGAAGGCCTATACGTATCCATTTTAAGTATAGTTCGATTAGCTTTTTAAGGCGTACTCGAACTCACCTCCAGCGTCTTCCCATTATAAAATTTATTTCCAGTCAGGGCGAACTCCATAATGTATTGCGCCATTTCTTTAGGCTGCAAGGGTGCTTCGTAGCCTGGAAAAGCCTCTGCCAGCATCTCTGTTTGTACTGCTCCTAAGGCTAACGTGTTGAAAGATGGTCCGCTTTCCTTGTATTCCTCTGCCAATAACTCGAAAAGAGTGATTACAGCACCTTTGGCGCTGCTATAGGCCGCTAGTCCTGGAAATTTTGCACTTCCTTGAATACCTCCCATGGAGCTAATCGCCACCACGTGAGAATCTTTATTCATCAGCGGTAGTAATGATTGAGTAAGCAAGGCCACCCCAAAAACATTCACTTCATAGCAATTGACAAAATCGGCTTTAGTCAACTCTTCAAAAGGTTTGTTGACGAGCCAGCCCGCATTGTGAATCAACAAATCTACGCGATCAAATTTCGCATGGATTTCCTCTATTGCTTCTGCAATACTGGCCTCGCTAGCTAAATCACATGAAACTGCAGTGATCTTTGAATTGTTGAGATCTTGGATGGGAGCTCGCTTTCGCGAAAGCGCCATTACCTCATCACCATTGCTAGCAAAAAGCTGTGCTAGTTCAAAGCCTATCCCGCGACTGGTACCTGTTATAACAATATTTTTACTCATTAGGCAAGGCGTTCATCTTTAGTCCATTTTCATTAACTATGAAGAGAATTCCAGGTAACGTAGCATCCACGACTTTAGCCATGTGCTGCGCGTCCACTCCAGAAATTTCGTCACCTACTTGATGGTAATGCTCAAAGTTGGTAAAATCAAAAGTGCTGATCGTTTGTGATGGCACTTTGAATTCCTGATAAAATGCATAATTATCAGACCTCATGAATAGGTTCATTTGAGCTGCTGCTTCCAACTTTCCAGTGACGATGCGATTTTCATTTTCTCTGTTAAGGATTTCTCCCATGTTAGAAGTATCGTAACCCGTAAGGTAAGCGAGGTACTCGCGATTTACCATAGGCGTTCCTGTCATTTCGAAATTGATCATTGCTACTACATTTTCTCCAGCTGCCTTCATTTGAGCGGCTAATTGCCTTGAACCAACTAAGCCTTTCTCTTCAGCAGAAAATAAAGCGAACACGATGGTCCTACGGTTAAAGTCTAGACGTTTGAAGAGGTCTGCAACTGCCATCACACTTGCAGTTCCTGTCGCATTATCATTTGCACCGTTAGCGATACTATCGCCAGCCACTGCTTGTATCATACCTATATGATCATAATGTGCCCCTATAACAACAACTTCTTTCATAAGGTCTTTGTCGCTACCCGGAATTATGGCAACTATATTATTTCCTGATAAGTCATTTACAGTAAAAGGTTGTCTGTAATTTTGCCCGTAAGGTTGAATTCCCATTTGTTCAAAGCGCTCTGCTAGGTAAGTCGCAGCAAGTTCAATCCCTTCTGAACCTGTTTCTCTACCCTTAAGCTCGTCGCTGGCTAGGTATTGAACGTCAATAGCTATTTGTGTTGGGTTGCTGGAAGGAAGTGCCACCCTTTTTTTCTGAGTGGTGCTAGTCGAAGTGCCCAGCGCGTCAATACGCTTTGCGGTACCACAAGAAATGAAAACAGCGGTAATTGAAAGTAAAAGTAATTTTTTCATTGGGAAGTTTTATAAAGGTAAAAATAGCGAATTCAATAGCCAGTTCGAAATTGATGGAATGAAACATCAAGTATCAAAAACGCCGATCTGTAGATCGGCGTTTTGAATTTTCTTTATAGTTTACTCCTAGACGTACATCACGATAGGATTCTCAATATAAGATTTGAAGGTTTGTAAGAATGCAGCTCCAGTCGCTCCATCGACCGTGCGGTGATCACAAGCAAGTGTGATTTTCATCACGTTTCCAATCACAATTTGACCATTCTTAACCACCGGTTGTTCCACGATAGCACCTACAGACATGATTGCGGAATTGGGTTGATTGATGATGGATGTAAACTCAGTAATCCCAAACATCCCTAAATTAGAAATAGTAAAGGTACTTCCTTCCATTTCCTTAGGCTGTAATTTCTTGTCGCGAGCCTTGCCTGCTAGTTCGCGTACTTTACCTCCTATTTGCTGCATGCTCATTTGGTCTGCAAATGGCAACACAGGAACTAATAAACCATCGTCTACTGCCACTGCTACACCTATGTGAATGTGCTTAGCAATTTTAGTAGCCGCGTCTGTCCAGCTCGTATTTACTTTAGGGTGTTTACGCAACGCCATTGCTGCCGCCTTAATGACCATGTCGTTAAAGCTGATCTTAGTGTCTGGCAATTCATTGATCGCCTTACGGCTTGCAATGGCATTGTCCATATCTAGATCCAGACCTAAATAATAATGTGGCGCTGTAAATTTTGATTGACCTAAACGCTTCGCAATGGTCTTACGCATTTGCGAATTAGGAACCTCTTCCCAAGTCTCTGTTCCTACCGCTTCAAAAGACGCTTGCGAACTTCCAGCGCTGGCACTACTTGGTTTATAGTTTTCAATATCTTTTTTGATCACTCGACCATTCTCCCCAGAACCGTTCACAGATCCTAAGTCAATGCCTTTGTCTGCTGCCATTTTCTTAGCGAGCGGCGATGCAAAAATGCGTCCTCCAGAAGTATTTGTACTGGAAGCAGATTCATTAGAACTTTCCTGCGGTCCACCATAAGCTGGAACGGATGCTGGTTTTTCATCTACCGCAGCAGCACCTTTTTTCTCTTCTTTCTTGGAAGTGTCTTCTTTTTTAGATTCCTTCTTAGTTTCTTTTTTAGAAGAACCGCCTTTCATATCGATACCGGAAACATCAGTTCCTTCTGGCCCTATGATCGCAAGTAGAGAATCCACCGCGGCGGTTTCACCTTCTTGAATACCAATTTTGAGCAGGGTACCTTTATGGAAGGATTCAAATTCCATAGTAGCTTTATCGGTTTCGATTTCTGCTAGTATGTCTCCTTCTTCTACCGCATCACCTTCTTTTTTCATCCATGATGCCACGGTACCTTCTTCCATGGTATCACTCAATCGAGGCATGGTAATGATTTCCACACCTTCTGGCAAGTCACTAGAGCTACTGTCACTAGAACTATCGTCATCTGCATCTGTAGAATGTTCTGTCACGTCATCTTCATCTTCGTTATCAGACTCCTCATCATCGCTTTCAGATTTTTTAGTATCTCCAGCGCCGTTGATTAAATCAGAAATATCTTCACCTTCTTCGCCTATAATGGCAAGCAATTGATCTACCGGAGCGGTTTCCCCTTCCTGAATCCCGATGTGCAATAACGTACCTGAATGAAAAGATTCAAATTCCATTGTCGCCTTGTCGGTCTCAATTTCTGCTAGAATTTCTCCCTCTTCTACTTTATCTCCTACTTTTTTCAACCACGCAGCAACCACACCTTCTTCCATGGTGTCGCTCAAACGCGGCATGTTGATTACTTCTGCCATTGATTATAGTTTTGACGGTAAAAATGGGTAGTCTTCTTGCTCATATACGGCATCGTACATAAGGCTCTTCTCTGGGTAAGGAGACTCTTCTGCAAACTTTTCACATTCTGCAACACGCTCTTTTACTCTTTTGTCGATTTTCTTGATGTCAGCCTCAGTAACGCCTTCTTGATCTAACAAGCGTTGTTTTACTTGGGTGATCGGGTCAATTTTTTGGTACTCTGCTACCTCATCTTTGGTACGGTACTTTTGAGCATCACTCATGGAGTGACCGCGGTAACGGTATGTTTTCAACTCTAAGAATGTTGGTCCACCACCAGAACGTGCTCTCTCGATAGCTTCATGCATAGCTTCAGCTACTTTTTCTGGATCCATGGCGTCCACTGGACCGCAAGGCATTTCATAGCCTAAACCTAACTTCCAGATATCCGTATGGTTTGCGGTTCTGGCAACACTAGTTCCCATCGCGTAACCGTTGTTCTCTACACAGAAAACTACAGGTAGGTTCCATAACATCGCCAGGTTAAAGGTTTCATGAAGAGACCCTTGACGTGCTGCACCATCACCAAAAAATGTCAATGTTACAGCATCACGATCGTGGTACTTATCACCGAATGCAATACCTGCACCTAGAGGGATTTGCCCTCCTACGATACCGTGACCTCCATAAAAATTAAATTCTTTTGAAAAAATATGCATAGAACCACCCAGACCCTGTGACGTACCGGTAGCTTTTCCATACAACTCTGCCATCACACGTTTAGGGTCTACGCCCATACCTATAGGCTGCACGTGGTTGCGGTAAGCAGTAATCATTTTATCTTTTCCTAGTTCCATGGCGTGCAACGCACCCGCTAGAATAGCTTCTTGCCCATTGTATAAGTGCAAAAATCCACGAACTTTTTGTTGAATGTACACTTGAGCCAGTTTATCCTCAAACTTTCTCCAGAAGAGCATGTCTTCGTACCACTTCAGTAAAACTTCTTTAGTTACTTTTTTCATGTAAAGTGTTGTTTTTATTTCGCTTTCGCGAAAGCGAACCCATCACAATTCCTTTTATTGCCATGGCCGCACTTCTAATTGCGGAAAACAAAAATAGTTGAAAAAAGGGTAAAGGAAAACCAATTCTAGGGTTAAATCCGTACGAAATGCCTAAAGGTATTTATTATCAAAAATGAGCGGTAAAAGATCACTTAAAGACCTGGACCTAGCGACTTTACCTACAGCACCCATAAAGAAAAGTTCAATGGATTTCTCTTGACGGGACTCATACTCTACCATGGACTGACGGCAAGCGCCACATGGAGGTACAGGTTTATCAAACTTACTACCCACAGGACCAGCGGTAATGGCCATTTTCACCATAGCAACCCCTGGATAATTAGCCCCAGCTGCAAAAATAGCGACGCGCTCTGCACACAAACCTGATGGGTAAGCAGCGTTCTCCTGATTGTTCCCACGTATGACTACACCGTTTTCTAGTAACAGCGCACAACCAACTGAAAAATTAGAATAAGGAGCATAGGCTTGTGATCGTGCTATTGATGCTTCACGCATCAACTCTTGATCTGCTGTTTCCAGCTCTTCTATGCCATCGTATACATCGATGACTGTATTGAGTTGTATCTGTTTGATAATCTAGTATTCTATATACTCGTCTCCAAAGTTAAATGTCAAACCGAATCGCAAGGTTCCTTCAAGAGGGGATTGCACGCGGCTGGTGGAAAACAAGTAAGACAAATCTATGTTTATTTCAGAGAATTTGAATCCAGCACCTAAGGACAAAAACTTTCTTCCACCTTTATCGTCAGCTTCATTAAAATACCCTGTGCGAAGTGCAAAGCTGTCGTCATACGTATATTCTGCACCTAATGCCCAGGTTACTTCTCTCAATTCCTCAGCACCGCCGCCTGGGGCATCCCCAAAGGATTGAAAGATTCCAGAGAAAAAGTTGACATCATCGTCCTCGCCCTCTAAAATTTCTTGACGGTCACCGTCGTTATCTTGATCTTGTAAATCTCTAACTGGTGGAGTTGGAACTAACAATTTGTTAAACTCTGCGGTGATAGCCACTTTACTAAATCCATCATTCAAGTACAGATCTACACCGCCGCCTAGTCCTAAGTTGGTTGGCAAGAAATTTTCTTGACCACCTTGATCGTACGATACTTTAGGACCTATATTAGAAATGTTGAATCCACCACGGTATCGACCATATAAATCGCCAATAGGCACTTCCTCAGTTTGATAATATCCTGCAACCCCAACACTAAAGGAGCTTGCGGCACTCGCATCTGCGTTTTGTGATTGAATCCTCAAATCACTGCGTAAATAGCGTCCAGTAACCGCCATAGAAAACTCATCTGACAGTTTTAAAGAATAAGAACCATCCAAAACAAATTCATTTGGATTTTCTTCCGTACCCGTTTCACCATCCTCCGTAATAAATATGGTTCCTAGACCGAAATATCTTAAGCTCGTGGCAAAAGCACTTTGCTCATTAATGCGATTTGCATAAACCAATTGACCAATTCCTATGTCGTTTACTAATTGTCCCAAATACGGAGTATACGCCACTCCAACAGCTTGTTCTCGAGACATGAACGAATACTTTGCTGGATTCCATTGCTGGCTCCAGGCATCTGGACTAGTTCCTACTCCCATATCACCCATCCCTGCAGCTCTAGGATCACCTGCTATTCTAAGAAATGGTAAGGCTGTCGTAATTACTCGAGAATCTTGAGCTATGGCTGGTACAAATGCAGTAAAAAACAGGATTATAGTTAGGGCATTTAAAAGAACTCTTTTCATGAATCTGGTTTAATGGTGGTCAAATATATGGTAATCAGTAAAGATTATAAGATGACAAGTTTTTCAATTTTGCTCGCTACCTCATTAGCTAACGTACTTTTTACGGTAATCTTATAAACATATACGCCTTTTCCCAGACGTTGTCCGAAGTCATCCACTCCATCCCAAGTTATATCTCTAGAAGTAAAACCAGCATTAGTTACTATTTGATTAGTCGTCCAGACCACCTTACCTGTGATCGTCATCACTTGAACTTGAACCTCTAGAGGTTCAAATGGCCGGTTGTGATTGAACCAGAATTCAGTATAGGTGGTAAAAGGATTTGGGTAATTTAATACTCGGGTGAGTTCTATTCCGTCACCCGCAGCTACTATAAATTGAATTTCCTGAGTAGAACTATTATTGTAGGTGTCCCATGATTTTACGGTAAGCGTATGCAAACCGGGAGCTATATCCCTAAGAGGGAAATAAACTTTTCCTTTAGTGAAATCATCTACATCTGCCTCATAATAATCATTGAGAATATATGGATTTGTCTCGTCTCCATCGATGATTCCAATAATGTCATGACCTATCCCGCTCGCGGTATTGATTCCACTCATATCGGTAAGAAATGCAAGGATGAATGGGTTAGAATCTGTAATTCCTCCTGAAACAAAGTTCCTGTCGTTCATGAATAATTCCATTTCAGGACCCACCGTGTCTTCTGGAGCATCCCGATTGATACCACCGATTCTCAATTGCTGAGAGAAGCCATTTTGATCTTCTTTGATATTTGTTCTCTTAGAATAAAAAGAAATTCTTCCCGTCCCTACAGGTATTTGAGTATCCCTAGGCATCACAAAGGATACGGTAAACCTACCATTCTCTACCGTCGCTTGACCTCTGAAGAGCACTTCACCTTGCTGAGTAAAATCTAATATTTCAACAGTACCGTTAACTTCTGTACCATCGTTTGCTAATGTTTTACGTTGCACCTCTTTATCAAAAACGATTACGGAAATCGTTCCATTATAATCTGCTATCAAATTTCCAGAGATGGTTTGCACTTCCCCATTTAAGGTCACTCTATCTAAGGCACGTAGCGGCGGGTTGTTAATGTTTGTTGGCTGGCCATTTACCTCAGTCAGCACCACTCTAGGAGATGGAAAAGCGAGCTTCAAGGCTGGATCGCCTATAAACGCAATCACTCTTCTAGTGTCGCTGGAGGACAATGCTGGATCTGTTTTGGCTAATCGCAAGGCCTCTGCCATAGAGATGGGCTCCACATTATTAAAAGAAAAAAGATACTGATCTAATGTGTTGTTTAACGTAACTCCCACGCTGATAAATATCAAGCGGTTGGTGGCTACTAATGCGATAGCGCCACCTTGTGGGTTCAAATAAGTCAGCTCACCACCACTCACTCGTTGCGGATTATCGTATCGACTAAAATCGCAGGTGACTGCCACAAATAAGGGTAAGGTGTTTGGGTTTCTTAAATTTTCAACCGTGTTCTGAGTAATGATAATTTCTTGAGCAAGAACTTCCTCATTCCCATGTCCGAAATAGTTAATTACTAAGGATCCCTTCTCAAAAGCATTTTTAATATCATCTACCGCATCAGGATATCTTGGACCTCCTGCGGTATTGACCTGATTGTAGCTGTCTAACAATATTTTGCGCACATTATAATCCGGCCGATTTCTAAAAATATCGTCAGCTAATTGGTTCACGCTCTTTTGTAAGATAGCATCACTGGGTATATCTACATCATCTCCAATTAAAGTGACATCGTTCCTCCATTTATCGAACGCTGACCCTGCGGTATAGCTTTCAATTTTATCGATCATCTCGATCGCCTCACGCTGGGTGCTTACGATCATTCTACCAACTGCGATATCCATTAAATTATTAGCAGCGACGTCTCCTTCATTTGGATCCATAAAAGCAAAGAAATCGTCAGTAATATATGAGGCGGTCAAAGACGTACTATTGACTGATAAGAAGGAAGGTAAAATATTATCCTTTACAGGAATGCGGTCTTTGTAATCATAGCTGGTATCGCCAAATAAATTCAAATACTTCACACGCCTAGAGGGGTCTGAAGCATTGTCGTACACATATTTTACAAAGTTGCGTATGGCGCTTATATCCTGCTTGCCCTCTGAAAATTCATTATAAATATCTTGAACCCGCACTACCTTGACATTGAGGTTGCTTTCCCTCACGTGGTAATTTGCCAATCGCTGTGCTTGACTTTCCAGAAATTGCGGCGTAATGATCAAATAATCAATATCTCTAAAACTCCCAGATCTATCATTAAAAATCGTTCCTTTTAAATTTTGATTTGCAACTCTTGAGTTCGAAACTGAAACAGGCGTGTAGTAATCTGTGGCATCCACCGCAACAAATTGGCGATCCGTACCTAAGGGACTGGTAAACGAAAAATTAGCATCACCATTGACATTTTCAACCTTGGTGATATTGAACCTATCAGTCACTTCCCAAATCTCCTTAATGCCTGAAGCGTTACTGAATTGATACTGACCTACCCCAGATCTTGTCGCTGCATCAGGTACTTGAAAAGGGAACTGATTCCCTATTCCCGTCATTGCTTCATATGCGTCAATCCAGATGTAATCCAGATACCCAGTAGCACTTGGGTTGCCCGCATTATCATAAGTCAAGGTTACTGTCGCTTTATTACCGGTGATGGTCGTATTATTTACTAATAGAGCTCTGCTCGCAACTGAATTATCAATCCGACTCAGACCTATATAATTAGAAGTTCCTAAGCTCTGTCCATTTAAAGAAAAAGACATCTGGGTATCTAGATCACCTATTCCCGCGGTAGTGATACGTACCGTGGCAGGTCTGGATGCATCAATATTATTAAAGTCAAATTCAAAAGTCTGCTCTGGTTCAATGGAAAATCGCTCGCCATACCAGGTGCGACCTATAAGCCCAATATTTCTTTCATCTACCTCATGGTGCTTCCTTGCTAAGTAATAATCGTAAGTAACATTAGGGGTTCCAGCAGGAGTAATTTGAGGCAAAATACGCTTACCGGGACCGTTGCCTACATTAATATAATAATAAGAATCGTCCGTATAGGGGTTGATGAAGCTATCGTTTTCTGCAACATATTCTGTATCTGTAGCCACTCCATAAAATAGGATTTGGTCACCGTTATCAAATCGTCCATCAGACTCTCCGGTTACCGTAATCGCAATTTCCGCAGGATCGTAGAAAAGGTTTTGTCGATTAACTAGAGGCAATGAAGTTCCTCCTTGACCATATATACGTATCGTTCGAGGGTCGAGCCCCCCCACTTCTACACCTAGATTATTAAGAAAGTCTCGATTGATACGTTGCGCTCCAGTTTTAGTGACTTTGAACCGGTACCAATTCCCGCTAGCTAGCACGGAATTTCCAAATGGAGTACTTTTTGCGCGTACACTCAATGGTGCTTGGGTATAAGAAATGGTGAATGAGGTCAAACGACGGTATTGATCGCCTTCCTTATATATAGGATTAAGCCGCAGCTGGACATAATTTCGCTTTCGCGAAAGCGCATTTTTCAAAGACATATTTACACCATCTGAAATGGTGCTTCTAGGCAAATCATAAAGCTGATCTGAAGGGATTATTTCAGATTTTATATTGGACAAACGTGCCGATAATGGATCAATATTACCATTCGTCGATAAAACCGTTGAAAAAAATAATCGATTGCCCTCATATACACTTCCCTCGTTCAAATGGGGAATTTGTATGATTTTTTTACCTATTGTATACGCCATAGGGTCACTCCAGTTCAAGGTAACTGTTTGAGATTGAGCGCTTGCTAAAGCCCATGAAATAAGGAAAGTAAAAAGTAAAGTATACCTCATTAGACTTTTAACGTATGTATTGATTAGATAGTATGCGAAGTATTTTTTAAAAAAATAAGCAGTCGCAAAATAAAGAAGAGGATCAAACGTTTTACTTTTTTTAACGGTTGTTGTACTCTAATAATGATGTTTAACAGCTTTGTAAAGAGCGAAGTTATTATATTGCAGCACCATTTTCAAATCAATACAGTAAATGAAAAACTACTCTGTCCTTAATATTTTCGTTGCCACAATAGCCTCTGTGCTATTGATAAGTTGTGGTGGCGGTAGCGATTATTCAAACACTTCTCGTGGAACAGGTTGGGACGTAACCGGTAAAAATGGTTTTGAACTGAATACAAAATACAAAGATCAGGACGCAGCTCCAGGATTGGTATTTGTAGAAGGTGGAACCTTTACTATGGGACGTGTCAAAGATGACCCAATGCACGACTGGAACAACACTCCAAACCAGCAACATGTTCAATCCTTTTATATGGATGAAACTGAGGTTACAAATGGAATGTACCTAGAGATGCTCGATTGGATCAAAGGTGTTTTCCCACCTGAAGTTCAAGAATACCGCGATATTTATAACGGCGCTGTACCAGATACTTTAGTCTGGAGAAACCGTTTAGGTTATAATGAGGACATGACTAAAAACTACTTGCGTTTCCCAGCCTATGCTAACTACCCAGTGGTAGGTGTATCTTGGATTCAAGCAGTAGAGTTTTGTAACTGGAGAACGGATCGTGTGAATGAAAAGATTCTTGTAGATCAAGGTTATACGGACAGAGATCAATTAGGTGCTAGAGATGCAAATCAACTTTTTAATACAGATACATATTTGAACGCCCCTACTTTGGTCTATGGAGGGAATGACTCGATTACAAGAGGCGGTAAAAGGTCTGCGCAACTAGAAAAGTCAAGAGGTAAACTTGCTGCCAAAAGAGACACAGACACCACTGGATTATATATTACTCGTGAAAAAGGAATTCTACTTCCAGCAGCTTACCGTTTGCCTACAGAGGCAGAATGGGAATATGCGGCATTAGGATTAGGAAGTTTGAGAGAATACAACTCTTACAGAGGTCGTAAGAAATACCCATGGGATGGACAATACACTAGAAGTGGTAGCCGTAAAAATCGTGGAGATCATTTAGCTAACTTTAAGCAAGGTGATGGAGATTACGGCGGTATCGCGGGATGGAGTGATGATGGAGCTGATGTTACAGCACCTATCAAATCTTATGAGCCTAACGATTTTGGTGTATATGACATGGCAGGAAACGTGTCTGAATGGGTAGCAGATGTTTACAGACCTATAGTAGATGATGAATTCAATGACTTTAACTACTACCGTGGTAACGTTTACACCAAGAATCAAATAGGACCAGATGGTAAAATTGCCGTGGTCACTACTGAGGATATTCAATACGACACTTTAAGTAATGGTAAATTGATTGCTCGCAACATGCCAGGAGAAATCAGACAGATTGCCGTAGATGATGAAGAGACTTATTTGAGAACCAACTTTGATCGCAGCGACAACCGCAACTTCCGTGATGGGGATGCACAGTCATCAAAGTATTACCGCACAGGTGATGAAATAGATCCTAACCAAAGAATGTACGACTCCCCTCAACACCAGGTAACTGTAGGTGAGGACGGTAAGTTTGACAGACAATATGACAAATCAAACACGAGAAGCACGCTTATAGATAACGAAGTACGCGTTATAAAAGGTGGCTCTTGGAGAGATAGAGAATACTGGTTAGATCCTGCAACTCGCAGGTTTTATCCACAGGATATGGCAAAGGATGACTTAGGTTTCCGTTGTGCGATGTCCCGAGTAGGATCTAAATCAAAAAAATCAAAGAGTCCTCGCAATTAAGGGGTAACTGAAATTTGCAAAAAGCCGGACAGTCTTGTCCGGCTTTTTTATGCGAAATAGTGAATAAAAAGTGGCCGGTTGTCCTTTCGCCTTGAGCGATCTCTATTATTTTTAAACCATGAATATAGAATCATTATACAGTTCGTTCAAATCCAGTAAAGGCGTTCATACCGATACCCGAACCTTACAGCCTGGGCAGCTATACGTTGCCTTGTCGGGTGAAAATTTTGATGGTAATGCCTATGTAGATGCCGCTTTCGCGAAAGGTGCTTCACATGTAGTCTGCAGCGACCCGGGTAAAGCATCTCAAGAAAACGTAACCGTAGTTGCAGATACTCTAAAAGCATTACAGGAGTTAGCCACATACCATAGAAATAAATTAAACCTACCTATTGTAGGTTTAACAGGAAGTAATGGTAAAACGACCACCAAAGAATTAATCATCGCCGTTCTTTCACAAAAGTTTCAAGTCAAAGGCACTAAAGGAAATTTAAATAATCATATAGGTGTCCCACTTACCTTATTATCCTTTGATGAGCAAACACAAATAGGTGTGGTGGAAATGGGTGCGAATCACATAGGTGAAATTGCTGAATTATGCCAGATCGCCCAACCTAACTTTGGGTTGATTACTAATTTCGGAAAAGCGCATTTAGAAGGTTTCGGCAGTCTGGAAGGTGTTAAAAGAGGCAAAAGCGAACTCTACGATTATTTAAGAGCAAATAACGGCAAAGCTATAGTGCTTTCCACCGATGTTGAGCAGCTAGCCAGATCAAAAGACCTAGAAAGGCGTGTGACACCCATTATGGATTTGAAATCCTCTCAACCTATCGAATTCACTTTTGAAAACGAAACAATCACCACCCAACTTACCGGTAGTTATAATTTTAACAATATGGAATTGGCAGCAGGAGTTGGTCTTGAGTTTGGGCTACATGCTGCAGAGATAGGGAAAGGTCTTAGTAGCTATAAGCCTGTCAACAATAGGTCGCAATTGATAGTAAGAGATAGTTACACCGTGATAATGGATGCATATAATGCAAATCCTACCAGCATGAAAGCGGCTTTGGAAAACCTTGCGTTACAAGATGGTTTTACGGTAGCCATTCTAGGTGATATGTTTGAAATGGGGTCTTATGCTGCCCCAGAACATCAAGAAATTGTCAATCATGCAGAAAAACTAAAGATCAATCAGGTTATTTTACTAGGACATCATTTTTTTGAAACGCAAAGCGCAACGGTACAAAAATTCAAGACTTTTGAAGACTTTTTACAGAACCCTCCTATTTCCAGCGACTTAAAAGCTACTGTTTTGATAAAAGGCTCTCGCGGCATGGCTTTGGAACGCGTGTTAGAAATTTTGTAGCGCATTAACTTTCGCAAAAGCGAAATAAAAAACAGCAATTTCCTTTTGCCAAATAATAATTTATGTAAATTTGCCACCGCTTTACAGCAAAAGGTACCTTAGCTCAGTTGGTAGAGCAATGGACTGAAAATCCATGTGTCCCTGGTTCGATTCCTGGAGGTACCACCTTATAAAAGCCCTGTTAACGCAGGGCTTTTCTTATTTCCAGGCCTATGAAACTGGCCGAGATATTTAAACATGGTCGGCAAAAAGGTCGGCATACTCAGGACGTTTTGTAAATTGAAATAAAAAATTCCTTTTTAAGGAAAGCCCTGGACGCAGTGTCGTAATTGTTTCTAGGGCTTATATTATAAAAGTATATAAAAAAACAACGTCCTAACAACGTGGATTTACAGAAGGAATCTGAGCCTCAGCAAAGTGCTTCGCTTTTTATATATGGATAAAATCAGTCTGATCATTACTGATTTGGAAAAGATAGATTGAAACTATTAATACTTAAATAAATGAGTGGAAAAACCTTTAAATGCCCTATTTGTAAGTCTGTCAATACTAGTCCGTGGAATGTATCTGTGATGGGCTCAGACAATACTTACACCACTCTTTTAGAGGATAGTAAATGTGCAGAATGTGGCCAATTTGTAGTAAGGGTGCGAAAAACAGGCGTAAGTCATACCATTATTGGAAAGGTTGATGTTCCTGATTTGGAGGAGTTCATTTATCCTGTCGTGCAAACAGTAATTGACCAGCAACACGTTCCAGAAAACATCTACAACGATTATATTGAAGCGAAAGAAATACTAGGAATAAGTAACAAAGGATCTGCCGCTGTATCTAGAGGTTTACTTCAACTAATTTTACGAGATTATTATGATGTAACACACTCTAATCTTGCAGCAGAGATTAAGCAAGCAATCGACTCAAATAAACTTCCAACCTATTTAGCTGATGAGATTGATGCTATTAGAATGATTGGGAATTTTGCCGCACACCCTTCAAAATCACTTAATACTGGTATAGTTGTGCCAGTAGAACCAAATGAAGCCGAGTGGCTTATAGCGATTATAGAAGGACTTCTTGAGTGTACATTCATTGCGCCGGCCCTGCAACGTAAACGTATTAGCAGGCTCAACGACAAACTTGAGGATATAGGAAAACCTCCCATGAAAGGCAGAGGAACTAAAAAATCCTAATTTGGAAATGAGTAACATACCCACTATTCGAATTATAAGATGGTTAATTGTTATCCTGATTATTTCTATCGGGAGTATTTTAATTAGTCAATTAAAATTTGACAACAAACCTATTGACGGGCTTGAACTGATTAACGTCCTACTAACTACTAGTACATTAATTGGTCTAATTTACACACTATATAAGCAAGATCAAGAATCAAAGAAGGGCGAAATCCAAAGAAGAAAACAATTATTATTAGACAATTTGCCTCTTCTCTCTTTTTCGAAAATAGAAAAGCTAGATCAAATACACATTACTATTAAATGCGTTAAAAACATTTGTATCCGCACCTGCTTTAAAATTACTGTAACTACTTTTGAAGGGGAAGAGTTAGAAAATTTCCACTACATACCTATCATAGAAGAGAACGATATTTTCAAAATTAAAGTTAATAAAACTGGCTTAAACAATTTGAACTTAGAAACTACCTATCGTGATGTTACATATACAGAATATGTGACACATTGGGCATTATTGGACACCAATGATGGCCCCATGCACGAACTTGACTCTGGCACATTACCTATAAAAGTTAAGGATTCCCCCAGTGTTGATTACAAGGTTTATTTAGAAAATCATAAAGAGAATCCAGAGCTGTCTAAAATCAAAAAAGTGACTGGTAAAAAATAAATTTTATGATTAATACAATAATAGTATTGCGCTATATTTGCAGCCGCTTAAAGGTTTTAGCATTGGTCGGCAATAGTGTCGGCAAACGACCACTTATATTAAGCAATTTGCTGTGTAACGATTTGGGAAACCTTGTTTTTCAGTCGTTTACATCCCCAATATTAGGCAGCGGTACACTGAAAATCCATGTGTCCCTGGTTCGATTCCTGGAGGTACCACAGCAAACCCGATCGCGTTGATTGGGTTTTTTGTTATTTGAACTTTAAGGTTCCATTCATCGTGGGATTAGCTCAGTTGGTTTAGAGCGCTGCCTTGACAGGGCAGAGGTCACTGGTTCGAATCCAGTATTCCACACGATATATACAATATGATTCTGGCTGTAGACATAGGGAATACCGCCATCAAACTCGCTGTAGTTGATGATGTCACTGTTTACGACCTTATTCGTAGCAAGCAAGAGGATTTCATTTCTCAAGTAAAAAGTATTCAATCCAACTACCCAGATCTTAAGAATGCCTGTATTTGCCAAGTAGGTGCGATGGACATTAAACTATTGCATGCCTTAGAAGGTCTATTGAAGGTAACTTATATCAATCAAGAGACTTCATTGCCCTTTTTCAACAAATACCAATCCGTCACCTTAGGCAACGACCGCAAAGCTCTTGTTGCTGGTGCGCTGACTAGCGCTCCATCAGGCAAAGAGATCTTAGTGATTGATGCAGGAACTTGTGTTACCTATGATTTTATTGATGCAGATCGTAACTATTGGGGTGGCGCTATTTCACCTGGACTTCATCTAAGATACCAGTCCCTCCATAATTTTACAGCACAACTGCCGTTATTACAACCACAAAAGCCTGAAACCTTGATAGGAAATTCTACTACAGAATCCATACATAGTGGCGTGGTCAATGGTCTAGCTCTTGAGATTAAAGGAGTAATTAAAAAATATAGTAAAAAACATCCAAATCTTTACGTAATCATAACAGGTGGGGATGCAGAACTATTGGTAAAGCAACTGAAAAACCGTTTCTTTGCCTCGCCTTTTTTGATGCTGTACGGCATCCATAATCTTTACAAATTAAATTCATGATAAGAAGTATTTTAACCGTTTTGTTCCTATTTACCATTATGGGCAGTTGGGCACAATCGCGTACTTCCTCACCCTACTCCTTTTTTGGACTAGGACAGCAAACATTTAGAGGCACAATTGAGAATCGCAGCATGGCTGGGATCAGGACTTATAGCGACAGTATTCACCTGAACCTGCAAAATCCAGCCTCGTATAGCAAACTGAGGTTGACTACCTATGCTATAGGAATGAACCATACCGAAACCTTTGCAAGTACTGAGGATAGCAATGATACTTATGATGCCACCTCTATACAATATGTCAGTATTGGAGTGCCTGTAAGTCCTAAGACGGCTTTCGGCTTTGGTTTAATACCATTCCAATCTGTAGGTTATACTATTGGTTCTGTAAGTCCAGAGCGCTATAGCCGCTTTACTGGCGAAGGCTCTTTAAACCGTGCATACTTTAGTTTAGGTCATCAGTTGACTAAAAACATCAGTATCGGTGGAGAATTTAGGTACAACTTTGGAGAAGAAACTAATTCTTCCAGTATCGCATTCAACGAAGTGCAATTTGGTACCCGAGAAGAAAATGAAACTGACTTGAGTGGTATCTCCTTCAACTTAGCCATCAATTACGATAAGATACTCGATAACGGGAATTCATTTAACGCATCATTCATATATCAACCAGAAGCAGATATCACTGCTAGGAACGTACGTCGCTTGAGTACCATTACCGTGGGTGCAGATTTAACTGAGAATATATTTGTTACCCGTGAAAGCCCTGAAACTAAACAAGAATTGAAATTGCGCGAAGAGTATACCATAGGCATAGGCTATGGGAAACCTTTAAACTGGAATCTTGCTGCTGAATATTCGCTGAGAGGCTCTAGTTCCTCTGCAGCGCGGTCCTTTGCACCTGATAATAGCGAGTTTACAGATGCAGCATCCTACCGGGTAGGAGGTTTTTATATCCCTAATTTCAATAGTATCTCAAGTTACTGGGATAGAGTCGTCTACCGTGGTGGAATGCGCTATGAAGAGAGTGGTCTACGTCTTAATGGAGAAGACGTTAATGAGTTTGGCATATCTTTTGGATTAGGACTACCCATAGGACGCGGCGCTTCCTTCTCAAATGCAAACATAGGATTTGAATACGGGCAGCGTGGAACGCAAAATGCTGGTTTGATAAAAGAAGATTTCTTCAGTATTTCTATAGGACTTTCATTAAATGACCGATGGTTCCAAAAAAGACGTTACAATTAATATTACCAAAACTTACAACTGAAAAGAAATGATTATGAAAAAGACAAGCCTCTTTTTAGCAGCAGCAGCCGTTCTTAGTTTCGCTTTCGCGAAAGCGCAAGACGCAAACGATTGCACCGTAATGCTACAAATATTTGCAGAGAATGCAAAAGCAAGATCTTATGACGAAGCATTTAAGCAACTAGACCCTTTAGTTCAAAAGTGTCCTGATGCAAGCGCGGCTATCTATCAATATGGAGAGCGTATTTATGAAGATCGATTAAGAAAGAATGTAGGAGAAGAAACTGCAAATGCTAAAGGTCTTATAGCTATGCTACAAGGGCAAATCAACAGATTCCCAGACATAGTGAATGTCAGCAAAAAGAAGACGGAAATCGCTCGTACTATGTATAAGTACAACATAGGAACGGAAGATGAGCAATATAATATGTTGCGTGAATCCTTTGTAAGCGATAAAGAAAATTTTACGGACCCGAATGCGATGATCACCTATTTCAAATTGGCTGAAAAGCGCTACAATGACCAAAAAGTAAACCTTCAAGATTTCTTCGATATTTATGATGAATTGACAGCGCAAATTGAAAAAGTTCAAGATGAAAGAGGTCAAGTGATTACTCAATTGATGGATAAGGAAGCTGCCGGCACCTTGACTGATCAAGAAAAGGAGCAAATGGAAGCTCAAGAAATCAACATCAAAAATTACGGAATCGTAATGGGAAATGTGAATGCAACTTTAGGTGCACTTGCAGACTGTGATAAATTGATCCCATTATATGAGGCTGAATTTGAGAATAAAAAAGATGATCAAAACTGGTTATCTAATGTATTAAGAAGGCTGCAGGCTAAAGAATGTACGGATGCGCCACTATACATCACATCAGTTAAGGCGCTGCATGACCTTAATCCAAGTGGAAAAACAGCCTATGGTTTAGGTAATATCGCTGAAACTCAATCAGAGAAATTCAAGTACTGGGATCAAGCGATTGAATTAGGAGTAGATGATGATTTAGTTTCAAGAATTCATTATAAGAAAGGTATGGCTTATAAAGCTCAAGGACAGTACGGAAGTGCTAAAAGAGAGTTTCTAGCTGCCAATGCTGCTAAACCATCTTTCGGAACACCGTTTCTTCAAATTGCAAATATGATAGGTAACAGTATCAATAGCTGTGGATCTTCTATCTTTGAAAAGAAAGCTGTGAACTGGGTGGCTGCAAGGTACGCTAGTAAAGCTGCTGCGGTAGACCCTTCCATTAGAAGTACAGCATTAGCAACTGCTGAAAGTTATAATGGTCGTGCTCCACAAAAAGCTGAGATCTTTACAAATAACGATTTCAACTCAGGACAAACGATAACTTTCAACTGTTGGATAGGAGAATCTGTAAGAATCCCATAATTGGCAATCTTTAAAAATATAATAAAAACAACGATCACGGCAACTGCCGTGATCTGTTTTTTAGCATGTACTGATAATTTAAAGGAAGTTGCTAAAATGAATACGGTCTCCAACCAGCCATCAAGTGAGGTTGAAAACCTGTTATTGAAGCATACCGATAGTGGCTATTTAAAAGCCACCATACGTGGTCCTCTGATGCTAGATTATTCTAATGACTCCTACCCATTCACTGAATTCCCTGATGGGATTAAGGTGGAAGTTTATGAAACTAATGGTGACACCACTAAAAAAACAACCATCACTGCTGACTATGCAGTAATTTTTAGCGAGAGTGATCTAGTCGACCTTAAAGGCAATGTGAAAATTGTAGGAACAGATGGAAGCACCTTTTTTGGAGACCAGCTGTACTGGGATCAAAAATCAAGATGGATTTTTACAGACCAACCCTTCCGTACTGATTTAACTAATAAAAGTGAAACATCTGGGGATATTCTCGATTCAAACGAGAAGCTTACTAAAGCTTTAGTGCGCAATTCCAGTGATCTATACTACATAAAACCTGAAGATGAGTAAGTTTTTTAAATATTTTGAATACGCCTACCTAGTTTTTGCTGTATTGTTTATAGCTACCGGTATTTATGAATTCAATGAATCTCCGCAGCGGTCGTATATGCTGTTTGGGATGTCTGCATTGGCTACCTTTATGTTTTTCTTCAAAAGGCGTTTTCGTCGTAGATTTGAGGAGCGTAACAAGAAATAATGCTGGAACAGATTCTTATCATTATAGGCATGCTCATATTGAGCGCTTTCTTTTCAGGGATGGAAATTGCCTATGTATCTTCTAATAAGATACATATTGAGCTAGAAAAACGACAGCAAGATTTTATAGGTCGGGTTTTGCGTAATCTAACCGCACAACCGTCAAAGTTTATTATTACCATGCTTATAGGCAACAGTGTGGCGCTAGTCGTCTATGGGTTTGCTATGGGCGATTTATTGACAGAACAACTTTCTCTACTCTACCCCACTCTAGCAAATAGCGGTTTCCAACTCTTACTGGTACAGACCGTCATCTCTACATTAATCATCTTACTGACTGCTGAGTTTTTGCCTAAAGTATTTTTTCAGATTTATGCAAATGAACTGCTCAAGTTTTTTGCCATACCCGCTTATTTGTTCTACCTGTTGTTTTGGGGAGTTTCTTGGTTTTGTATCCAATTATCTGACTTTGTCCTCAAGACGTTTTTCAAGTCCAATGGCGATGAAATTCAGCTTTCATTTTCTAAGCTAGAATTAGGAAACTACATCACTGAGCAAATGGAAAGTGCTCAAGAACAGCAAGAAGTAGACAGTGAGATTCAGATCTTTCAAAATGCCCTAGACTTCGGTGGACTCAAGGCTCGTGAGGTTATGGTTCCAAGGACTGAAATGATATCAGTTCAAGAAAGCACAGAAATTAAAGACCTGAATAAAAAATTCGTCAATACCGGCTTGAGCAAAATACTGATCCATAAAGAAACCATGGATGATATCACTGGATATGTACACAGTTTTGACTTATTCAAATCGCCCGCAACTATAGGAGACATAAGACGCGAAGTACTGAACGTTCCAGAAACCATGCTGGTAAAGGACGTTCTCAACTTATTGATCAAGCGCCACAAAAGCGTGGCTATCGTGCTCGATGAATATGGCGGGACTTCCGGATTGATCACGGTTGAGGACATCGTGGAGGAACTTTTTGGAGAAATTGAAGATGAGCATGACTCTGACCAGTTTATAGAATCCCAGATCAGTGAGACTTGTTTCAAATTAAGTGCTCGATTAGAAGTAGATTATATCAACGAACGCTACAAACTGGACCTTCCTGAAGATGAACAATATGAAACCCTTGGAGGTTTAATCGTTCACAAAACTGAAAATATTCCTGATGAGCTGGAAGAAGTCATCATCGACTCTTACTGTTTTAGAATTCTAGAAAAGTCAAATAATAAAATTGACTTAGTGGAACTCAACATCATCGTTGAGGAGTAGTTGTAGCTGGTTCATAAGCACAATTCAAAGTAGGTGTAACAAGGTTTGATATAATTTCGCTTTCGCGAAAGCGATTTCTCCACATCCTTCACTGCTACAATTAGTTAAACAACACGCAGAAAGCCATCAATTCCAGATCTTCTAGCTGGTATAATTAAGGGGAAAACACTATTTTCGCCACCGTTTAAATTTAAAAAATAGAGAATGGCCATTTTAGGTAAAATCAGGTCTCAGGGCTTGTTTCTGATCATCATTATTGCACTGGCGCTTTTTGCGTTTATTATAGGTGATTTGATACGTCAAGGGAGTTTTAATAGCGACGACCAGAATGTGGTGGGCTATGTAGGTGATACGGAATTGAATCGTCAAGAGTTCAGCCGTCAGGTGGAAGCTACCATGAATCAACGTGCTGGAATGTCTACCATCCAGGCAGCAAATATTGTTTGGGATCAACAAGTGCGTGATGCGGTCTTGCAAGAGCAAATTACTGCTGCTGGCATTCAAGTAACAGATGAGCAAGTTTCTAATTATATGAAAGCGGCTTATGCTCGATTCCCTCAATTCCAGGATGAAAACGGTCAGTTCTCAGACGCTCTTTTTGCGCAATATGTGAATCAAGCGGCTACACAAAACCCTCAAGGATGGCAGCAAGATCTTGATAATGCAGCAAATCAAGTGCGTCAACAGCGCTTGTTCACCTTACTCAAAAGCGGTGTAATAGGTACAACTATTGACGGTGAGTTTGCTTATCGATTAGAAAATGACAATCGGGACTTTCAATATGTAAACATCCCTTACTCTTCCATCCCAGATAGTGAAGTAGAAGTAACTAAGTCTGAAATCAAATCCTACATCAAGGATCATGAGAAGCAGTTTCAAGCAGATGCGAACAGAGATATCCAATACGTTCTTTTTGCAGACAAAGCGTCTGAAGCAGATACGAAAGCTCTAGAAGCTGAAATGAATCAATATATCACTGGCAAAGAAAACCAGTATGATGATGCTACTAAGCAAAAGGTAACTACTCCAGGTTTGAAAACTACTGAAAACCCAGAAGCCTTTGTAAATGCAAACTCTGATCTTCCTTTCACAGGCAGATACACCATGGTTTCCAAGTTGAGCCCTGCTGAACGTGCCATCGCTACTTTAGATGAAGGTTCAATTTACGGTCCTTACAAGGATGGAGAATATTCTAAAGTTTCTAAAGTATTAGACAAGAAAACCTTGAATGACAGTGTAAAGAATAGACATATACTCGTTCCTTTCGCTGGTGCTACAAGAGCAGGGTCTGATGTTACTATGACTAAAGAAGCAGCTAAAAAACTAGCAGACAGCATTGCCTCTACTATTGGAAGCAGTAAAGAGAGTTACGATACTCGATTTGAATACTATCAAGAAAATGAGCCGCAAATATTAGCTCAAGATATAGGCTGGGTAGTGTACTCCGGTAATGCAGCACAGTTTGCACCTGGATATACCGAGTTCTTGTACAACAATAATGAAGGAAGTGTTGGAGTCGCGGAAAGTGGCTTTGGTTACCACGTAATCCGAATTGATGAAACTGGCGCAGCTGGAGAAGCAATAAAGCTGGCTACAGTGGCTAAAAAGGTGATGCCTTCTAAGGCAACCACCAAAAACTTGTACACTCAAACTCAAAAATTCCAACTAGCAGCAAGAAGCGAAGATTTTTCGGCTTTGGCTAAAGAATATGAAGTAGAGGTAGTACCAGTACGTAGCTTAAAAGCATTAGACGAAAACCTTCCTGGAATCAGTAGGAATCGTTCAATTGTACAATGGTCTTTTGATAAAGATCGAGAAGTGGGCGATGTAGAGCGATTTGAAACTCCTGAAGGCTACGTAGTTGCTCAAGTAACAAAAATAAGCGACAAAGGCTTGATGTCTGTTGAGGAAGCAAGTGCTACCGTAACGCCTATTTTAAGAAATAAGAAAAAAGCAGAGATGATCAAGAACAAAATCAACTCTAAAGATTTGAATACCATCGCTACTAATCAGAAGCAAACCGTTCAAACGGCAACAGCTATTAACAGAATGTCTCCTATTCTAGCAGGTATTGGTCAAGAACCTAAAGTAGTAGGAACTGCTTTCGGTTTGAAGGAAGGCCAAGTTTCTAAGCCTATCGCTGGTGAGAAAGGTGTTTTTGTAATCAAGGTTACTGCGATAGAAAACGCTCCTGACTTAGACAATTATTCTAATGATGCTAAACTAGTAGCACAACGTACTGCTAATCAATCTACATCTGCGCTAGTAGAGGCTTTGAAAAAAGCAACGGAGATTGAAGATAAAAGGTCTGTTTTCTACTAGACTACTGTAAAATTCAACTATTGAAAAAGCCTTCTTGTAGCATCAAGAAGGCTTTTTTATTTCGGTGTACGTAAGATTACTTTAGCTCAGCGGAGTCGTGAATCTTGTGATAGTATAGAGTATTAGATTAACCTAAAGCCACTTCCTCCCAATTGAGTATCTGATGATACCCTTTACCTTTGAAATAATTCAAGCTGTTATCTGTGCCAGTCACCAGCATATAATCGCCTCCCCATCCTCCTAAAGATTTCACCGCTCCTTGATAATCTGGAAAAAACCGCTCTTTAATAGGCTTCGCTCCTATCAAACCTGCAACTATACTTTCATGCTCATAAATTACATTTTCAAAAGCTTGAAGGTCATTTTCGGTCTCCAGGAAGCGCTTGGGCATTTCATTTAACTGTTGTCTTATCTCGGTAGTTAATTTTTCAGTATTGAAACGAGCAATAGACTCACGGCTGTTTTGTTTTTGATTCAGGTAAATAAAAAACAATTGGTCTGTAAACTCTGGTTCATAGCTTATTGCTTGTACCAGTGGCTCTGTTTCATTGTAATTATAAATTATGGGTGAAGTGGCTCTTGCGCAAGCAATATCGTATCCACTACCTCCAAAACTTTCAAACTGTAATTTATAAGCATCACAACCTACCCAATCCGCAATCATGGCAATAAGGGTGGAACTAGTTCCCATTCCAGATTTACGGTCAAAGTCTAGCTGAGTTACCGCGTCAAATCCGTTATAAAAGTTAGTGTAGTTCGAAAGTTGAAGCGCGCTTTTCAATATTTGTAGTAGCTTTTTGAACACAGGATTAACATGATCAAAACTGTCATTCCTCAAATCTGCTATTGAAAATTGTACGTCTAACCATAAGCTTCCATCTGCATTGTAGCTTTTCCAAACAACTTGCTGATCATCTCGTGGCTGAATGATCAGTCGTTGGTCTAACTTAAGAGGCATAGCGAGCGCATCTACATTATCTAAAACAGCATATTCGCCTGTCAGCAAAAACTTACCGTGAGCTGAAAATTGAGCTTTAGTAACTTCAAAGAGATCACCAGCTATTGCCATTCCCGCATTCTTTCTAATGATTCCTTCAGCGCAGAAAAACTGGGTGTTTTATTGCCATATTCCTGACGCAACTCTGTTTTTTCCTCTAGTGTTGCTCCTATTTGTTCTAGCATATTGTTCAGGTGCATTTTCATATGACCAGACTGTATACCTGTTGTAACGAGCGAATGTAGCGCTGCAAAATTTTGAGCCAGTCCACAGACGGCGGTAATCCCCATCAACTCTCGTGCGTCAGGATTCCCCATGATTTGGAGCGATAATTTTGCTAAAGGATGCAGTGAAGTTAAACCACCTACCGTTCCTAAAGCAAGAGGAAAGTCAGCTTCAAACGTGAACACCTCATCTTCTACTCGTGCACGCGTCAAACTGCGGTATTGACCATCCCTTGAGGCATAGGCATGCACTCCAGCCTCCACAGCTCTGAAATCATTACCTGTGGCTAACACAACCGCATCGATACCGTTCATGATTCCTTTGTTATGAGTTACCGCGCGTAAAGGTTCTACTCTAGCAACATCAACAGCTTGGACAAATTTGCGAGCAAAATCAGCACCAGCCATTCCATTTATCGTTCCTAGATCAACTAGTGGACAAGAAACCTCCACATGTACCACACAATCAGGGACGTAGTTACTCAAGATGGACATGACAACTTCTGGTGGGGCGATAGAGAAACCTTGGTACTCTGAGGCTTTCTCGCGCAACGTGTTTGCTAATTGCTCGAGTACCGTATTGATAAAATTGGCCCCCATAGCATCGCGAGTATCAAAGGTTGCGTGCAATTGATAGTAGCCTTTCAGCGCTTCGGTTTTATCGACCAGTTCTAAACTTAACAATCCACCACCTCTAGATTTCATGCTGGCGTTGATGTGCACTATAGATTTCAGCAAGTCCGCTTTCGCGAAAGCGTAAAAAGCCTCCATCTCACTGCGCAATCCTGCATAGTTTAAATGCACTTGGCCTGATTTAGTAGTGCCCTTGATCGTCGTTTTGAAACCACCACGATTCAACCAAAACTTTGCCGCCTTACTGGCTGCCGCAACTACACTGCTTTCTTCAATGACCATAGGGATGGTTTTGAGATCGCCATTAATCATAAAATTGGGAGCGAGTCCCAATGGCAAATAGTAGTTGGTTATGGTATTCTCACTAAAACCATCATGTAATTCCTGTAGCTTCTCGTCTGTATTCCAGTACTGTAGAAGCACCTCACGAGCTGTGGTAGAATCCTTGAGCTGCTGGGAAACCAGCCAATCAATTTTTTGTGATTTTGAAAGTTTAGAGAAACCTTGAACGGGTTGATTCATAAGAATGGGTAAAACGGTAAAGATACAATGCATAATCCTAAGCAGCAGCGCAGGATAATGACTGAAAACAGCTCGTTTTTGGGATATTTTTAGTAAAATTGATGTCTGTCTAAAGTTTAGATAGAAACTAACGAAATTCGTACCATTTCATGATTAAAAATTGCCTATTGACTCTGGCCTTTATTATCGCCAGTACCAGTGCCATCGCGCAACAAAACATTACTGTAGAAGATATTTATACCGGCGCCTTCTCAACGGAAGGTTTGCAGTCCCTTAACTCCCTAAACAATGGTGAGGAATACCTGGTTCTCAATCGCAATGCAGACCGTTCCCAATCTGTGGACAAATACAGTTACTTGACCGGAGAGAAAGTAGCCACCTTAGTTTCCAGTAACGACATTAAGTTGCCTATACGCAATTATGAGCTGAGTGATGATGAGCAGCTGATGATGATTACCTCTCAGCGCATTCCTATTTTCAGAAGATCTGCTAATAGTATGGTTCATGTTTACAATCTTAATACGAAAGAACTTACCACTGTGAGCGATCAACTTGTTCGTAGTGCTTCTTTTTCCCCTGATGGAAAAAAAGTTGCCTATGTACTTGAAAATAATATTTACTACAAGAATTTAGAAACCGGTGCAACAGTTCAAGTGACTACTGATGGGGTAATCAATAAATTGATCAATGGAGTCACAGACTGGGTATATGAAGAAGAGTTTTCCCTAGTTCAAGCCTACCAGTGGAGCCCTAATAGCAAGCAAATTGCATTCATCTCTTTTGATGAGACTGACGTTCCAGAATTTTCTATGGATGTATACGGGAGCGAATTGTATCAAAAACCATATGTTTTTAAATATCCCAAAGCTGGTGAAAAAAATAGTGTTGTAGGACTAAATCTTTATGACCTAGAAAGCAATACCCGTAAAAACGTGAACTTGAATCGCAACGAGGAATTTTATATCGCGCGTTTGAATTACTCTCCTAACGGCAAACTGGCAGTTCAGGTATTGAATCGTTATCAAAACGTATTAGATTTTTATTACGTCAATCCTGATGGAGAAGCAGCTATAGCTTTTACTGAAAAAGATGATGCTTATGTAGATGTTACTGATGACCTGACTTTCTTAGAAGATGGGAGTTTCCTATGGACAAGTGAAAAAGACAATTGGAGGCACATTTACCTCTATGATGCCAATGGAGAAGAAAAAAGACAGATCACCTCAGGAGCATGGGACGTGACTTCTTATTATGGTTATGATGCTATATCAAAACGGATTTATTATCAAAGCACAGAGGATGGAAGTATCAATCGCGGGATCTATTCTATATCGCTCAAGGCAAAAGACAAGAAAAAACTGTCCAATCAGCTAGGATCAAATAGTGCAGATTTCAGCAAGAACTTTACGTATTACATCAATACTTATTCTAGTGCTTCCACTCCACCAGTTTACACATTGAACCGTGCGAAAGATGGAAAGCAAGTGCGGGAGATTGTCAACAATAACGAATTGTTGAGCAAACTCAAAAATTACAAATTATCACCTAAGGAGTTCTCTACACTCAATGTCAATGGTAATGATTTGAATATGTACATGATCAAACCATTAGATTTTGATGCCACTAAAGAGTATCCAGTATTAATGTTTCAATACAGCGGGCCTGGATCACAGTCCGTTTCTAACAGCTGGTATGGTTCTAACGATTACTGGCACAGCATGCTGGCTAACGATGGCTACATCGTGGTTTGTGTAGATCCAAGAGGTACAGGTTATAAAGGTGCTGATTTCAAAAAAGTCACTCAGCGAGAGTTAGGAAAATATGAAGTAGAAGATCAAATCCAGGCAGCTCGCCAGTTGGGAGAAATGGACTATATAGATGCTGGCCGTATAGGAATATGGGGATGGAGTTATGGAGGCTTTATGAGCTCCAACTGTATTTTAAAAGGAAACGATGTATTTAGTACTGCTATCGCAGTGGCACCAGTGACCAACTGGAGATTTTATGACACTATTTATACAGAGCGTTATATGGTGACGCCACAAGAGAATCCTACAGGTTATGATGAGAACAGTCCTATCAACTATGTGGATCAATTAAAAGGAAATTACCTATTGGTTCACGGTAGTGCAGACGATAATGTACACGTGCAGAATACTATGTTGATGATTGAGGCATTAGTACAGGCAAATAAGCAGTTTGACTGGGCGATTTACCCTGATAAGAATCACGGTATTTACGGTGGTAACACCCGCATACATTTATATAATAAGATGACCAACTTCATCAAAAAAAACCTTTAATCCTTACCCTAACAACTAACTATTATGGAATATAAATTTGGCGGTTCGCTAACAAATCAAAGAACGGTCCTAGGACATCCTTCAGGATTATTTGTTCTCTTTTTTACTGAAATGTGGGAACGCTTTTCCTACTATGGAATGCGAGCTTTATTAGTTCTTTTCTTAATATCAGCCATTGTTGATGGAGGTTGGGGATGGGAGCGTGCAGACGCTGCGGTTCTTTACGGTTGGTATACTGGCTTAGTATATATTACCCCTATCATAGGTGGATTCATTGCAGATAAGTTTACAGGGTATCGTAACGCTATTGTAATTGGGGCTTTATTAATGACACTGGGTCATGCTAGTATGGCACTGGAAGGGTTTACAAGTAATTTCTTCTACATCGGTCTGACGCTTTTGATTCTTGGAAACGGACTTTTCAAACCAAACATTTCTTCTATTGTTGGGCAGCTATACAAGTCTCAAGGAAAAGAAAAAGATGCTGGTTACACCATATTTTACATGGGTATTAATGCAGGTGCCTTTTTAGGAATATTACTTTGCGGATACATCGGAGAATCTCCAGACTGGGGATGGCACTACGGTTTTGGCCTAGCAGGTATCTTTATGTTCTTTGGGATGTTACAATTTTATTTTGCACAAAAAATATTTGGACGTATTGGATTATCTCCAGCTGGAACCAAAGATTTTGATAACGCGGTAGAAGATGAATTTGAAAAAACTACAGAGGTTGTAGAGGAAATTGCAGATGAAGCTAAAAGATCTGTTGTTACTAGAGACCGCTTATTAGTGATTGGTGTTTTTGCTTTCTTTACTATTTTCTTTTGGTGGGCATTCGAACAGGCAGGAAGTTCTATGACTATTTTTGCAAACGATTATACGGATCGTGTATTAGAAGGTGATGGCGCTACTATTTTTAAAGTCGTCAACACCTTACTTACAGTGGTCCCTATGCTTATTATCACCTATGTATTAGGAATGTTATTTAAGCAAACTTTTAGCAAGTATGGGCTAGCCAATATTTTGCTTGCAATTAGTTTTGTGATCATTTGGATTATTGTTGTCTATATGTTGATGCAGCAATTTAACGATCCAGCACCTGAAGTTCCAGCTTCTTGGTTTGGTATATTAAACTCATTTTTTATAATTGCCTTTGCTCCTTTATTTTCAAAAATCTGGCAAAGCAAATACAATCCATCTGGACCTGTTAAATTTGCGATAGGTCTTATTTTGGTGGGTCTTGGATTTGCTTTCTTAGCTTATGGTTCCATGGGAATTCCGTTGGGAGCTAAGACTGCTTCTGTAAGCATGATTTTCTTAGTCATTGCTTACTTATTGCACACTTTAGGAGAATTATGTGTATCTCCAGTAGGGCTAAGTTATGTGAGCAAGTTGGCACCATTGAAGTTAGTTGGATTAATGTTCGGTATCTGGTTTGTGGCAAATTTCATTGCAAATTTAACCGCAGGTATCACTGCAAGTTATTTAGACCCTATTGTAGAAGAGTATGGACTTGCAACATTCTTTTTGATTTTTACTGCCATACCAGTAGCTGCAGGTCTGGTAATGCTAGCCATCAATAAATGGATGATTTCTAAAATGCACGGTGTGCGATAGATATTGTTGATTTTATAAATTTCAAAACGCACCACTATGGTGCGTTTTTTGTTTTTATAGAGTCTAACTTTGTAGTATGAAACGATTTCTTTTTCTTCTTTTATTGATCAGCGCTGCGACCGCAAGTGCACAGGTACAATGGATGAGTATGAACGAGGCTTTGGCCGCACAGCAAAAAGAACCTCGGAAGATCTTATTCAAGACCTACACAAAATCCTGTCCTAACTGTAAATGGATGGATAAGTACGCTTTCGCGAAAGCGGGCATCGCAGAATACATAAACGCCAATTACTATCCAGTTGCCTTTGATGCGGAAGGAAAAGAGTCCATCACCTACAAAGGAAAAACCTACAGCAACAAACAGTACCAAAAATATCCTGGAGCCCAACACGACTTTGCTGAGGCGATGAAAATCTTTGAATATCCCACTCTCATCTTTTTTGACACTAAAGGAAATGTCATACAACCCATTCCAGGTAAGTTAGATGCTAAAAAGTTAGAAATCTATATCACGATGCTTGTTGATGACACCTACAAATCCATCCGTACTGGAAAGCAGTGGGCAGATTACCAGGCTGATTTTAAGTACCGCCTACAGGGTTAATGATCTAATAAACTCACAGCGCCATATTCATAGGTGTTGATGAAATTAACATCTCGACCTTTACAAGTTTGTTGCCATCGATGAACCATATTACGGTAATTAGAACCGTCAGCAATGATCAATTGTGGTTGAAGATCTGTAATCAATCGATCAAGATTAACCTTAGGGGAGTTGGAGAGTAATAGTACCTCAACGTTTTTAAGATTGGGGTCGTAAATGGTGCTTTCGTCAATTACGATAATACTTTTTCCTGCAAACTCTAACATTGATGGCAAACTATCGATCGCCACTTCTCTATCAATCATTGTTCCTGTGTTCTTAAGTCTTCGAATGCTTTCGATTTTTCGATCTGCTTTCATACTTGGCATATGTAAGAACAATTGAGCATCATTCCCTTTTGACAATGCAATCGCGGTACCCCTTGATTGGTGAAGCACTAGAAATGATTCCTTGACTTGTACGTTTTTGTAAATACCATACCCTAATAGGACAGCAACACAGATAAGTGAGAAGTGAAGGAAGTTGTTGGGCTTTACCATTCGCAGCCGTTCTCTTTTACTTTTTACCAACTGGGGCCTCAAGTAAAGTGCGACACCTAGTAAAATCAGATACAGCAACAATACTTCCACAACTGTTACATATAAGTCTTTGAGAATGAAAAATTTGAAATTACTGATCCATGAAACCAAGTCGATTATTAAATTAAAGATAAAATTGAGCCCTTCTGCGAATAAACCAGACGATATGTCCAATTCCACAATTGTAATAAATGCTATCGATAAAATCAGTATTGCTGGTAGTACGAAGAGTAGTACCATATTTCCAACTAAAAACAGTAGTGGAAACTGATGAAAGTAATAGATACTTAATGGTGCAACTCCTATTTGAGCAGAAAGGGTAACTGTAAAAATTTGCCACAGGTTCCTAACAAACCAAGATTTGGGTCTGGCAACAAAGCTAGAAAATATAGGTTGTAGTAAAACGATGGCTAACACCGCGGTATAACTCAATTGAAACCCTACTTGAAATAACATTCTGGGATCTATCAATAATAGAACTAACGCAGATATGGTCAAACTGTGGAAAACCGAACCCTTCCTGTTTATATTCATCCCCACAGCAACAAAAGAAAACATCATTACCGCCCGCATGATAGAAGGTGACATTCCTGTCAGTAAGGCAAAAGACCACAACAAGGCTATTATCAATAAAGACTGTAACAACTTGCCGTATTTGAACCTCAACATCCACCGCAAACAGAATTGTAAAATCAACAACATGATCCCAACATGCAGCCCACTGAGCGCTAGAATATGAATAACGCCAGCATCTCTAAAATTTTGGCTTACCGTAGGATCTACATTTTGTCGTTGCCCTAATACTAAAGCTTCAATCAATGCCCTTGGTTGGGCTTGAAGTTCTGTACCTTGTAGGTCTTTAAGTAGCTGATTACGCATTCCTATATACCATGACAGTTGTGCCTGTTGTCGGGATATATTTAATATTCTTGGCTTGTCAACGTAAACCTGCCCGTACACGTCGATACTTTCTAAATATTCTTTATAGTTAAAATCTCCTGGATTACGCCCATCACTGGCGTCGTTGATATCATCATATACCGTAAGTCGATCCCCCACTTGAAAGTATAAGGAATCAGAACTCTTGAACAATACTAAAATCCTACCTGTGGCCGGCTGTCGATTGATTTGTTTTATTTGAGCATAGAAGCGGTTATTGTACTCATTAGAGCTCAGCTGATCAGTAAGCTCTAGGGTAATGACAGCATCTTGATCATCATGTTGTAAAGATTCATAATGATCAGAAGGCAGATATTCAGTTTTGAAGTGAAAAAGCAGACCTCCTATCCCTATGAAGAATACAATAATGGCATTTGTAAATAATACCTTGGAAAAGGTTTTGAAAGGGAAAAAGAAATAAGAAGCCACTGCCAAGATCAAGGCTAGACCACTGACCGTAAAGAAAACAGTGTCAGAAACTTGCGAAAACCTAGCGATGCAAATTCCAGCGATAAACGCTATAAGAATGCGATAAAATGGGTAATCTAACCAGCGCATTCTTTAAAAGAATTTAAAATAATCGTCCTGAACTACGGTACTTCCCTAGCCAATAAGGCTCATTTAATGAAGAAACAACAACCCCTTGAGATACCGTGGCGTGTACAAAACGAACCTCAGCTGGAGTAACCTCAGTTACTAGAGCTACATGATTGATCTTTTTACGATCTCGCCCAGTGGCGAAAAACATGAGGTCGCCCTTACGCACTTCCTTTACATCAATAGGTGTAGCCGCTTGAAAAAAGCTCATACTGGTGCGTGGTACCGTCTCACCCGCCTCAGCAAATGATATATGCAGTAACCCGCTACAATCCATTCCTGCACGCGTTGAGCCACCATACCTGTAACGTACGCCTTCATAATTCATGGCTGTCTTTATTGCAACATCTACTGTCGTCATGTCCAGCGGCACTTCTTCCACTGCTGGCTCTTCCTCTACAGGTTCTGTATCTGGACGTTCCGTAGTATTGCGAGTGATGTTTCTGCGAGCCGGTCGTACTGCAGCTATTTGCTCTTGGTATTCTTTGGCCTCCGCTTTAGTGGTGATGACGTGCGGCTTAGAACTCCCGCAAGAAGCCATCAATGCAGCTATGGAGCATATTACAGCCGTTCGAACTATAGGTGTTGCTATGCTGTGTGTAATTCGCTTTCGCGAAAGCGAACTCTTATTCATCATCCTCACTCGGTTCAATAGATTTGTAAATGAGCTGTGCCGTCTTTTCACTAGCACCTACGCCACCTAGTTTTTTTTCCAGATTGTAATAATCGGTAAATATGCGGTTGCGTTGCTCTGAATCGAGCAGCTGTTGCAATTCGCTTTTGAGATTTTTCTTATTGAATTCATTTTGAATCAACTCCTTAACAACAGGACGATCCATGATTAAATTTACTAGAGAAATGTAATCCAATTTAATGATGCGCTTTGCAATATGGTACGAAATGGTGCTGCCCTTGTAACAGACCACTTGAGGCACTTTAAACAACCCTGTCTCCAAGGTTGCGGTACCTGAAGTCACTAATGCCGCATGGGACAAACTGAGCAAATCGTAGGTGCGATTCATAATCAAATGAACGTTCTTCTTCTTAAGAAAAGTATCATAAAATGATTTTTCTTGTCCAGGAGCACCGGCAATAACAAAAAGATAGTCCGGAAACTCATCTGTCATTCTCAACATGACCTGTAACATGTTCTTAATCTCCTGTTTACGACTACCAGGAAGCAGTGCAACGATAGGACGGTCATCTAAATGATGCTCTTCTAAAAACTTTTCATGGTCGACTTTTGACCTTTGAGTGATGGAATCTATTAAAGGATGTCCCACAAAATGAACTGGAAATTGGTGCTTTTGCTCATAAAACTCTTTCTCAAAAGGAAGAATGACATACATCTCATCCACATCACGTTTGATGGATTTGATACGATTTTCTTTCCAAGCCCAGATTTGAGGTGAGATATAATAATGATTGCGATATCCTTTGATACGCGCCCATTTCATGATCCTAAAATTGAAACCAGGATAGTCGATGTAGATAATGACATCTGGTTCGAAAGCTTGAATATCCTTTTTACAGTCGTTGATATTTCGTAAAATAGTACGCAAGTTCCCCAGCACTTCTACAAAACCCATAAAAGCGAGGTCACGATAATGCCTTACCAACACACCGCCATGCTGCTGCATCAACTCGCCACCCCAAAATCTGAATTGAGCATTAGCGTCTTGATTTTTTAGTTCTTTCATTAATAAGGAACCGTGTAAATCACCACTAGCTTCTCCTGCAATCAAATAGTATTTCATACTCTAGAATTCAAAATATAAAACAGCAAATGCCGCCAGTAAAGTTGCCATGATCACCCCTCGAGCTTCATATACTTGTAATGGCTTTTGAAATTTACCTACCTTTTGAGTCAAGAAAAAGAAAAAAAGCAAAAGGTTCAACAAGGCACCTAAACCAATTAAACTTCCTATAAACCCCTGCTCTACACCTTTTTCAATCACATACTCGAAGGTGTGATCGCTGAAAAAGTAAATATATAGGAAGGTTCCTATTGCGTTTGCAACAATTCCTAAAACAAAACCTTTTAGAATTTTAGCTTTCAAATGCCCAGGTGTTTAATTCCTTTATGTAATGATGCGCAGTTAAGTCAAACTGTGTAGGAACTACTGATATATAATTGTGTTCCAGCGCCCATTCATCAGTATCTTCTCCTTTATCATCGTTTACAAATTTTCCAGTCAACCAGTAATAATCCTTACCGTATGGATTTGTTCTCTTGTCAAACTCTTCCACCCAGTATGCATTTGCTTGTCTGCAAATTTTGATGCCTTTAAGTTCCTCTGCCGTTGCTTTTGGAATATTTACATTGAGCAACACCCCTTTTGCCATGCCATTTTCCAACACCTGCTTGATGATGCTTTCTACATAAGGTCTGGCGGGTTCAAAATCAGCATCAGCATTATAATCGCATAAGGAGAAACCTATAGCTGGTATGCCTTCGATTCCTGCTTCCATGGCTGCACTCATAGTACCGCTGTAAATAACGTTTATCGCACTATTGCTTCCATGGTTGATTCCACTCACACACAGGTCTGGTTTGCGTTCTAGAATTTCATGACTGGCCATTTTGACACAGTCTACAGGAGTACCACTGGTGGTATACTCCTTATGATCGTAGTCATGTAACTTAAACTCTTTGACGTAGAGCGTATCATTAATGGTAATGGCATGTCCCATGGCACTTTGAGGCTTATCTGGTGCAACTACTACCACATCTCCTAGCTGTGATGCGATATTAATTAGGGTTCTAATTCCTTTGGCAGTGATCCCGTCGTCGTTGGTGACCAGAATTAATGGTCTTTTTTTCTCTTTCATAGCTTCCTTAAGGTGGTTAAAATTAAGTAAATTAGCCGTGATGTGATCGCATCTACACTTACATTCATAGAAATGAGTGTGGCACGATTTTTACAACAGTAGAAAGAGACAAATGAACGACCTTATGAACTTCCTAAAAAACAATATTGCAATTGCTGTAATAGCACTAATGGCGGCTACCGCGAGTTGTAGTTTCACCAATAGTTCTTCTATTGACCCAGGCGATAAAGAAAAAGAGCAACTGCTTGTTGAGCTCATTCATCATGTACTAGAACGAAATCATTATTCTCCAGCAGATTTAACAGATCAATTCTCTCAAGATGTTTTCAAAAACTTTGTGTATGAAGTGGATCCTGCGAAAAGATATTTTCTAGCCAGTGATTATCAAGAGTTTCAAACTTTTGAATTCTTAATTGATGACCAGATTAGAGATGGACGTGTTGATTTTTTCAATATTGTTTACGAACGTTTGCTAAAACGAGAGAAAGAGTCAGAAGCTATTTTTAAAGAAGTGATAAACCAGCCTTTCGATTTTGATGCGGAAGAAGAGATCAATACAGATTATGAAAGCATTCCTTATGCTGCCAATCGCAAAGAATTAAAAGACCACTGGAGAAAGTTGTTAAAACTGTCTGCAATCGGTATTTACAATAGTAAGCTTGAAGATCAAGAAGCCAGTGATACTGATGATGAAAATTCCATGAGTAAGGCGTTTACAGAAAAGAAAACTCCTTCAGAGCTAGAAAAAGAAGCTCGTATGGAAGTCAAAAAATCCATGGAGGAAAACTTTGATTTAAGTGATGATGTGGATCGATTGGATTACTTCTCGGTTTTCTTAAACAATATCACGACCCATTTTGACCCACATACAAATTATTTTGCACCGCAAAGTAAAGATCGTTTTGACACTTCTATTAGTGGTACGCTAGAAGGTATCGGCGCTCGTTTGCAGAAAAAGATGGATAACATAGAAATTATGGAAATTATCTCTGGTGGTCCAGCATCAACAAGCGGTAAGCTGGAAAAAGGAGACCAGATTTTAAGAGTCGCTCAAGACAAAGATTCTATTGCCACAAGTATTGTAGGTATGAGAATCAGCGATGCGGTGGATTTAATCAAAGGGCCTAAAGGGACTAAAGTGATCCTAACACTAAAAAAGGTGGATGGAAGCATAAAAGAGGTGACATTGATTCGCGATGTGGTTTTAATAGAGGAAACATTTGCTAAAACTGCTTTGATTCAAGATGATGAAATGAGTTATGGAGTCATCAATCTTCCTAAGTTTTATTTCAGTACGGAAAATGCATCAGCCAGAGCGGCTGGTGATGATGTAGCTAAAGAAATTGTAAAGCTCAAGGCAGAAGGCATGGAAGGTCTTGTTATTGACTTGAGAAACAATGGTGGTGGATCTTTGAGAGAAGTGATAGAGATGGCGGGTCTTTTCATTGAAGATGGACCAATTGTTCAAGTAGGTGCAAAGAACAATAGAACTCAAACTTTGAATGATGATGATGGTGGCAAAATTCTATGGGAAGGTCCCCTGGTAGTTCTAGTTAATGAATTGAGTGCAAGTGCCTCTGAAATTCTAGCAGCAGCATTACAAGATTATGATCGTGCTATTGTAATAGGTAGTAAACAAACCTTTGGTAAAGGAACGGTACAAAACTTCGAGGATTTGAATCGGTATGTACGAACCACAGATTTCGGTGATTTAGGAGCTTTGAAATTGACAACTCAAAAATTCTATCGTGTGAATGGTGGTAGTACTCAACTAGAAGGTGTGAAAAGTGATGTCGTCGCTCCAGACCGTTATTCTTATATAAAAATAGGAGAACGCGATGAAGAATTCCCGCTACCATATGATGAAATTCCGGCTGCTACTTACAGAAAATTCAACGGTTACAGCAATTTGAAAGAGTCCATCGAGGCCTCTCAAGAACGCATAGATCGCAATGAATTCTTTCAATTGATCGACAGGAATGCTGAGTGGTTGGCAGAACAACGGGAGCAATACATGATACCATTGTCGATTAAATCCTATCAATCACGCTTAGCTAATCTCGATAAAGAAACCGATCAATTTAAAAGATTGGATGATTATAAGAACGATTTGAAAGTAAGTTCTTTGAAAGGAGAAATGGCATTAATGCAACAAGACACTAGCCTTGCTGATAAGAGAAATCGCTGGCACTCTAACATTAATGAAGACATGTATATTGAAGAGGCCATCAATGTCTTAAGAGACTTGAAGACCAATAAAATTAAGAGAAACGGTAGCGTGTCCCTTAAAAACTAGCGATGCCCAAAACCGCATCTTTAAGTAAACTCACGCTCCAAAAACTTCGCAAAAGTTTTTGGGGCGTTTTGAGTTTCTGTATCATTTCATTTTTCATTCTGATTGCCTTATTTGCCTATGTGCTCGCACCTGATAGCAGTCAGTATGCTAACCAGATGCATATTTCTATACACTCCCAGCCTCCTGGGTTTGCAGTAGACCTGATTACAATTCCTTCTATCAATCAAAGCTCTAGCGTTCTAGACTGGTGGAACGGTAATGAAACACCAGGTACAGAAATTCCTTTTACTGACTTGAAAAAAATAGATGGAGTCATTGCCTATCAACCTTACGATGTGGATGGGCAGGAGCTTCCTTTCAAACCTCTAGAATTCTATGAAGCTCAAGAATTGGAACTATCTCGCTTTCGCGAAAGCTATACCACCCACAAAACCTTCCTGCTAGGAACAGATAAATATGGACGGGACTTGCTCAGCAGGATGATGATAGGTACAAGAGTGAGTATCAGTATAGGCTTTGTGGCTGTACTGATTTCTTTGTTGATAGGTATACCCCTAGGCGCCATTGCAGGGTATTATGGTGGGAAAATAGATGCCGCAATCATGTGGTTGATTAATGTGACCTGGTCGATACCTACACTACTCATGGTTATTGCCATAAGTATCGCCTTAGGCAAAGGATTTTTGACCGTATTCATCGCAGTAGGGTTAACCATGTGGGTAGAGATTGCTAGGGTGGTAAGAGGACAAATGATTGTAGCCAAAGAATACCAATATGTTACTGCGGCTAGAGCATTAGGGTTTAATGATATGAGGATTATTGCTCGACATATTTTACCTAACATTCTCGCTCCAGTTATTGTAATCAGTGCTGCAAATTTTGCCGCAGCTATTTTGATAGAAGCAGGTTTGAGCTTTCTTGGTTTAGGAGCTCAACCCCCTATCCCTTCTTGGGGAAGTATGATAAAAGATCACTATCAATACATTATTTTAGACAAGGCTTACCTTGCGGTTGTTCCTGGGATTGCGATTATGTTACTGGTGATGGCATTCATGCTTTTAGGCAATTCGTTGCGCGATGCTCTAGACGTTAGGACAAATTCTTGAAAAAGTTCATCTACACGCTCTTGGCCATTGGTTTTATGTTTGCCCTGTTCTGGATTCAGAAAATTCAAAATCAATCGATTTCCAACGAAAATATCGCAGTAGAATCACAAAATGATGCCACATTCAATCGAGCTGATTACCTCCCTACTTCAAACCATCAGGTAGTACATCATCGCACCTACAGCCTCTCTTACAACAAAAAACACGAGCAAGCAGAATGGACAGCGCACATTCTAACTACAAAAGATATCCAGCCTGCAGACTATAAGCGACCCTATTTTGAGATTGATGATATGGTTAGCACTGGTGCAGCCAGTTGGCGCAATTACAAGAACAGCGGTTACGATCGCGGTCATTTGGTACCAGCAGGTGACCGGCGAGGATCCTTAGCAGATTATGAAGAAACTTTTTTGACCAGCAACATCAGCCCACAATTGCATGAATTTAATGCAGGCAACTGGAACGATCTAGAACAAAAAATCAGACGCTATGCAAAAATGGAATCCTTGTATGTAGTAACTGGATCTATCTTGACAGATGATCTCTCAAGCATCGGGAATGAAGAGGTAAGTGTACCAGAATATTTTTACAAAATAGTTTATAAGGACAATAATGGAAAACCAACAATCCTATCTTTTCTAGTACCACATGCCAAAACTGACCGTTCTATAAATGATTTTAAGGTTTCTGTTGACCACATAGAAGAACTGACGGGTATTGATTTTTTCTCACAATTACCTGATGACATAGAAATCAGAATAGAATCCACATATGATGCAACGGGATGGTAATTGTTGCTAATGCTGATAACTCATCCTATGAGCGTCTAGCTTTACAAAAATAAACAGCAGCACTGTAAAGCCCCACAAGCCACTACCTCCATAACTCATAAAGGGTAAAGGAATACCGACGGTAGGCAGTAAGCCTAACACCATACCCACGTTTACAAAGAAGTGGACAAAGAAGATTCCTGCGACCCCATAACCGTAAATACGAGAAAACTGATTGCGCTGGCGCTCAGCCATGATGACCAGTCGGTAGATGAGTAAAACAAATAACACCACGACAGCACCTGCCCCTAGCAGACCAAACTCCTCTCCTATCGCAGAGAAAATAAAATCTGTGTGCTGCTCTGGAACAAAACCACCCTGAGTCTGAGTTCCCTTAAGCAGGCCCTTACCAGAAAGACCACCGCTGCCAATGGCAATCTCGCTTTGGATGATATTGTACTGCACTCCTTGACTGTCATCTAGCCTTCCTAGCACAATGTTAATACGGTTTCTGTGACGTTCTTGAAAGACGTTTTCAAAAATGAAATCTGCAGTAAAAGCAAACGCAATACAGGCAATTAAGACAGCTGCAAACCAAGACACTTGTGGTTTAGAACCTCTTCTATTTTTGTGTCGCTTTCGCGAAAGCGAAAATATTACCCCTACTACTACAAGGCTGATCGCCGCCATCCACCATGGACCTACCAACAGGGAACCGATGAATAACACCAATGCGATAATCGCTAACAACAAGAACCAAAGTGATAATCCTTCCCTGTGCAGTGCAAAAAAGAAAGCGCCATAAACTAATGCACTTCCTGGATCTGGCTGCGGGACGATTAAAATTGCAGGTAATAACACGATCCCTCCAGCAATGAAGAGATGCTTGATATCTCTAACCGAGATATCCAATTGACTCAAGTACTTAGCTAATGCTAATGCCGTCGCAAATTTAGCAAACTCACTGGGCTGCAAGCTCATTGAACCGATACCGTACCAAGAGGTTGCACCTGAAATTTCTTTTCCAAAAACGAACAAACCAGCCAGTGATAACAAGGAAACAACATAAATTACCCCAGCAAAACGTTCAAAAAACTTGACTTCTATCGCAAAAATGAGAACAATCAAGGCTATGGCGAGGATGATCCATAGAAACTGTTTTCCGTAAACCTCATCTATGTCAAAAATAGAGCCGTGAGCTTCAACTGGTGCTGCGCTGTAAATACTTACCCAACCTATCAACACTAGCGCGAGATAGATCAAGATGATGCTGACGTCAAATTTAGGCTTGTCGCCTATGGCACTGTTGAGCACTAAAACTTATTTTCTGAGTTGGGTCGTTGGATAGATACTGGTGGGCCTGGGATTTGCACAGGTGGTCCATTGATTTGAAAGGGTTTACCACTGTAGGGTTTAGCATACTCTTCTTCCAGTGTATGGTTTAATACCCAATCTTCTAAATCAGTTCTAGTGATTTCGCCTTTCAAATGTTTTTCAATCATAAGACTGGCAATTTTTGCTGCATAGCGGGAACCCCAATATCCGTTTTCAATAAATACAGCAATAGCAATTTTAGGATCGTCTTTAGGTGCAAATGCGATAAACACACTGTGGTCAGTTAGTTGTGTAGTAACGCCATTGATTTTAGCAAAATTCTCTGCCGTTCCAGTTTTACCACATATTTCTATTCCAGGAATTTGAACGCTGGAGGCTGTACCCGTTTTGTAAACCTGATTCATCCCCTCGATTACCGGCTCAAAGTGTTTTGCATCTATGGTCGTAAATCTCTTCGTAGTATACTTATCTTCTTGGATAGGCACTCCATCCTTTTCTTTTAGAATATGAGGAGTATAAAAATAACCGCGATTAGCGATGGCTGCAGTCATATTCGCCAACTGTATAGGTGTGGCTACTACCTCGCCTTGTCCTATGCTATTAGAAATAGTGGTCGTAGCATACCAATTGCCACTAGGGTAAACCTTATCATAATAATCACTATCTGGAACGCGTCCCTTTCTTCCTACTGGTAAATCGTAACCTAAAAAGTTTCCTAATCCAAAAGAGGTCACGTGCTTATTCCAAACGTCCATTCCCACGTGGCTATTTTTTTGCCCTTCAATGATCTTCCTATATACTTGTGCAAAATAAGCATTGCAGGACTCGGCGATTCCTCTTTCCATGGACAATGGGCTGGAATGGCTGTGACAGCCTAGTTTTTTGCGACCTCCATAATTATAGCCATGATTGCAATAAAATCTATCGTTTACCGTAATTGCATTTTCCTGTAGCCCAATAAGTGCTCCCAACACCTTAAATGGTGACCCTGGCGCATACTCTGCCTGTAACGCTCTGTTGTAGGTAGGCATTTGTATCGTGTCTCTAATGAGCGCGTTAATGTTTTTAGAACGTTCCCGTCCCATGGTGACACTTGGGTCATAAAACGGTGCGGAGATCAAACTTAGAATTTCTCCTGTTTTAGGCTCTATCGCAACAATACCGCCGCGTTTATTTTCCATGAGTTGCTGACCGTATTCCTGCAATTTGCTATCTAAGGTAACCGTAAGGTTTGCACCCGCTTTTGGGATCGTATCAAACCTTCCATTTTCATAAGAAGCAATTGGCCTACCGAAATTATCTCTCAAAAATCTTTTTACTCCCTTCTTACCACGCAGTTCTTTTTCATATTGAGACTCAATACCGCTTTTACCTATAAGATCTCCCATTTCATAGGATTCATCTACATCAATAACAGCTTGATTCACTTCTCGAATGTACCCTAATACATTAGCGCTGTGATCCACTAGGTATTTACGCAACGATCTGCGCTGTGTATAGAAACCAGGAAACTTGCGTAATTTTTCTTGAAGTGGAGCATATTCCATTTGGGTAAGTTGAGGCATTACAACACTAGGCTTGCGCCAAGACCAGTTTTTTGCTTTCTCAATTTGTTTGATCAAATCTGCCTTGTCCATTTGTAACAAACCGCACAACTCAAGTGTGTCAAATGCTTTTACCTCTCTTGGAACGACCATAACGTCATATGCGGTTTGATTTGCAACCATCAACTGACCGTTACGGTCATAAATGAAACCACGTTCTGGATAATCAAAAACCGTCTTAACGGCGTTCAATTCTGATTTGAGTTTTAGTTCGTCATTAAAAATCTGTAAATACACCAACCTACCCAAGAAAATGAGACCCGTAATGCTCACAAAAAACAGGAGAAGTAACTTCTTCATATTAAGATCTTCTAGGTTTAATTAATAATAACACAGTCATACTTACCACAATACTTGCTATTCCCACACTCAACGTCATTTTTAGAAGCTGGAGTATCTGTGACATGTTAAAAATTACTAGAGTATAAAACACCAAATGATGAATAAACACGCACAACAATAACAATAAGAAAATCCTATCTACACCAGTAGTCAACACTTTGATATTCTTCATTTTATAACTCTCACCATAAACAAGTTTCAACAAGTAAGGCCTTACAATGGTTAAGGTTACACAAGCTGCTGCGTGAGCACCACCCGTATCTTGAAATGTATCCAAAATCAGGCCTAAACCAAAGGAAAGCACTAAAAACAGTAAGCGGTTATTCTCAAATGGGTACAAGAAGATGAATAACACATAAATCATAGGATTGATATATCCCAAAAAGTTGATTTGATCCATCAAAAAGATCTGAAGTACCAATAATCCTATAAACCTGAACGCTATTTTAAAAACATCGTTATTCATTTACCTGCAGGGTATCGATGATTTGAATGGCTTCCTTATCTCTCTTTTTGATAACATAAACATAGCCTAAGTCTGTCATGTCATTAAAAAGTCTTACTTGTATATCGTACCTCGACCCATTGTCTGTCAGTACCGCATTTTCTACTACTCCTATTTGAACATCGGCTGGAAAGGTTGTGGACTGCTGCCCAGTAATTATAGTATCTCCTTTTTTTACACGAGCTAATCTAGGAACATCTATCAAACTCATTGTATAAGGATCAGTACCATCCCAGGTCAAAGACCCAATTGTCGATGTTCCTTTAATTTGCGCATTCAAAGAGATCTCAGAATTTAATATGGAAATGACTCTTGAAAAATCTGCAGAGGTTACATCAACGATCCCTACCAGACCATTGCTTGTAATTACTCCCATATCTGGCTCAACACCTCGTTTACTACCTATATCCAGTGTAATGAAGTTATCTAACTTATCATAAGCGTTTTTAATAACACGCGACGGAATCACGCGGTAAGGTAAACTGTCTGAAAATATCAAAGTAGATTCACCTCCTAGAAGGGTGTCTCCTAATGCTAATAACCGCATGCGCAATCTAGCATTCTCCTCACTCAAATATTGATTTTGCTGGTCCAGATCAAAATACTCATAAATGTCTTTGCGAGTTTCTAAAATCTCTCCGGTAACATTACCTGTGGAATGAATGAAGGTAGTCCTATGGTATTCATGAGATTGAATAGTAAATACCATCGCTACTGAGAACAAGACTAGGTACAACAGCAAATTTCTGTACTTGATCAGAAAATTGATGATATGTTGCATTCTCTATTACTTGTTAGCTAATACGCTTTTGTATTTCTCCAAATTTTTAAGAGTCAAACCAGTACCTCTTACTACTGCTCTTAATGGATCTTCAGCGATGTAAACGGGAAGATCTGTTTTTTGAGACAAGCGTTTGTCGAGTCCACGTAACATAGAACCACCACCGGCTAGGTAGATACCTGTATTATAAATATCAGCTGCTAGTTCTGGAGGAGTTTGAGATAATGTTTCCATTACCGCATCTTCCACACGTAAAATGGATTTATCTAGTGCTTTTGCAATCTCGCGATAACCAATTTTTACCTCTTTAGGCTTTCCAGTCAACAAATCACGTCCTTGAACGTTCATCTCTTCTGGCGGCACTTCTAGATCTTCAGTCGCGGCGCCTATTTGAATCTTAATTTTTTCAGCAGTGCGCTCCCCCACATAAAGGTTGTGCTGGGTACGCATATAATAAACGATATCGTTAGTGAAAACGTCACCGGCAATCTTTACAGATTTGTCACAAACTATACCTCCTAAAGCTATAACTGCGATTTCAGTAGTTCCTCCACCTATATCTACAATCATGTTCCCTTTAGGTTGCATGATGTCAATACCAATACCGATGGCTGCTGCCATAGGTTCATGGATCAGATACACTTCCTTACCGTTTACTCGCTCCGCACTATCCTTTACCGCTCTCATCTCTACCTCAGTAATACCTGAAGGTATACAGATGACCATACGTAATGATGGTGTGAACAGCTTTTTCTTAAGTGCTGGAATTTCTCTAATAAACATAGAGATCATTTTCTCACTTGCATCAAAATCTGCAATAACTCCATCCTTCAATGGACGGATGGTTTTGATGTTTTCATGAGTTTTCCCCTGCATCATTGCAGCTTCCTTACCCACAGCGATAATCTTTCCTGTTGTTCGATCTCTGGCCACAATAGACGGGCTGTCTACGACAACTTTACCGTTGTGGACGATTAATGTATTTGCCGTACCTAGATCGATGGCAATATCTTCTGTGAGAAAATCAAAAAATCCCATAAGAATGAAGTGGAAAAACGTTAGTTATTAGGGCTTTGCAAAACTACCACATTTCTAGTGTTTAAAATGCCTTGTACCAGTAAAAACCATAGCAATATCGTTTTTATTGCAATAGTCAATAGAAAGTTGGTCTTTGATCGAGCCTCCTGGCTGTATAACAGCTGTTATTCCTGCATTATCCGCAATTTCCACACAATCGGGAAATGGAAAAAAAGCATCACTTGCCATAACAGCTCCATCAAGGTCAAAATTGAAGGATTTTGCTTTATGAATGGCTTGATTTAAAGCGTCAACTCTAGAGGTTTGCCCAGTACCACTAGCGCAGAGCTGCTTACCCTTTGCTAGAACGATAGTGTTTGACTTGGTATGCTTGCATATTTTTGAAGCAAACAATAAATCTTCCACTTGGGAATTGGTAGGTTTTTTATCTGTCGCTTCCTTAAAACTCTCTTTCGTATCGGTTTTCAAGTTAGCATCTTGTACTAAATAACCGTTTAATGATGCTCGCACCTCGAGTTTGTTGGTATCTCGCTTTCGCGAAAGCGCACCTTCAACAAGTTCCAGCATGATTCTATTTTTCTTGCTTTTAAGAATCTCTAGTGCAGCGCTATCAAAGGAAGGAGCGATGACCACCTCACAGAATAATTCATTGATTTTTTCAGCGGTAGGCACATCAATTTCTTTATTAGCAATTAAAATACCCCCAAAAGCAGAAACCGGATCGCCAGCTAAGGCGTCAACATATGCATCATGTATACTTTCCCGCTGTGCGATGCCACAGGCGTTGTTGTGCTTAAATATGGCAAAGGTAGGCATGTCATCTACAAATTCGCTCATTAGGTTTACTGCCGCATCAACATCTAGTAAATTATTATAAGACAACTCCTTACCGTGATGTTTGACAAACATCTCATCAAAATTACCGAAGAACCACCCGCGCTGGTGTGGATTTTCTCCATAGCGCAATGGCATCACGTGTTGCTCACTCACCTTTAAGGATTTCTCTAGATCGTCGCCTGCATAGTAATTATAGATGGCGCTATCGTAATGCGAAGAGACGTTAAATGCAGTGGTAGCAAATTTCTTGCGTTGCTCTAGTGTCGTTGACCCATTTCCTGATTCTAAAACCTCTAAAAGCTCTGCATAATCTTGCATGGTCGCAATACACAAAGTGTCTTTGAAATTTTTAGCAGCTGCCCTTATCAATGAGATACCGCCTATGTCTATTTTCTCAATGATGTCTTGCTCACTTGCGCCACTCGCCACGGTATCTTCAAAAGGATACAGATCTACAATAACTATATCGATTTGCGGGATATCAAATTCTGCCAATTGAGCTGGATCTGTTTCATGATCGCGACGGTTGAGAATTCCTCCAAAGATTTTAGGGTGCAGTGTCTTCACACGACCACCTAAAATTGACGGGTACGAGGTTACGTCTTCTACAGGCACAACGGGCACATCAAGTTCTTTAATGAATTTCTCAGTTCCACCAGTGGAATAAATAGTGATTCCCAAGTCTTTCATTTTTCTAACAATGGGAGCAAGCCCATCTTTATGAAATACGGAAATTAAGGCGCTTTGTGCTTTGATTTGGCTCATGATAAAAAGGTAGGTTAGAATCTAAAATGCAAAAATAAAGCAAAGCCTCACCAAAGCTGTTTTTTGACACTAGAAGCTTTAATTGGTTTTGAACCATCGATCAACAAAATGAATGTTTAGTTCAACACTAAAACACCACCTTCAAAGAACAGGGTGAAATCTTGCATCCCAGTTGTAGTTACTGCGTCGCTGATTGTCATCCTGATTTGATTATTTGCCAGCTCCTCTACTACTACAGTACCGCTAGCAAGTTGATCATCTGCATCACCCGCTACAGACGGATCAAATTCTAAAGAATAGGCAAGTTGCGCGGTAAGGTTAGCCTCATTATCTCGGATCAAATAAGTACCAGAAACCTCTCTAGGGTTGTCATTCTTAAACAATACTAATTGAACAATCGCCCCCCTACCTTCTATTACTCCATTTATTGCGGTCAGACCATTGCCTATAAAAACAAATTGATACCCTTCAGTTCCATCAACGGTAACTTGATTTCCTAAAGCCGCCTTCAAATTATAAGAGGTGCGATTGATGGCAAAGTTAGAATCTGAATTAATTGCTGGTGGATTTATAGAGACAGGTTCAAAATCCTCAACATCGTCTTCACAAGAAACTATATATAGACTGAAGAGGCAAATACCAAAAAGCCTTAAAAAATTGACAATTTTCATAAGAATATTTTTATTTCAAAAATGCAACATATTTGATAATAACTCCAAATAAGGTAGAACTCACAATAAGCTACTGTATTTTTAACCATTAATTGTAACATTCTTTGAATCGGTTGGTCTAACCATTGTAAATCTCGATAAAATTAAAATTTAGTACGTATGCTTATCTATCTAAGAGTTCTTAAGGAGAGTTTCTTCTTCGCGCTCAATGCATTACGTACCAATCTATTAAGAACTTTCCTTTCGTTACTAGGCGTTACCATTGGAATATTTGCGATCATTGGCGTTTTGGCCGCTATTGACTCACTAGAAAATGAGATCAAAGACGGGTTAAGTTCCCTAGATATTTCTACAATTTACGTACTCAATAGATCTTTTGGACCTACCGAATTAGAACCCTATCAGTATCAAAATTTCCCAAATGTGAGCTATGAAGAATACCTAATGCTCAAACGCAGTGTCCCAAACCTAGATGCTATCACCTACACTTTTTTCACCGCACCTGAAAATATAAAGTTTGAAGACAAGACAGTTACTGGAGTCGGGATTCAACCACATACTAGCGATTTCTATCAATTAGAAAACTTAAAATTAACCGACGGGCGTTTTTTCAATGATTCTGAAGATGTAAGCGGTTCTCCAGTTGTCGTTTTAGGTTACGAAATAGCACAGAGTCTATTTGATAACACAAACCCTATAGGAAAACGAATACGTTTATATGGGAACAAATTCACAGTGATTGGAGTTTTAGAAAAAGAAGGTGCTGGTGCATTCGGTCCTAGTAAAGATGAATCTGCATTTATCCCTGTGAATTTTGTGAGACGTATCTACAGTGACACTAATAAAAACACCACCACGGCTCTTATAATGAAACCCAAAGCAGGAGTGGATCTTGATGAATTCATGGCTACAGTAGAGCAACGACTGCGCAACTCTCGAGGTTTAAAAGGCGACGATTTGAGCACCTTTTTTATCAATCCGTTAAAAGGATTTGCTGACTTTTTAGATCAAGTTACAGGTGTAATGACTCTTATAGGCGTGATAATCTCTGGGTTTTCAATGCTGGTAGGCGGTTTTGGGATTGCTAACATCATGTTTGTAAGTGTAAAAGAACGCACGAACCTTATTGGGATTCAAAAATCTCTGGGTGCCAAAAGTCGTTTTATACTTTCTCAGTTTTTATTTGAATCTGTAATACTTGCCATTTTTGGAGGTTTGTTTGGATTGTTTTTTGTCTGGCTTGCTACCCTTGGGGCCAACCTTGCTGTTGACGATTTTGAATTTATTCTTTCGCTTAAAAATATCATTTTAGGCACAAGCATTTCTGCTATAATCGGTCTGATAGCTGGTGTCATCCCAGCTTTTGTTGCTGCACGACTGGATCCTGTTGAGGCCATACGTACAGGAATGTAGTAGCCCTTGATATAAAAACGGCCTTTCACACAACTCCCGAAGCTTTATATTTGTTCTAAACTTTACAATTCTTTGGAAGATCAATTTATACTCCACGAACCTGTAACACTAGTTGATCAACTTTCAGCTTCATGGCAGGCACCATCTAACATTGCTCTAGTCAAATACTGGGGAAAACACGGTGTACAATTACCTGCAAACCCGTCTATTAGTTTCACGCTCAGCGATTGTAAAACAATAACTACATTGACCGCTATTAAAGCAGTAAAACATGGTTTTGAAATAAAGTTGGACGGTAAGCTCAAACCTTCATTTGCTCCTAAAATTGAGTCTTATTTCAAACGCATTATTTCCTATTCCCCTTGGATCAAGGAGTATTATTTTACAATAGAAACTACAAACACTTTTCCACACAGCAGCGGTATTGCCAGTAGTGCCAGTAGTATGGCCGCATTATCCTCTTGTATCGTCGATTTAGAATCCCAGCTCACTGGAACTGATATAGATTTGAAAAAAGCAAGTTTTCTGGCGAGGTTAGGCTCTGGGAGTGCTTGCCGTAGTTTAGAAGGGAAACTTGTGGTTTGGGGTTCTCATGATGAAACTTCTGGAAGCTCAGACCTCTTTGGCGTTGATGTCAGCCAGTCATTACATGCTGTTTTTCAAGATTATCAAGACACCATCTTGCTAGTGGATAAGGGAGAGAAAACGGTAAGCTCGACCGTAGGCCATGAACTTATGAATGAGCACGCTTTCGCGAAAGCGAGATTTCATCAAGCCCATAGCAATTTAACAGCCATTAAAGAGTGCCTTTACACTGGGGATCTTGACGGTTTTATAAAAATTACGGAAAGTGAGGCACTAACATTACATGCCATGATGATGACATCGCATCCCTATTTTATCCTCATGAAACCTAACACCTTGTCGATTATCGAGGAAATCTGGGCTTATCGTAAGGAAACTGGCGTTCCTGTTTGCTTTACGCTAGATGCAGGCGCTAACGTGCACATGCTCTATCCAGCAGCACATAAGGATACAGTTGAGCAATTGATTAAGAGTAAATTAGCCCAATATTGTCAAAATGAACAGTATATTTGCGATGCTATAGGCAGTGGTGCCACAGCAGTCTAGACCCTATCTATGAAAGGACCATTATTTTATTCTAAGATTCTTCTCTTCGGAGAATACGGGATTATTAAAGATTCCAAAGGGCTTTCTATTCCCTATAATTTTTATAAAGGCGCCCTTAAAATCGCTGATCAACCTGACGAAAAAGCATTGGCTTCCAATAGAAGTCTTGCTCGTCTTGCAAATCACATTGAAGAGTTAACGAGTCACGACATAGATTTCCCGCCTTTTGATATCGCCGCTATGCGAGCTGATATTGAGGCAGGCATGTATTTTGACTCTAGCATACCCCAAGGGTATGGAGTTGGAAGCAGTGGCGCTCTAGTTGCTTCTATCTATGATAAGTATGCTACTGATAAAATCACTGTACTAGAAAACTTGACGCGAGAAAAACTATTGATCCTAAAAGATATTTTTGGAAAAATAGAGAGTTTCTTTCACGGGAAAAGTTCTGGATTAGATCCTTTAAATAGTTATTTAAGTCTACCTATACTCATCAATAGCCGTGAGGATATTGAACCTGCGGGCATTCCTTCTCAACTGGCAACCGGTAGCGGTGCTGTTTTCCTTTTAGATTCTGGTATGGTAGGAGAAACTGCTCCTATGGTCAATATTTTTATGGAAAGCATGAAAAAAGAAGGATTCCGCAAAATGTTGAAAGAACAGTTTGTGAAGTACACAGATCTTTGCGTTGAAGATTTCTTAAGTGGAAACGTGAAGGGACTTTTTGGAAATGTGAAGAAGCTTTCTGGAACAGTACTAGACAATTTTAAGCCTATGATCCCGCAGCAATTTCACGACCTGTGGAAAAAAGGGTTGGACTCTGGAGATTATTACCTGAAACTTTGTGGATCTGGTGGCGGCGGATACATCCTAGGGTTTACGGAGGATCTTGAAAAGGCAGAAAAAGCCTTAAAAGGCTATAAACTAGAGGTGGTTTACAACTTTTAAGACACGATTATAAGTTATATAAAAAGCTCCTAGATGCCTGCATCTAGGAGCTTTTATTATTTATACTCGTCGCTTAGTTCAACCTAATAGGCTCACCGTATCCCAGTTCTTTCATACGCTCCAGCTGGGTAGCAGCATCACCAACGATCAAATAATACATTTGTCCTGGAATGATGTATTTGCGGGCAAGTTCCTTAATTTGTTCCACTGTCATTTCTTCAACTAGTTCTTGTTGTTCTAAAGCAAAATCAACAGGTTGGTCGTATTTATCGATGACTGTCAGCATGCCTAATTTAGCTTGATCTGTTTCAAATGCAAGTGCTTTTGATTTCACTAAAAAGCTTTTAGTAATGGCAAGGTCTTCTGGACTGAATGAATCTCCGTAATTTTCCAAGATCTCTTTGATCAATTGGGATGATTCTAAGGTAACATTAGAGCGCACACCACTTGACACTGAAAATGGACCTGTGAATTCACTTCCAGAAAAACCAGATCGGATTCCATAGGTGTACCCTTTTCCTTCTCTCAATTCTTGTGTTAGTTGAGAGGCAAATCCACCACCACCTAATCGGTAATTCATTATTTGAACTGGGTAGAAATCTGTATCTGTATATGCTAGTGCAGGATACCCAAATCTCAACACAGACTGCTTAGCTCCTGGCACATCATAGAAATAGATCTTTGATTCTTCCAACACAGGTATAGCCGATAATTTAGGGAAGTTTACCGATTTTGGTTTCCACAGTTTTTCTAATTGTTGCAAAGCAGTAGTTACTTCTTTTTCATCAACAGCACCTACTACTCTGTAACTACTCAAACCAGGCGCTACATAATTAGTGTAATATTTTTTCAGGTCCTTTATGGTGATGTTTTCTATGGAACTATTAGTACCCAAATTGTTTTGTGCCAGAATGTGATCTTTCCCATAGATCAACTTAGAAAACTCATTTGACGCAATGCTATTAGGATCTGATTGTTGCTGAGTTAATTGGCTCGCCACACTTTGCTTCAGCAGCTCAAACTCCTCATCGTCCCATCTAGGTTCTAATAGGATCTCAGAGATCAAATTCATTAATGCCTCATAATTGCGCTTTAATACAGTAGCATTAAGACTGATGCCTTGATCACTGGCAGACACGAAAACAGAAGCGCCTAAATCATCAATAGCTTGCTCCAGTTCTTCTGTGGTTCTATCCTTAGTCCCTTTCAACAACATTCTGGACAATAAGTTTGAAACGCCAATCTTATTTGGATTTTCCAACAGTAAACCTCCTTTGATTTCTAAATCGATATTAACTAATGGAACTTCGCTAGTCGTGATTCCGTAAACATTAATTCCATTAGAAAGAGTTGTTTTCCAAACTTCAGGAATCTTAAGCTCCAGTGAAGGTCCATATTCTGGCTCTACTGATCTATCAAAACTAGAAGGCGTGCGTTCATAAGTAGCGATTACATTTGGGTCCACATCTGCATCCACGTTATTTTCAATCTGTTCCTCTACCACCTGGGCAAGATCTGAATTTTCTAAAGCGAGTTCTGCAGCTCCTTTTGGAACAAAGCTGGTAGCTATATAGTTTTTGTTCTTGATATACCTCTCGTAAACGTCCATAACATCTTCCGCTGTCACTTGTTGAATTCGTTCGAGATCTTGATTGATGTAATCAGCCCCTCCAGCAAATATTTCGTATTGGGCTAATTGAAAACCTTTTCCTAAAACGCTGGAAAGACCACGATAGAATCTAGTTTCTTGTTGTGCTTTGATGCGGTCTAAATCATCTTTGGAAATTCCGTTTTTCTCAAAATCGGCGAGACCTAAATAAATCGCATCCTGTACTTTGTTTAAATCAACACCGTCGTAGGCACGAACTGCAATATTGATCTCGCCTGCAAGCTCTGCGTTTTGATCACTCATGGAAACCCTGCTTGCCAACTTTAAGCTGTCAACAATCACTTTATTAAGCGGTGCTGATTTCCCAGAACTCAAATAGGTTGATAGAACACCCAGCGCATAGCTGTCCTTGTCGTAAAGTGGAACTCCTGGCCATACCATACTTAATTGCGGTAAAGCTGCAAAGTTGTCCTCATAATACAATCGCTTACTGACTGGAATTTGAACCGGTTGTTTTTGTAATGCAGCAACTGGAGCACCTGAGGGAATTTCTGCAAAGTATTTTTCAATCCATTGTTTTGCCTCTCTAGGGTTAAAATCACCAGCAATGGTTAATACTGTATTATTAGGCGTGTACCATTTTTTATAGAACTCTTTGACATCGTCCACGGTAGCATTTTGAAGATCTTCTAGTGATCCAATCACTTGCCAATTGTAAGGATGTCCTACAGGATAGAGGTTTTTACCGATCACATAATTATCGTGTCCATATGGACGATTATCGACTGCTTGTCGTTTCTCGTTTTTTACGACTTGCTTTTCTTTAGCTAGTACGGGTTCAGTTACCGTGTTGATGAAGTAGCCCAGTTTATCAGCTTCTGCCCAAATCATTTTTTCAAGGGCGTCACTAGGCACCGTTTGAAAATAATTGGTACGGTCTCGATTTGTGGATCCATTAGCTCCAGAACCTCCTATTCTAGCGCTCATAGCGTCTAAGCCACCTTTTCCCAGGTTTTCAGATTCTAAGAATAACAAATGCTCAAATAAATGGGCAAATCCAGTACGTCCTTCCTTTTCTCTTGCTGAACCTACATGGGCTGTCAATGCGACTCCAACCACTGGGTCTGAATGATCCTCATGCAGCAAAACGGTTAAGCCATTGTCTAATTCATATCGTTCAAAGTTAATTTCAAAAGAGCTAGATGGTTGCTGCGCCATTATATTCAAGCCCGTGAATACTAAAAATAGAATGAAGCTGCAGGTTAATTTTAAGTTCATAACGATATTATTTAAGGCAGGTAAAAATAAGCTATAGGTGCTTAGTTATAAAAAAGCCGCTTATTGTAAAGCGGCTATTCTATTTTTTAAATGTGAAGGTATGTTCGCTTTCGCGAAAGCGAACTTTACACTACATCGAGGTAATTATAAACTCAGAACGACGGTTCAACTGGTGCTGTTCCTCACTACACGAAACACCGTCTGAACATTCATTGACTAGCTCGCTTTCTCCATAACCCTTAGAGGTCAACCTTGAAGGATCGATCCCCTTATTGATCAAGTAGTTTCTCGTGCTAGCCGCACGGCGACTGGATAAGCGTTCATTGTATTCTTCAGTTCCTCTGCTATCTGTATGTGACCTGATATCGATAATCATGGTTGGGTTATCCTCTAGAACGGCAAGAACTTTTTGTAACTCCAACTCCGCATCCTCACGTATAAATGATCTGTCAAAGTCAAAATAGATCGGGTTCAAATTCAGTAATATTGCGAGGTCATCGCCAACTCCTCCTTTAACAGATTGTGGTTCTAATTCGATATCTAAAACCAGTTCTCCTTTTACTGATGGTGTGTTGATTATTTCTTCTGCCGTATTGTAACCCATTTTTTCCGCACGAATGAAGTATGTCTTGTCGCATTCCAATTCAATGGCATATCTACCTTTTGCATTTGAATTGGTTACTACCAGTATATTGTTCGAATCATCAATAAGGGTAATTCTAGCAGATTCTAATATTTGATTGGTTATTTGATCAGTGATTACTCCACTTACTACTTGTTCACAGATTTCCTTAAGATCCTCAATTTGATCAAATTTATAAATGTTGTCATCTGTACCACCATTTCTATTACTACTGAAATAGCCTTGCTTCAAACTTTCATCAATAATAAATGCGAAATCATCATCCACACTATTGATGGACTCTCCAATATTGACGGGCCTATCTAGAGATCCATTCTTATTAATTTTAGACACATAGATATCTAAACCACCTAAACTCTGGAGCCCATTACTTGCAAAATATAGATTTCCACTTTCACTTACAAAGGGATAACTTTCACGACCCTCTGTATTAATCACGCTCATATTCTCTGCCTCACCAAACTCTCCATTTTCAAAAACAGCGACTCTCCATATGTCTGTTTGTTGAAATCTTTTATCATCTCCCATAGTTCCAGGCATGTTGCTTGCAAAATATAAGTACTTCCCATCTGGCGTCAATGCAGGATGCGTTGTGCTGTAACTATCTTCTGAAAAACTAACAATTTGCGGCTCACTCCACTCTCCTTCAACTTTTACAGACTTGAAAATTTGTAGATTATTGATGCGATTTTTATCGCGTCTTAAATCTTTGTTCTCATAGTTGTTTCTGGTAAAGTAAACTGTGTTAAGATCTGCACTGAAAGTTGGGGTGCTCTCGTGAAAGATGCTATTGATGCGATCATCAAATGTTCTCGCATTAGTTAACGAACCATCCTCAGCCCTATCTGCTACATACAAATCTAAAAACGGCATATTATTCCATGAGTGTCTTCTCTTTCTGAACACTCCAGAATCTCTTGCACTAGCAAAAACGACTTGTTTAGGACCATAAAATGCACTACCAAATTCTTGGTAGCTTGTATTTATAGAAACTGATTCAATATCAAATCTTCCTTTTTGATAATCTATCTTATCTAAATAATCAGGGTTGTTCACTAAGTTTTTCAACCTAGAATCCAGTGAACCTCTCTTCATTTTGAAGTTTTTCAACAACAAGTCTGCTTTTGCATATTGCCTATCACTTTTTAAGGCTTGAGCATATCTAAAGTAATACTCTGTAGGAATGGACTCATTCTCTAACTTGAACAACTCTTCATACCATTTCAACGCATTTTTATAATCGTTATTGAAATAATAGGTGTCTCCTAGTTTAGAGAATATCTCTACGCTTTTGTAACCACGATCTGCCATACGCTCCAGGATTTGTCTAGAATCTATAAAGGCGAACTTCTCATAAGTCTTTTCTGCTCGATTAGGTATGGGTTTTGTTGTTTGCGCTTTAGCGAAAGCTAAAACCATTAGCATTCCTACAAGTAATATATTTTTGGTGTAATTTTTCATATCTAAAGTTTAGAAGAATCGAGGAGTCAACATACGATCGTAAGATTTAAACATTTCAAATCTTAGAAAGACCTCAAAACTACCATCTTGGTACTGGGTGTTTCCTAATTCTGTGGTGTCTCTATCGTATGCCAGTCCAACTAAAAATTGATCGCTAACTTGATAAGCTAACATTCCACTAACTGCTGCGTCTAATCTATATGCAGCACCTAGAGTAAGCTTCTCACTAATCAAAAAGTTAGCAGACACGTCTACTTGTAAAGGTGCACCTGAAACAGCTTTGATCATGGTACTAGGCTTAAATTTTAATGATGGGTTGACGTCAAAAACATAACCACTTGTAAAGTAGTAATGAATTCGCTCCGCTGCAACAAATGACTGTCTGTTGTCATTATTTGAAGGTTCAAAATGCTCGTTTCTCAATAAATTGGGAGCACTTAAACCTGCATAGAACTTATCTGAATGGAAATACACACCCGTACCTATATTAGGAGTAAAACGGTTGTCAATATTTTCTTGAAATGCACCATCTGTAGGATCAAAAATGTTCAACTCATTAAAGTTTACATCTAGAACATGACCACCTAATTTAAGTCCAAAACTTAAGTTGCTCTCTATTCCAGTTTGTATGGTGTAACTAATATCTCCATTAAAATAAGTCTCGCTGGATGGTCCAATTTTATCGTTGACTATTGACAGTCCTAAACCTAAGGCTCCGAGACCGACTGGGCTATGAACGCTTAAGCTTTGGGTCTCAGGAGCTCCCTCTAATCCTACCCACTGGCTGCGGTGCAAGGCGACAGCGCTCAACATCCCGCGATTCCCAGCATAAGCTGGGTTTATCGCGATGGTGTTGTACATATACTGCGTGTATTGAGCGTCTTGCTGCGCCATTCCACTAAGTCCAACTAGAAGAAGGAATATGCTAATTAAAAATTTCATCATTCTCTGTTTGTGATTATTAACTTTCATAATTCCTATCTCTGAATGTAGATATAACCTGCTTTAGACTTTCCATTACCCTCAAGATCTAAATACTTGAAGATGTAATAGTAGGTTCCTACTGGTAATTCCTCATTTTGTTGAATAGTGATCCTACCTTCAGAAATACCACGGAACACTTGTCCATTAGCTCCATAGTTATCGGTATCATAAACCTTCACACCCCAACGGTTGTAAATCTCTAGAGTATTATCTGGGTAACATTCAATTTGATCAATCACTAGGAAGTCATTTCTCGTATCGCCATCAGGAGAAATCCCGTTGAATACAAGTGGTTCTCCACATTCCTGAACTATTTCTTCATCAAATTCAAGGTAATCAAATATTCCATCGCCATCTGTATCTCTAGTGTTTCCAGTATTAGGGTTTTGATCTCCATCTGGATCTGGACCTTCATCGATAGTATCAAATGGATCACCATCATCGTTCGTATCTAGATAATCTGGAATACCATCACCGTCTGTATCTTGATCTGTTGGGTCATTATCGCCATCGTAATCTTCATAGATGGTATCAACCGTATCACCATCATCATCTACATCACGAAAATCTACATCCTCTGTACCATCAAGGTCAGGAAGTTGGGATGGATCTCCGTCTAGATCTAATCCATCTGGATCTCCATATCCACTGGTATCCCCATCAAATGCATCATCAAGACCATCGATATCTACATCTGCTCCACTAGGTGTCACATCTGCTACACCATCGTGGTTGAAGTCATGACCTTCTAATCTATCACGAACATTGTCATTATCAGAATCGTCATCAAGATAATCTTGAATGCCATCTCCATCAAAGTCAACTTCTTCAATAGGGCTTCCATTGGTATCATAGGCATCATCAACACCATTGTTATCAGAGTCTACCCCTAATGGTGCAATGTAACCAAATGTGTCTTGAGACTCCACGTTGTCTGTGATACCATCGTTATCAGAATCTTGATCTAGATAATCAGGTCTAGAATCAATGTCAGTAGCTCTAGGCGCGTTTGAAACACCTGCTCCATCAATACCACCGTCTTCCGCTGCATCTGGAATACCGTTCACACCTTCTGGTCCATCTACTCTACCGTCATTGTCTGCGTCAAGGGCACTGTTTCCAGTTTCATTAACATCATAGATACCATCATCATCACTATCTAGATCTAAGTGATTTGAAATCCCATCACCGTCAGTATCAAATTCCGGATTGACTACACCATCATCGTTACCAACTAGAGGGTCGTTGTCATCATCATCTAAGTAGGCTGGTACACCATCACCATCGTTGTCGATGTCTGGATTGGAACCAACTTCTACAATATCTGGAATACCATCATTATCATCATCTTCATCAAAAAATGCGGTATCATCTAAAGAATCAAGATAGTTAGGAGTGCCGTCCCCATCTGTGTCATCATTTGTAGGATCTCCATCATTATTTACATCTTCACCCTGATTAGGATCATTATTAGGACCACCTTGCTCAAAGGTAAGCAAGCCATCCTCATCGTCATCTTGATCTCTAAAGTCCGGATTGTCATTCAATCCATCGCGATTAGGTAACTCAAACGGTGTAGTGTCGACAAGCTGTCCATTTGGATCTTCAAAGTCTCCAATTGACCCATCAAACGCATCGTCCAGACCATCATTGTCAATATCATTTCCTGTAGGGGTAATGTCAGCTATACCATCAGCATTGAAATCACTGCCCTCTATAGAGTCTGGAACATTGTCACCATCGGAATCTAAATCCAAGTAGTCAGGAAGACTGTCTTGATTTGCATACCCAAAATCAACCTCTGTATTTACTGGATTAATTGGAGAACCATTCGTATCGTAAGCATCATCTACACCATTCTGATCAGAATCTGTTCCTGAAGGAAGTATGTACCCATTAGAGGATTGAGCTTCCACATTGTCTGGTATCCCATCCCCATCAGAATCAAGATCTTTATAGTCAGGTAATGTATCTGAATCCAAGTCAGATTCTAATGGTGGTGTACTTACACCCGCTCCATCTACACCACCATCTTCAGCTGCATCTGGAATTCCATTTGCCCCTACTGGACCATCTACCATACCATCGTCATCAGCATCTAGATCATTATTTCCAGTTTCTACTACGTCATAAATTCCGTCATCATCAACATCTAGATCTAAGTGATTAGGTATCCCATCGCTATCTAAATCTGAAGCTGGATCTACTAATCCGTCAGCGTTATCTACGAAGAAATCATTATCATCGTCATCTAGATAAGCTGGAACTCCATCTTGATCATTGTCAAGGTCTGGATCTGCTCCGTCTAACTCGACTACATCGGTGATACCATCATTATCATCATCTAGGTCAATTGGATCTGGTATTCCATCGTCGTCAGAATCTATATAGACAATAGTTGGATCATCTGGATCACCATTTCCATCTTGATCTACATCATCAAGATTGTTTGGATCATCAGATATATCTGTAACATCATCACCTTGAGGATTTGTTGCTGTACCTAAAATAGAGTTCAAGGCTCTCGTATTAGCAACGTCTTGAGCCGTTATCGTTCTACTCGCTACTGCAGATACAGTTTGACCTGGTGCTAATGAGGCAAAGCTTGAAGGAATTAAAGTTCCTGCATCTGCATTTGCATCAGTCAGTATTAAGTTAGTCAAAGTCACATCTCCTGTATTTGTAACAGTGATGGTATACGTAAGTACATCTCCAGCTTGAGTGAATAATTGCTGATCTGCTATTTTCAAAATACTGAAACTTCCAGGGTCTTGAGGCAAATCTGTCA